>JBFHRE010000016.1:0-28840 GCA_041591895.1 Acidimicrobiia bacterium
CAGGCCGACCTTGAGCTCCCCGGGCACATCCGCACCCGTGTAGACCGCCACCACCCCCGGTTCGGCCAGGGCAGCCGAGGTGTCGATGCTCAGCACGTCGGCCCGGGCATGGTCGGTGAGCCGGAGGGCGCCGTGGAGCATGCCCGGAACGGCCATGTCGCCCACATAGCCCCGGTCGCCGAGGGCGAGGTCGGTCCCTTCGTACTTGACCCCGTTCTTGCCGATTCCCTTCGAGAGCACCGGATCGGGGATCGCCTCACCCGAGGCGAGGAGCTCGATGGCGTCGATGATCTTGACGTAGCCGGTGCACCGGCAGAGGTGGGCACCGAGGCGACCCTCGATCGTTGCCCGATCGAGGTCCTTGCCCTTCTGGTCGACGAGAGCCTTGGCCCGAACCACGATCCCCGGGGTACAGAATCCGCACTGGAGGGCGCCCGCGGCCGCGAACGCTCGGGCGAGCCGGTCCCTCTCGGCCGGGTCGAAGCCCTCGAGGGTGGTGACGGTGCGTCCGGCGGCCTTCTCGACCGAGGTGACACAACTCACCATCGCCTTGTCGTCGAGGAGGACCGTGCAGCAGCCGCACTGGCCCGAAGGCGAGCACCCGTCTTTGGCCGAGGTGATCCCGAGCTCTTCTCTGAGAGCAGCGAGAAGGTGGGGATGATCTGCCCGCACACTCACGCTCTGGCCGTTGAGGGTGAAGGTCACGGTCTGGGATTCGAGCAATGTCATCGGTCCTCCTCCGGTGGGGGGATCGCTCCCCTTCGCTCGGTGATGAGCCGGTACGCCTCCGGGACCCGGTAGCGGTCGAAGTCGAACAACGTCTCCTTGTAGAAGCGGCAGTAGTCGAGATCGGCGCGGGCCACGATCAACTCGTCGCCGTTGGTGACCGCCTGGGCGACGATCTGACCGGAGGGAGCGATGATCACGCTGTGGGCGAGCGACTCGACACCCTCCTCGAACCCGCCCTTGGCGACGCCGACCACCCAGGCCCCGTTCTGATACGCCCCCGCCTGCATGACGAGGTGGTTGTGGAAGGCCTGCAGCGGGTTCTGTTGGGGGTCGGGCACGTAGTGAAGGGGGGTGTTGTATCCGATCAGGATCAACTCGGCCCCCTGGAGCCCCATCACCCGGTAGGTTTCCGGCCACCGCCGGTCGTTGCAGATCGCCATCCCGACGATTCCCCCGAACGCCCTCCACACCCCGAACTCGTGGCCCGGCTCGAAGTAGTGCCGTTCGGCATGCTGGAACGGCCGGTCGGGCTCGTCGTGCTCGTGTCCGGGAACGTGGACCTTCCGGTACCGACCAACGATCGAACCGTCCCGCTCGACCAGGATCTGGGTGTTGTAGCGATGGCGCTCACCGTCATCACCGGTCACCAGTTCGGCGAACCCCAGTGAGAACCCGACCCCGAGCCGGCGAGCCTCTTCGAACAACGGAGCGGTGGCATCAGACGGCATCTCCCGCTCGAACCACGAATCGATCTCGACCGGGTCATCGGTGAACCAGCGGGGGAAGAAGGTGGTGAGGGCGAGTTCTGGAAACGCCACCAGGTCGCACCCGCGTTCTCCGGCCTCCGCCAGCAGGTCGACCATGCGCTTGACCGCGCTCGAGCGGGGCTCGCCGCGGGCGACCGGGCCCATCTGGGCTGCTCCAACCGTGATCACACGCGACATCCCGCCGATTGTGCCCTCGATTTTTACATTTTGTCAAGCAATACCTTGCGCGTTCGAACCTTTACAATTTGTCAAACCGGCCATACAATCGCCCGTCTCCACAGATTGGAATCCGGGTATGAACGGGGTGGTCAGGGCAGCGCTGGTCCAGAGCGAATGGACCGGCGACAAGGAGTCGATGGTCGAGAAGAACCTCGATCTGGCGCGACAGGCGGCCGAAGAAGGCGCCCAAGTCCTCTGCTTCCAGGAGATCTTTTCCACTGGATACTTCTGCACCGTCCAGGACCCGGTCTATTACGACGAGGCGGAGGAGATCCCGAACGGCCCCACGATCCAGAAGGTGATCGCCCTCGCCAGGGAAACCGGAATGGTCATCGTCGCCCCGATCTACGAGAAGGTCGACGAGGGCACCTTCTACAACACGGCCGCCGTCATCGACGCCGACGGCTCCCTCCTCGGCCTCTACCGCAAGACCCACATCCCCCAGGTGAAGGGTTTCTGGGAGAAGTTCTACTTCAAGCCCGGCAACCTCGGCTACCCGGTCTTCGACACCGCCGTCGGCCGGATCGGCGTCTACATCTGTTACGACCGTCACTTTCCGGAGGGTTGGCGCGCGTTGGGCCTGGCGGGCGCCAAACTCGTCTTCAACCCGTCCGCCACCACTCGAGGTCATTCGAAGTACCTGTGGGACCTCGAACAGCCGGCGGCCGCGGTCGCCAACGAGTACTTCGTCGGTGCGATCAACCGGGTCGGGGCGGAAGAACTCGATGGCACCGACTACTACGGCAGTTCCTACTTCGTCTCGCCTCGAGGTCAGATGGTGGGCGAAGTGGCGTCCGACACCAAAGACGAAGTGCTGGTGCGGGATCTCGACATGTCGCTCATCGAAGAGGTGCGGCGACACTGGGCGTTCTATCGAGATCGACGGCCCGAGATCTACGGCTCGTTGACCGAATGACGGCCCAGTCCGACCTCCGGCTCGAGTTCATGGTCGAGCCGTTCGCAGCGGGCCGTCCGGGGCGTCACGTCGCCAGGACGGTTGAGGCGGTGGAACGACACGGGCTGGATGTCGAGCTCGGACCGTTCAGCAACACGACCTCCGGGACCGCCCCCGACATCGTGGCGGCAGTCGGTGACCTGGTGAGGGCGGCCGTCGAGGAGGGAGCGACCCGGGTGTCGGTCCAGGTGGTCACCGAAGGCGCCGATCATGGGCTCCACGTGGGTGGGCTGCATGACGCCCTCGACCGCATGATCTCGCAAGTGGAGGCGGAGTTGGGCGGGAAGCTGGCCGACTTCGACCGGGACGCCAAGCAGGCAGCGGTTCGGATGCTCGACGAACGGGGGGCGTTCTTGCTGCGCAAGGCGATCGAAGACGTAGCCGACACCATGGGTGTCAGCCGAATCACGATCTACAACTATCTGAACGCCATCAAGTCGGAGGAGCCGGCCCCAACATGACCGCCTACCCGTCCCTCACCCTCCGCCTCCCAGATTGGGTGGATGACATCGCACCCCCCGGCACCGTGTGCGAGACACGATCCGAGCGAATGGGCCTGGTGGTCGAACTCTCCCGCCGGAACTTCGAAGAGGGCACCGGAGGGCCATTCGGTGCCGCGGTCTTCGAGATCGAAACCGGCCGCCTGATCGCCCCGGGGGTGAACCTCGTGATGCCGTCCTCGGCTGCGGTCGCCCACGCCGAGATCGTCGCAGTCGCCCTGGCCGGGGTGGTGACCGGGAGTTTCGATCTCGGTTCGGAAGGGATGCCACCGGCGGTGCTGGTTGCGTCCACCGAGCCATGCGCCATGTGCTTCGGCGCGGTTCCGTGGTCGGGAGTCAGGAGGCTGGTCTGTGGCGCCCGGGACGAGGACGCCCGAGCGATAGGTTTCGACGAGGGTCCCAAGATGATCGACTGGGAGTCGGCGCTCACCAGCCGCGGCATCGAGGTCGTACGGGACGTCATGCGCACCGAGGCCATGGCGGTACTCGAGGAGTATGGAGCCTCGGGAGGGGTGATCTACAACGGGCGTCAGGCGGAATGAAGCTCCATCCCGTCCAGGCAGAGGTGTATCCGGTCACCCGGGTCGAGACCCCGGCCACACTTCCCGAGGCGCTCCGACTGATCGACGAACACCGAACGAATGGCCGCTTGGTGGCAGGCGGCACGGATCTGCTGCTCGAGTTACAGCGCGGCGTCCGGCCTGGAGTCGACACCCTCATCGACATCACCCGAATCGCCGGTCTCGACGTCATCGCCGAGGTCAACGGGCGGTTCGAGATCGGACCCACCACGACCCACACGCAAGTCGTCGCCCACGAATCGATCCGGACCCGGGCACTTCCACTCGCCCAGGCCTGCCGGGAAATCGGATCGCCGCAACTCCGCAATCGAGCAACGGTCGCCGGCAACCTGGTCACGGCATCACCGGCCAACGACACCATCACCCCGTTGCGGGCACTCGACGCCGAACTCGACCTCACCTCGGTCGCCGGGACCCGAACAGTCGGCCTCGCCGAGTTCCACACCGGAGTTCGAAAGAGCGTGCTGGAACCCGGCGAGATGGTGACTGCGATTCGGTTCCGTCCCACGAAACCCTCCGAGCGGGGCGTATTCCTCAAACTCGGCAACCGCCGGGCCCAGGCGATCTCGATCATCCACCTCACCGCGCTCGTCGACTTCGATGGGGAGAAGGTGGTGTCCGCCCGACTCCTGGCCGGGTCTGTCGCCCCGACGATCGTTGAACTGGAGGAAGCGGCAGCTTCTCTCGTCGGCCGCTCGCTCGACGGCGATGCCATCCGTCGAGCCGCCCGGATCGCCGCCGACACGATCAGTCCGATCGACGACGTCCGGGCCACCGCCGGATACCGGTCGGAGGCCATGGGCGTCATCGTCGCCAGGGCCCTCGGGTCGCTGACGGCGGGCGCCGCGCCCGCCCTCCCTCCGGTGCTCCTGGGCGGTGCGAGACAGGTGGCAGGCCGGCCGCCGACCTCACACACCGACTCCGACACAGTCATCACCCATGTGAACGGCAAGAAGGTGGCGGCAAAGGGCGCTGCCGGGAAAACGCTGCTCGACTGGCTTCGGGACGATGCCGGCCCTGCGTCAGGGGCGTCACTCACCGGCACCAAAGAGGGATGCGCCGAGGGGGAATGTGGCGCCTGCACCGTCTGGCTCGACGGGAGCGCCGTCATGTCCTGCCTGGTTCCCGCCACCCGAGCCCACGGATCGGAGATCACGACGATCGAAGGCTTGGGCACGAGCGACCGCCTCCATCCTTTGCAGCAGGCATTCATCGAAAAGGCCGCCGTCCAGTGCGGGTTCTGTATTCCCGGGTTCCTGATGGCCGGTGCCTCGTTGCTCGACGAGGTGGCGTCACCGGATCTCGATCAGATCGAGGAGGCACTCGCCGGAAACCTCTGCCGCTGCACCGGGTATTACAAGATCATCGAGGCCGTGACTCAGGCGGCGGGCTCATCGTGAGCATCGGAGTGTCCCGCCACAGAATCGACGCCCGGGCCAAGGTGACGGGCGATGCGCTCTACTCCGCCGACATCGTCCGCGAGGGGTTCCTGAACGCCAGGGTCGTGTTCACAGACCAACCTCACGCTCGGCTGGTTGCCCTCGACGTCGGTCCGGCGCTGGCGGTGCCCGGGGTGGTCACCGTGGTGACGTCGGCGGACGTTCCGGTCAACGAGTACGGCCTAACGATGTTCGACCAACCGGTGCTGATCGGCCTGGAACACACCGGGCGATCGACCATCCCGTGCGACGTGTCACGCTGGGAGGCCGACCACCTGGCAGTGGTCGTCGCCGAGACCGCCGAGGCGGCACTGGCGGGCGCAGAGGCAATCGTCGTGGAGTGGGAGCAGCTTCCCATCCTGGCCGACATCGACGCCGCCACCGCCCTCGACGCTCCGCTCCTCCACCCGGAGAACGGGCTCGACTCCAACGCCTATCACCATCTCAAGATCCGCAAAGGCGACATGGACGCCGGGTGGTCGGCGGCAGAGGTGACGGTCGAAGCCACCTACCAGTTCCCGTATCAGGAGCACGCCTACCTCCAGCCGGAGGCTGCGGTGTCCTACATGGACCCGGAAGGCCGAATCACGGTCGAAATCGGCGGGCAGTGGACGTACGAGGACCTGGAGCAGATCTGCCACGCCCTCGATCTCCCCCACGATCGGGTGCGCGTGATCTATCCGGCGGTCGGCGGGGCGTTTGGCGGGCGAGAGGACATGTCGCTCCAAATCGTCATGGCCTTGGCTACCCGCAAGCTGGACTCGATGGGTATCCACCGGCCGCTTCGATGCCAGTGGTCGCGGGAAGAGTCGATCGTCGGCCATCACAAGCGCCACCGTGGACAGGTCCGGGCCAAGATCGGGGCAACGAGGGACGGCCGGATCACCGCGGTCGAAGCCGACGCCTTCCTCGACTCGGGACCGTACAACTACACCACCAACAAGGTGCTCGGCAACCTCCACCTGTGTGTCGGCGGGGCGTATGACATCCCCAACGCCCGGATCGACAGCGTGGCCGTCTATACCAATGCGGTTCCGGGCGGGGCATTCCGGGGGTTCGGGGCCCCACAGGGCGCGTTCGTGGCCGAAACCCAGATCAACAAACTGGCCGAAGCCCTGAGAATGGATCCGGTTGAACTCAGACTGAAGAACGCCCTTCGTGACGGGTCGATCGGAATCACCCAGGTCGAGATGCCGCCCGGGGTTTCGATCGTCGAGGTGATCACCTCCTGTGCAGAGGCGGCTGCCACCCCGACCGAGCCGGCGCCGCTCAAGGCCTTCGCCTCGATCGGGGCGGCCACGGATCGCCTCAGACGCGGCAAGGGCTTCGCCTGCTCCTACAAGAACGTCGGGTTCTCTTTTGGGTTCCCGGAGCGATGCGAGGCGACGATCGTCCTCCACGGCGAGGATGAGGTCGAGTGGATTGAACTGTTCCACGGAGCGGCCGAGGTCGGACAGGGCACACACACCGCTCTGATCCAGATGGCGGCGGAAGCGTGCGGGGTGGACCCTGATCGGGTGTCGGCCCACTTCTCGGACACCGTCGACGGCGGAGACTCCGGCTCGGTGTCGGCGTCGCGTATGACCTGGATGGCGGGCAACTCCATTCTCGGCGCCGCCGAGGAGGCCGGGAAGCGGTGGCTCGAAGGCGATCGTCCCGCCCGGGGCTTCTTCCGATTCCGCCCCCCTCCCACCGAGACGCTCGATCCCGAGACGGGTGTCGGCCAGCCCAACTTCACGTACGGCTACGTGGCCGAAGCGGTCGAAGTCACGGTGGATATCGACACCGGGCACATCCAGATCGACCGGGTGGTGTGTGCCGACGACGTGGGTCGGGCGATCAACCCGCAGTTGGTGGTCGGTCAGGTGGAAGGTGCCGTGGTTCAGGCGGCCGGATATGTGCTCTCCGAGGACCTCCAGGTTGTGGGGGCCCGGGTCACCAACCCCCGCCTGTCGACCTATTTGATCCCGGGAATCGGCGATATTCCTCGCCGGGTGGACTCGGTGCTCGTCGAGCATCCAGATCCGCGAGGACCGTGGGGTGCCCGGGGCATGGCAGAGATGCCGTTCATTCCCCTCGCACCGGCGGTGATTGCCGCGGTCCACGACGCAACCGGAGTCTGGTTCGACCGCTTCCCGCTCACCCCGAGCCGGGTGGTCGAGGGCTTGAGGGCTGCCGGCGTCGGCGGGCTCGACGGCTGATCAGCGATCGACCCCGGTGAACAGCACCACCACCGTGTCGTCGGGATCGATCTCACCGCTCGTATCGGGATCGAGCAGACCGGCCAGCCCGGCAGCCCCGGTAGCCGACACGGGGATGTCGGTCGCCATGTGCGCCGCCCGGTGGGCCCGTTCGATCATCTTCTCGGGCACCACCACGGGCCACCCGCCCGACTCGAACAGGGGGCCGACCACCGTCAGCCAGTCGTAGGCGACGTCGTCGAGAATCCCCGAGGCGATCGAGGAGCCGACTACTTCCCACGGCCACATGAAACGGTCGGGCCTGTTGGTTGCCGCCGCAAGGATCCGCTCGACCAGCGGTCTCCGCACCAGCGCCCGCGCCCGACCGGGTCGGTCATGCGGCAACACCAGTTCATC
Source organism: Acidimicrobiia bacterium (assembly GCA_041591895.1). GTDB lineage: Bacteria > Actinomycetota > Acidimicrobiia > Spongiisociales > ZC4RG35 > JBFHRE01. Next base: position 7,788 of record JBFHRE010000016.1, read on the forward strand.
CCGCTCGGCCGCATCCACCGTCAGGAGATCCCAGGCCCGCACCAGCGGAGCGCAGGCCTCACCCTGGACGGCGTGCAGGACGAGTTCAGGGGCGTCCCGCCTCGCGTTACCCCCGATGAGTCCCCTCCACGCCGCCGAAGCAAGCGCGCCGCCGCCGATCTGAACGAACAGACGGACTCGACGGTGATCGCCACCGACCGTTCGCAGCTGGTCGGCAAGCTCCCAACCGATCGTCCGGCCACCGTCGAGGGTCGTTTCCGTCACGTTGCCCTGTACCGAAAACGGTATCGCCCCGCCTTCGACCGCTTCCCGGAACCTCAGGTAGGTCGGATCGCCGGTTTCGCCCGGCCGTCGCTCACAAACCTCGATCCGGGCATCGAGCGCCTCGAGGATCCGGACGACCGAGGGCTCGGCCCAGGTGGGGATGAACACCCGGAGCGGTTGCTTCTCTGCTGCCGCCACCACGGCGGCCGCCACCGCCGCATTGCCGCACGAGGCGATCGCCAGCTCCTTCCGACCCGACAGACCCTTGATCGACAGGTGAAGCATGACACCGAACAGATGGCGCGCCTTGTGCGAACCGCCGACCGATCCGGTCTCGTCCTTCACCACCAGTTTGTCGGTCGGAAGCTCGATCTCGGCCGCCAAGCCTGGTGTGAGCTGCAACGGGGTGACCTCGAAGCCAATGCCGTCGACCTCGGCGACGGCGGCATCGAGTCGCTTCACGAGAGACACGAAGTCGGCATCCGACCAACCCTTGGTCATGGCGGCGTGATAGCTGTCGAGCCGCTCGCGATAGACCAGGAACGGGTTTTCGTCGTTCTCGAGACTCACGCGTACCCCCTCCGGGCCCCGGGTCCGATCAGTGCCGTCAGATCTGGACGCCGGTTCGCTGGTTGAACTCCTCGATCATGGCATCCCAGCGGGCCACATACGGTCTCAGGTCGCGCCACCAGCCTTGCTCTCGGCGCTGCTCGAAATCGGGGAAAGGCACGCCTTGCTGCTCGACCCAGGTGTAGTAACCCAGGTTGAAGATCCTCCGCCTCCCGACCTCGCCCAATTCGAGGACGTGATCGGTCCCGACCCCGGCCAGATGGCGGGCGTGGGCCGCGGCCGCCGCGTACCCGTCGAAGCCGCCCGGGTGGTCCCGCTCCTCGATCTTGGCGATCTCCGACCCGTACATCTCTCCCCCGTCGGTGGCCACGGTGACGAGGACGTCGTCCGACCCGTAGCCGTGGTGCTTGGCGAGCTTGATCGCGGCCAGCATGTTGGCGATCGAAGACAGGCCGAGGTGTCGGAGATCCTCGATCAAGGCCGGGTCGACGCCGGTCGCCTTCAACAGCTGCTTCCCGGGTTCGGTGTTGAACAGCAGAAACAGCGTGTCGGACGCCTGGTCGCTGATCCCCACCACATCGTCGGAGTTGGTGACATTGTGAATCAGCGGGATGTGCTTGTCCCCGATCCCCTGAATGTTGTGCTCGCCATACCCGTTGTAGAGCATGGTGGGGCATTCGAGCGCCTCGACCGGGACGATCCTCGCCCCGTACCGATCCTTGAGATGATCACCGGCCCCGAGGGTGCCGGCCGAACCCGAGGCGGAAACGAAGGCTCGCAGCGTCCCCCGACCGTGTTCCTCGAACACCCGGGCCAGTGCCGGCCCGGTCACGGCCAGGTGGCCGAGATGGTTGGAGAACTCGGAGAACTGGTTGAGTATGACGTTGGTGGAGTCCTTGGCCAGTTCGTTGCAGGCGTCGTAGATCTCCTTCACGTTCGACTCGGTGCCGTGAGTTCGGATCACGTCACCCGGATCGGAGATCCAGGCCTCCAGCCACTCGAACCGCTCGCGGCTCATTCCCTCGGGCAGGACCGCAACTCCGCGGCAGCCCATGATCTTGGAGATCGCAACTCCACCCCGGGCGTAGTTACCGGTGCTGGGCCAGATCGCCCGATGGGCGGTGGGATCGAACGCACCGGCCGTGACCTTGGGTGCGAGACAGGAATACGCCGCCAGCACCTTGTGGGCCCGAATCATCGGGAACCGATTGCCGAGCGCGATGAGGATCGTGGCATCGACTCCGGTCAGCTCGCCAGGCAGAACCAGATACTCGGGCACATCCGACCAACCGGCCCGGGTCGAGTCGTTGTGCCAGTGGACCCGCCACAGATTGAGGGGATCGGGAGCATCGGGGTCCACCCCGTCCAGAGCTTTCCGGATCGGATCCGGAATCGTCGTCGGGTCGGCCAGTTGCGAGAACGTCGGGAGGAGGATCCCCCGCTCACGGAAGCGAGCGATGGTGCGATCGAGGGCGGCAGCGTCCACCACTTCGTCGTACAGGCCGAACTGCTCAGAGCTCATGGGACTCCCGATTGCGTGCCGCAAGATTAGGTCTCGTTTTACGAAATGTAAAAGGACAGGCTCCCCGGACTTCGATCCGTCCTACCCTCCCCGGGAAATGACCAGGCCCCGCCGGGAAGCGCGAGCGGAACAGATCCTCACGACCTCTGCTCGCCTGTTCTCAGAGCGAGGATTCCACGCCACCCGGATGAGCGACATCGCCGGCGAGCTGGGGATGAAAGCCGGTTCGCTGTACTACCACTTCGACTCCAAGGAAGCAGTTCTGGTCGCACTCATAGAGAGCAGAGTCGGTGCCGCGGTTGGAATGCTCGAAGAGATTCTCGCCCGGCGGTCCGGAACCATCGACCAGATCCGGTCGGCGATCGCCGGACATCTCAGGGTGTTCGCCGAGGACCCCCACCTCTACTCGATCTTCCTCAACGAGCGATTGGAGCACATCGTCCCTGAGGCCGCCCAAGAAGTCGATCGACTGGGTCGGAGATATGAAGAACTGTGGCAAGACCTCATCGCCACCGGGATCGACGGAGGTGACCTGCGCCCGGATCTCGACCCGTGGCTGACAATGAAGGCGGTGGTGGGGATGTGCAACTCGATCCTGTTCTGGTATCTCCCCGGTGGCCGGATGACGCCGGAAGCCATCGCCGACCAGTTCACGACCATGGTCCTCGACGGGCTGAAGCGTTGAGGGCGGCCGGCTGCCAGCCTCCAGCTCCCAGCCAACAGCCCCGCTCCGGGCAGGAGCTGAGGCCGGCGACTGGAGACTTCGAGGCCGAAGGCCTCGAGTTGGGGACGCAAGACGCATGACGCAGGACGGGAGACGGACTAGATTCTAACCGTCGTTAGAAAACCCTCCCGGGAGCCACAATGATCCGCAATGACGCCTTGTCCGTCGCAATCGATGCCGGCCAAAACCCATACCTGATGGGTCCGTACGCCCCGGTCGACCTCGAGATCACCACCGGCGACCTCGAGGTGATCGGAGAGATTCCGTCCGATCTCCAGGGTCTGTATGTCCGCAACGGTCCCAACCCACGCGTCGACACCAAGGGCCGTTATCACTGGTTCGACGGTGACGGGATGCTCCACGCCATCCATTTCGAAGACGGCAGGGCGACGTACCGGAACCGGTGGATCAGGACCGAGGGATTCCAAGCCGAGCTGGCTGCCGGCAGCGCCCAGTGGCAGGGTGTGGCCGAGCCCCGGCAGGCAAATCCCGACGACGGCTCGCGGCTTCGTCTCAAGGACACCGCAAACACCGACGTGCTGTTCCACAACGGCAACCTCGTGGCGCTGTGGTACCTCGCAGGCAAGCCGTACCGGATCGACCCGTTCTCCCTCGACACCCTTGGCCCAGAAGACTGGAACGGCACCCGAAAGTCGTGCGTCTCGGCCCATGCCAAGATCGACCCTCTCACCGGGGAGTTCTGCTACTTCGACTACGGCCCGACCGACCCCTACATGAGCTATGGGGTCGTGTCAGCGGACGGTGTCGTCAAACATCACATCCCCGTCGAACTACCCGGACCGCGGATGCCCCACGACATGGCGATCACCGAGAACCACTCGATCCTGATGGACCTGCCGCTCGTCGTCGACGAGGAGTCGCGGCTTGCGGGCCGCCATCGACTCGAGTTCAAGCGGGACACGCCGAGTCGGTTCGGGATCGTTCCCCGCTACGGCGATCGCGTTCGTTGGTTCGAGGCCGAACCGTGCTACATCTACCACTCGATCAATGCCTTCGAGGAGGGCAATGAGATCGTGATGGACGTATGCCGCTTTCGGCCGCCGGGACCCGCCGCCATCCCCCTCCGGGGTGAACTCGCCAGCATTCTCAATTACTTGCGGCTCGACGCCTTCGTCCACCGGTACCGATTCGATCTCGCCACGGGCCGCACGCGCGAGGAGCGACTCGACGACGCCAACGTCGAATTTCCGATCATCGACCCGTCGCTCTTCGGCCGGAAGAACCGGTACGCGTACACGGTCTCCATCAACTCGGATGTGACGATGTATTTCGACGGGATCGTGAAGTACGACCTCCAGACCGGCAAAAAGGAGCGTCATTCGTTCGGTCAGGGTCGGTACGGATCGGAGGCGCCGTTCGCCCCCCGATCGCCGCAGAAGGCCGAGGACGATGGATACCTCGTCGCGTTCGTGTACGACGACGAACGCCAGAAGTCAGAGGTCGTCGTTCTCGATGCCGCCGATCTCGCGGCCGGGCCGGTCTGCCGGGTGCTGCTCCCCGTGCGCGTGCCCAACGGATTCCATGCCTGCTGGGTGCCGGCGGCCGACCTCGATCGGGCCCGGTCCACTGTCGCACCGGCGGTCCCGTGAAGTTCGGCCTGGCGGCGGCCAACACCATCCCGTTCACAGACCCCGACGCGGCCCATCGACTCGCAGTGGCCTCGGAGGCCGCGGGGTTCGACTCGATCTGGACCGTGGAGCACGTCGTCTGGCCAAGCGCTTACGACTCGGAGTATCCCTACCACCCGTCCGGGAAGATGCCGGGGACACCTTCGATTCCGATCCCCGACCCGCTGATCTGGCTGACCTGGGTTGCGGCGGTCACTTCCACCATCCGCCTCGGCACCGGAGTGATGATCCTGCCCCAGCGAAACCCGGTCGTGCTGGCCAAGGAGGTCGCAACTCTCGATCACCTGAGCGGAGGGCGGGTCGAACTCGGCGTTGGCGTCGGATGGCTCAGAGAGGAGTTCGAGGCACTCGGGGCGCCATGGGACGACCGGGGTCGTCGCACCGACGAACACATCGAAGCAATGCGTCTGCTCTGGAGGGTCGACGAAGCGTCCTACGCCGGGCGGTACGTCAGGTTCCAGGATGTGAGCACCAACCCCAAGCCGGTCGCCGGAAGCGTGCCGATCACCATCGGCGGCCATTCGGAGGCCGCCGCCCGGCGGGCAGCGCGACTCGGCGACGCGTTCTATCCCGGCCCCGGAAGCGTGGACCTCTTGGAGATCGCGATCCAGCGCATGCAAGCACAGGCCGAACGGTCGGGTCGCGATCCCCGAGAGGTCGAGGTGTCCGCAGCGTTCCCCGGGCGCCTGCTTGACGATCCGGTCGCGGCTGTCGAACGCATGGCCGTCGCCGGGGTGGATCGACTGATGGTCCCTGCCTATCTCCTCACGAGAGGCGACTTCGAGACCACGATGGGAATGCTTGCCGAACTCGTGGCCGGTTTCTCCTGAACAGGCGGACCCGCCCGAGTATCGGGCGGGTCCGGGAATGATCGGTTGGGACCTCAGCTGTTCTCGGAGTCACCAGCAGCTTCGGTCGCGGCGTCGGCCGCGTCGCCTGCGGCATCGGCGGCATCGCCTGCGGCGTCGGCCGCGTCATCTGCGGCCTCTTCGGCCCCACCACGCATGTCTTCGATCTTGTGCTCGACCTTGTCCCAGGTCTCAGAGGCGGACTCCTTCACCTTCTCGAAGGTCTCTCCGGCGGCGGTCTTGGCCTTCTCCATCATCGGAGCGGCCTTCTCGGACAGCTCCGAGGCCTCCTCCTTGACCTTTTCCATCGCTTCGCCGGCAGCCGTCTTGGCCTTCTCCATCATCGGAGCGGCCTTCTCAGACAGTTGCGAGGCCTCCTCCTTCGCCTTTCCGAACCACCCCTTGACCGTGTCCATCAACGCCATGGCGCTCCTTTCTCTTGCGACGATCGTACTCCGGTGGGCAGGGTCCCAGCCGGACGGACGGGGTGGAGATGGAGCCGGACGCCGTCCGGCCTATGCTCCCCGAGCGATGTCTGAGCTCCTCATCCCCATCACGGTGTTCGTGCTCGCGGCCTTTGTCGGCTTCGAGGTCATCACCAAAGTCCCGCCCACACTCCACACCCCACTGATGTCGGGGTCGAACGCCATCTCCGGCATCTCGATCATCGGGGCGCTCTTCGCCGCCGGACACGTGGCCGGGGGCCTGGCAACAGTGCTGGGATTCCTCGCCGTTGCGTTCGCCACCATCAACGTGGTCGGCGGCTTCCTGGTGACCGATCGCATGCTGGGAATGTTCAAGAAGCCGGCACGGGACGCCAAGAAGTGACCGTCACCCTTGCAGGCTTCCTGTACCTGATCGCCGCCGTCCTCTTCATCGTCGGCCTCAAGCGGCTCTCGTCCCCGGCCACCGCCCGGCAGGGCAATCAGATCGCCGCCGTCGGCATGCTCATCGCCATCGTGGTCACCCTCGCCGATCGCGAGGTTGTCGGCTATGGAACCATCGCCGCAGGGATGATCGTGGGTGGAGGAGTCGGACTGTTCCTGGCTCAGCGGGTCGAGATGACCGCCATGCCGCAGCTCGTGGCCGCATTCAACGGCTTCGGTGGCGGTGCGTCGGCTCTGGTCGCTCTGGCCGAGTTGATCCGCTTCGGCGAGGCGGCGGAAACAAGGACTCTGGTTTCGATCGGGCTGTCGATCCTGATCGGAGCGGTCACACTCTCAGGAAGCATGGTCGCCTTCGCCAAGCTCCAGGGGCTGGTGTCGGGCAAGCCGCTGGTGATGCCGGGTCAGACGATGATCGACATCCTGCTCACGACCGTCTCGGTCGCCGCCGTCGTCGTCCTCGCCATGAACGGCTCGACCGCCGTCGCCTGGGGCCTGATGGCAGTCGCCCTCACCCTCGGCGTGACGAGGACCATGCCCATCGGGGGGGCAGACATGCCAGTCGTGATCTCGTTCTTGAACTCGCTTTCGGGTGTGGCCGCATCGGCCGCCGGATTCGTGATCGAGTCGAATGCGCTCATCATTTCGGGAGCTTTGGTCGGCGCTTCCGGTCTGATCCTCACCAACATCATGGTCAAGGCGATGAACCGCACCTTCGCCAACGTCATATTCTCGGCTTTCGGCGGAGGTGAGGGCGATTTCGACTCCGGTGCCGGCGGCTACGCAACGCGGGGATCGGCTGACGACATCGCCATCACCCTCGCGTACGCCCAGCGGGTGATCATCGTTCCCGGATACGGCCTGGCCGTCGCCCAGGCGCAACACACCATCCGCGAGCTCGCACGCCAGCTCGAGGAGCGGGGCGTGGCAGTGAAGTACGCCATCCATCCGGTGGCCGGACGGATGCCGGGCCACATGAACGTGTTGCTGGCGGAAGCCGACGTCCCCTACGACCAGCTGTTCGAACTCGAGGAGATCAACCCGGAGTTCGCATCGGCTGACGTTGCGCTCGTCGTCGGCGCCAACGACGTCGTCAACCCGCTCGCCCGCGACCCATCGAGCCCGATCGCCGGGATGCCGATCCTCGATGTCGACCGGGCCCAAACTGTGGTGGTGGTCAAGCGGAGCCTGTCCCCGGGGTTCGCCGGTATCGACAACCCTCTGTTCTACAACGACAACACCGTGATGCTGTTCGCCGACGCCAAGGAAGGCCTGGCAGAGGTCGTCTCGGCACTCAAGGACGTCTGAGTCACCACAGTCCACGGGGTGGCGTATCGGCCGAATGCGAGACGTCCCAATATTCGCTCAGGCGGGCGACGAACTGCTTGGGCGGCTCGGCATAGATCCTGCGGCCGATGACGGCGGACGCATCCAACAACTCGCGTCGACGATGGCGAGCCAGGGCGATCAGCAACGACCGTTCGAAGGGATCGGGGCAGAGGTGGGGAGAGCGCTCGACCTCGTCGATGAGCACCGCCAGGTCGTGGTCGGAGCCCAGCAACTCACCCAGGTGTTCGAGCGCTGTCACAGAACCCGCGAGCACATCCGGAAACAGTGGAACCAGGGCCTCCGTCTGATGTCGGAGGTACTTGACCCGCTTGCGCCACGCGTGCACTTCCTCCGGCACTCCGTGGGCGAGAGCCGCCTTCATCTCGTGCCGGCCCCGTCGATAGGTGGCGTCCAAACCGTCGGCTATCGACGAGAAGCGATCTTTGACCGGCTTCCGTCCGTAGAGCCCGACCGTGGGGTCACCCGGCACCGGCCAGGCGGCGTACCGAACCCGGGCCGACCGGAGGACCATCGCCACCTGATCGAGTGCGCCTGATCGCACCACCTGCTCCCGGCGGTCGAGGGCTCGCTCCGTGAGCCGCCTCTCCAGTTCGCCGAACGCCGCCGGATTGAGTGCCGATCGATACCGACCTCGGAGACCCTCCACCGACAGCGCCAACACCCGGTCGTCGCGCATCGGAGCGAGGAGTCGGGCTGCGTCACGAAGGATGGCGTTCTCGGCCGCGTAGGCCCGCTCGCCGATCTCGGACCTCACCAGGCGCAGCACGGCTCGCACCCGTTTGGTCGCTTTGCGGGTTTCGTGGACGAACCAGTCGAGATCGACCCCGTCACCCAATCCGACGAGAAGCCGGTCGAACTGTTCCACGGTGAGCCGCCGCAGTCCGACTGCCAGCGGTTCTCTCTCGAGAAGTGCAAATTCCCGCGGAACGGCCGGAAGGTAGCGATCGGTCACACCCGGAGCGTAGGGACCCGGGCCGGACCGATGCCACCGACGACCGGCAAGCCTTCAGGAACGCCTGCTTGCACTTGTCAAGCATGCCTGACATACTCGCCCGGATTACCACTATCACCGTAGTGCTTAGAAGCTGGAGTCGAATCGTGAAGAAAGTCATCCCACTCATCCTCGCCCTGGCCGTGGCGGCCACCGCCTGTGGCGGCTCGGGCGCACCCGAAGACCTCTCCGGAGGAAGTCTGGTGCTCTATTCGGGGCGGAGCGAAGAACTCGTCGCCCCCCTCATCGAGCGTTTTGAGACCGAGACCGGCATCTCGGTCGAGGTTCGTTACGCCGGCTCCGGTGAACTCGCCACGACCCTCTTGCAGGAGGGTGAGGGTTCGCCCGCCGATGTGTTCTGGTCCCAGGATCCGGCCTTTGCCGGAGCGGTCGCCCTGGCCGGGATGTTCGAGCCGCTTCCGGACGAGATCCTCGATCGGGTTCCCGACCGGTTCTCCGACAGCCAGGGGCGCTGGGTCGGGGTTACCGCTCGGGCTCGAGTGTTCGTGTACAACCCCGAGGCTGCTCCCGCTCCCCCAACAGACATCTGGGCGCTCACCGACCCGGAGTGGAGCGGCAAGATCGGCGTCGCCCCCACCAACGGTTCGTTCGTGGCGTTCGTGTCGGGGATGGTCCTCGCCGAGGGCGAAGACCGCACCCTGCAATGGCTCCAGGGGATCGCGGCCAACGACCCGGTCATCTACGACGGCAACTCCCCCATCGTGGCGGCGACCGACGCCGGCGACATCGCCGGCGGTCTGGTGAACCACTACTACCTGCTCCGGCTGGCGAACGAGCAGGGGTCGGTCACTGCGGTCAACTACTCCTTCCCGAGCGGTGACCCCGGTTCATTGGTCATGGTCTCTGGTGCAGGCATGCTGTCTACTGCGACGAATCGCGACGAGGCCCGGCGCTTCATCGACTTCCTCGTCTCGGACGAGATCCAGGCCTTCTTCCTATCGGAGATCTTCGAATACCCGTTGGTAGAAGGGGCCGGGACCCCGGAAGGTCAGACGCCACTGGCCGAGCTCCCCTCCCTCGACATCGACCTCTCCGACCTCGCGACCACGGTCGATCGGGCGACAGAACTGATCGCCGAGGCCGGGCTGACCTGATGGCCGTCGCCCCGGCTGGAGGCCGCCTCGCGCCACCGTCGGGGCGCATGGCGGTCGGTCATCGCAAGACTCCCCGAAGCCTGGCGTTCCTCGGGCTGCTGGCGATCGTCCCTTCGGTGGTGCCGATCGCACTCCTCGTGGTGGTAGGAGTCGAGAGCGGTGCAACGACCGCCGGAATCCCGATCAGGCGGCTGTTGGAGCTCGCCATCTCGACCGGGGCGCTGACGCTCGCGACGACCATCGCAGCCACGGCCATTGGCACGACCACCGCGTGGTTGACGACGCGAACCGCCCTCCCGGCGAGGAAGATGTGGGCGACGCTGTCGACCATCCCACTGGTCATCCCGTCCTACGTCGGAGCACTGACCCTCCTGGGGGCGTCGGGCAATGGCGGAGCACTGAGTCGAATCACCGACGCCATCGGGCTCGGAACGCTGCCGTCCTTCCGCGGGTTCTGGGCGGCGTGGGCAGCGCTCACGCTGTGGAACTACCCGTTCGTCCACCTGCTGGTGGCACCGGTGCTTCGGAGATCGGCCGTCGTGCTCGAAGAAGCAGCCCGCGGTCTCGGGGCGAGCCGGGGACGGATGTTTGCCACGATCGTGCTGCCGCAACTCCGTCCGGCGCTCTCCGCTGCCGCCCTCCTCATCGCGCTGTACACGTTGTCCGACTTCGGTGCCGTCTCCCTCCTCGGATACGAGACATTCACGAAGGCGATCTACGCCCAGTTCCGCGGCCGGATCGATGTCTCACCCGCCTTGTTCCTGTCGGCGGTGCTCGTGGTGCTCGCGCTGGTCATCATCGTTGCCGAGCGACGGATTCGGGGACGGGCCATCCTCCACTCGCGGCACACCGGCGAGCCGACGCGGCCGATCCCTCTCTCCCGCCGCGCCAAGGTCCTGGCCCTCGGCTTCCTGACGCTCGTGACGCTGGCCGCCCTCGGGCTACCTGCCTCGGTGCTCGGATACTGGGTGTGGCGTGGCGCGTCACAGGGCATCCCGATCGCCGGCGTCGGAGCCGAGACGGTTCGAGCCGGGCTGGCGGGTTTCCTCGCCGCAGGGGCGACCATCGCCGCAGCACTGCCGCTCGCGTTCATCACCATCCGACATCGAAGCCGTTGGAGCGGATGGCTCGAGAACATCGCCTGGTCCACCTACTCACTGCCCCACCTCGCGGTCGGCCTTGCGTTCCTCGTGGTCGCGATCAGATTCGTTCCGGTCACCTACCAGACGCTGGTCATCCTCGTCGCCGCCTATGTGGCCATGTTCCTGCCGCAGGGGCTCGGAGCCGCTCAGACGGCGCTGCGTCATGTCCAACCGGCCCTCGAGGAGGCCAGCCGAGGCCTCGGAGTGTCGCCGATCGCCACGTTCCGGAAGATCACGTTCCCGCTCATGTCTCCTGGCCTGGCAGCCGGGGCTGCGATCGTCTTCTTGTCGGTGATGAAGGAGCTGCCGGCCACCCTGCTGCTTCGCCCCACCGGGTTCGAGACGCTCGCGGTGCGGATCTGGAGTGCGGCATCCGAGAGCCTGTACGCACGGGCTAGCGCCGCGGCATTGGTGCTTCTGGCCGTGTCCTCGGTACCGTTGTACGTCCTGGTGACTCGCGAACCGCAATGACCGACCACGCCACCCCCGCGATCCGAGTCCGAGATGTCGTCAAACGTTTTGGCGGCACCGTCGCGCTCGACCACCTCTCGTTCGATGCCTGGCCGGGTTCTCTGCTCTCCCTCCTCGGGCCGTCCGGTTGTGGCAAGACAACCGCATTGAGGGTGGTGGCAGGATTCGAGACACCCGACAGCGGCCTGGTGGAGATCGAAGGGATCCCGATGTTCGCCGACGGCGGTTCGGTTCCACCCGAGAAGCGCAGGGTGGGGATGGTGTTCCAGGACTATGCCCTGTTCCCCCACATGGACGTCGCCGGGAATGTCGGGTACGGGGTGCACCGGCGACCGGACGCCGCCCGCCGGGTGGCAGAGGTCGTCGAGCTGGTCGGGTTACGCGGATACGAGCACCGCTTCCCGCATGAGCTCTCCGGCGGTCAACAGCAGCGGGTGGCCCTGGCAAGAGCTCTCGCTCCGGACCCGCGTGTGATTCTCCTCGACGAACCCTTCTCGAACCTCGATGCGGCCCTGCGGGACCGGGTCCGGCGCGACCTCAAGGAGATCCTGCTTCACGCCGGAACCACGGCCGTGTTCGTGACGCACGATCAAGAGGAAGCCCTGGCAATGAGCGACATCGTTGCGGTGATGCAGCACGGCCGGGTGGTGCAGGCCGCCTCCCCCGACGTGCTCTATCAATCCCCTGCCACACCGTGGGTAGCCGGATTCCTGGGAGATGCGGACTTCCTGGACGGGATTGCGGCCGACGGTCTGGCGACGACTCCGCTGGGCCGGTTCGCGACCGACCTCGATGGTCCGGTGCGGGTGATGATCCGTCCAGAGTCCGTTCGGCTGACGCCCGACCCACACGAGACAGCCGTGGTCACCGATCGCGAGTATTTCGGGCACGACCAGATCGTCACCGTGAGGATCTCCGACGGAACCTCGATTCGAGCCCGTCTCGGTCCACGACCGGTCATCGATCCGGGAGCGTCGGTGGCGGTTCGGGTGACGGAAGCCATCTGTTATCCGGCCCTCTCCTGACAGGTGCTTCGCCCGCCGGTCACTCCCGACGGGCACATTCGACGGGCGGTACGCTGCCGCATGAAGCGAAGCGCCGGGTTGCTTCCCTTCCGACGGGGGAGTCTCGAAGTTCTGATCGCCCATCCAGGCGGCCCGGTCTGGGCGCGTCGCCACGAAGGCGCATGGTCGGTGATCAAGGGTGAGATCGAGGATGGCGAGGACGGGTTCACAGCCGCCCAACGCGAGTTCACCGAGGAAACCGGTTGGCCGGCACCGGCCGGTCCATACGAAGACCTCGGTCACACGGTTCTCAAGTCCGGTAAGCACATCCAGGCCTGGTCGGTCGAAGCCCCGGACCTCGATCCGGCTTCGCTCGCGGCGCCGCTGATCGAGGTCACCATCCGTGGGCAGATTGCGCGATTTCCGGAGATCGACGAGGTTCGTTGGATGGTGCCCGAGCAGGCGAAGGTTCTGCTGAATCCGGCTCAGGCGGTCTTCGTCGAACGCCTGGTCGCCATGGAGGGTTGACTCGCCTGGTCCAGCATCTCTCCGATCGAGCCGGGGACATCCGGATCCTCGATCGAAGCGGCTTCCACCACGATGTGAAGCAACGGACCATCTCCCCGCCGCTCGTACTCGTCCAAGCGAGCCAGCACTGCCAGCATCGGGGCGTTCTCGGCCAGAACGTCGAAGTGGAGTCGCTCGATCCCGCGATGCCGGGCTGCGACACCCAGCATTCGAATCAACTCGGACCCAATACCTCGTCCCTGCCATTCGTCGACCACGGTCACGGCGACGTCGGCATCTTCGGTGGATCCGGGGAGCAGGCCGAGCCTTCCCACCGCGACCGGTGACTCCCCGTGGAGGACGCCGATCGCAATGTGGGTCCGCTGATCGACCTCGGCGAGGTATGTGAGTTTGGCCCGAGACAGCTTCGGCGTCGCGCTCATGAACCGCAGGTAACGGCCACGATCGGACAGCCGATCAAAACCGGCCTCGATCAACGGTTTGTCGTCGGGCGTGACCGGACGAACGAGGAATTCGTATCCGGCCTTCGAGAAGAGAAAGCCTTGCGGCATGACATCCACCTCCAGGCAGACGCGACGCGCTCGCAGTTGGAAAGCGAACGCTTGCATTTGCAAGCATACCACCAACGTGCCCGGAACCAAAGGCTCCTGGGGGAACGTCGGTGACTAGTGATCATTGTGTCTCGAAGACATAGCCCCTAGGTTCAGGCCGACTGCAGGTCCGCCCACGAAGGAAGGGGTCGAATTGAGGGCCAACTCGCAGCAGCAGCACATGAGCGCGTTGAAGAAGATGGATCGGAATTCGGCCCTCGCCGAGAGCCTGGGGCTGACTCAGCAGTCGATCGACGCCGTGAACGACGACGGCACGATCGAGGTCGAGGGGCACCGAATGCTCAACCTCGGCTCGTGCTCGTACCTCGCACTCAACCTCCGAGATGAATTGGTCGAAGCCGCGATCGAAGGTGTTCGTACGTTCGGCGTCTCCTATTCGTCGTCGCGGAGCTACTCGTCGCTTTCGATGTACCGATCGCTCGAAGGGCTGCTCTCCCAGGTAACCGGTTGCCCGGTGATCGTGACCGGGTCCACCACACTCGGGCACCTCGCCCTCCTTCCGGCTCTGGTCGAGGCCGACGACACGATCGCAATCGACACCCAAGCCCACGCTTCTCTCCATCTGGCCGTCTCGGTACTGGCGGCTCGCGGTGTGCAGGTCCACACTCTGCCTCATGGCGACCTAGACCAGCTTGCCGCACTCTGCGAAGGGGCGAGCGGTTACGTGTGGCACGTAGCCGACACCGTCTATTCGATGTTCGGCGACATCGGACCGGTCGACGCGGTGTGGGATCGCCTCGAACGCCACCCGAACCTCAGGGCGTATCTCGACGATGCCCATGGATTCGGTTGGGCCGGGCCGGAGGGCCGCGGCATCGCCCTCGGCCACCGAAAGATCCACCGTCGCATGATGATCGCCGCATCGCTCTCCAAGACCTTCGGGGCGGGAGGCGGCCTGTTGATCGTTCCTGACGAAGAGACCCGCACCCGCCTGTTGCGGACCGCTGGCACGCTCACGTTCACCGGGCCGGTACAGACGGCAGAACTGGCGGCAGGAGTTGCGGCGGCCACCATCCTGCGCTCGCCAGAACATCCGTACCTCCAGGCCCGGCTCCACGAGCTGTTCGAGACGGTCCTCACCCACTCCGATCGGTTGGGGATCAGGCTCGCATCGGCCGCCCGCACGCCGGTGTGGTTCGCCGAGATCGGACCGATCGAGGCTGCGGCGGAGATCGCCGCCGGACTCCGGGCGGCGGGATATTTCGTCAATCTCTCTGCTTTCCCGGTGGTCCCTCATGGCCGGGCGGGCATCCGCTTCACCACCACGCTGCACCACACCCCGGGCCAGATCGTCGGTTTTCTGGAGAAGCTCGCCGAGCTCAGCGGCGCCCAGGGTCCCCATATCCAGATCGACCTCACGGTCGAGGCGAGCGCCGCCGCCGGGAAGTAGATATCCGGCGTCACACCGACGCCCGCCGGTACTCTGCCGGGCGATGCCGTCCCCCCGCGCCACCGCGACCTCGTCGTTCGGGTCCAGCCGTCGTGAAAGTCACGATGCGTCGGCGTTCTACGCCCGCTTTGCAACCCCCGAGCTCTCCGACGACCAGCACGTCGAACCACCGGTGGTCGTAGACGAGGTCTTCATGGGTGACGCCCGCGCCATGACAGGTCGCCAGGTCGCCGACCGTTCGGTGGCGCTCCTGGTGACATCACCACCGTACTTCGCCGGCAAGGACTACGAGCTGGATCTCGACCAGGGCCATGTACCGGGCTCCTACCTCGACTACCTCCAGATGCTGGAGGAGGTGTTCTCCGTTTGCCGCGACAAGCTCGAGCCCGGCGGGCGAATGGCGGTGAACGTCGCCAACCTGGGGCGCAAGCCATACCGGTCGCTGTCGGCGGATGTCATCCACATCCTCCAGGACCGGCTGGGGCTGTTGATGCGGGGCGAGATCATCTGGCAGAAGGCGAAAGGCGCAGGCGGGTCGTGCGCCTGGGGTTCGTTCCGAAGCCCGGCCAATCCGGTGCTGCGCGATCTGACCGAGCGAATCATCGTGGTTTCGAAGGGCCGGTTCGACCGGGCGGTGCGGCGAAAAGACAGGGAGATCCGAGGTCTGCCGAGCACCTCGACCATCGGTTCGGAGGAATTCATGGAGGCGACCCTCGACGTCTGGGAGATCCCGTCGGAGTCGGCCGCCAAGGTGGGCCACCCTGCCCCGTTCCCGGTCGAACTCCCCCGCCGTCTGATCGAGCTCTACACGTATGAGGGCGATCTGGTCCTCGATCCGTTCATCGGGTCGGGCACCACCGCGGTGGCCGCGGTGAGATCGGGGCGGCACTACATCGGGTTCGACACCGAACAGGCATACGTCGAACTCGCTCGCACCCGCGTGGCCCAGGAGCGGTCATCCTGAATCCCAGACCGAAAGGACCGGACGGCACTCCGACCCGGGTACTCGCCGTGTGCCTGGGAAACATCTGCCGATCCCCGGCCGCCGAGGCGGCCATCCGCCGGGCCGCCGCCGTTGCCGGTCTCGATCTCGAGGTGGAGTCGGCAGGAACCGGCGACTGGCATCTCGGCTCGCCTCCCCATCCGATGTCTCAGGCCGCCGGAGCCGAGGCGGGGCTCGATATCGCGGGTGTGGCGCGCAAGGTCGATCCCCGAGAACTGTCGGGTTTCGACCTGATCGTTGCCATGGACCGGTCCAACTACGACGACCTTCGTGCCATGGCGCCATCTTCCGAGGTCCGTGAGCGCATCCGGATGTTCCGCCCGGATGGTGGCGACGTCCCCGACCCGTATTACGGCACAGAGGCCGACTACCGGAGGATGATCCAGATCGTGATTCCGGCCGCGGAGGAATTGGTGGCAGAACTCGCCGCCGCGCGTTCGGAAGGAAACTCGACGTAGGGTGCGTGCATGACCTCAGATAGCCACATCACCGAACTTGGTATAACCGAGCTGGCCGACTTCCGGACCGACGACGGAGCCGACTTCGAGGTCGCCATGGAGGAGTTGAAAGAGGTCCTCGCCTCGAATCCCGGGTACCGGTCTCACCGGGTGATGCGGTCGATCGAGAGCCCCGGACGGTATGTGCTCCTGGTCGAGTGGGACTCGGTCGATGACCATATGGTCGGGTTCCGCCAGAGCGAACGATTCGCGGAGTGGGCCAACCGGATCGCCCGGCACCGCCAAGGTGTGTTCGTCGAACATTTCGAGCAAGTGCTCGAACACCACACCTACCAGAATCGACTCGAGGACGATTGAGCCGAGCCAACCTAGAACATCGTATGAAGATCACCCCATGAACATCACCCTGGGCCAGTTGCCGTCGCTCGACGACAAGGAGAAGGTGCTCGAGGAGATCGAGCGAGTAGTCGAGTCCACCGACGCCGATCTGGTGGTCTTCCCCGAAGGAGTCATGCACGACTTTCGCCCCCGGGTCGACCTGGCTGCCATCGCCGAACCGCTCGACGGTCGGTTCGTGACCCGACTCCGGTCGCTCGCATCGACCAACGGGAGGGCGCTCGTCGCCGGCATCTGGGAGCCGGCCCCGACCGGCCGAGTCTTCAACACGGTGGTCACGATCGACGCCGCGGGCAGCCTGACAACGGCCTACCGCAAGATCCATCTGTTCGACTCCTTCGGGTTCGCCGAGTCCGGCCGGGTGGAGCCAGGACCGATCCAGCCCGCCGTCGTCGACCTGCTGGGGACCCGGATGGGGATCATGACCTGTTACGACCTGCGGTTCCCCGAACTCGCCCGCAGGCTCTCTGAAGCCGGTGCCGAGATGTTCGTCATCCCGGCCGGATGGGTGGCCGGGGAGCACAAAGTGGACCACTGGCTCACCCTGCTCCGGGCCCGGGCGATCGAGAACACCACCTACGTGGTCGCAGCCTGCCTGTCTCAGCCCTGGTACACGGGACATTCCACCGTCTTCGACCCGATGGGAATCCCCCTGGCAACCGCCGGCGAGGACCCGGCCGAGGTTCGAGTCGAGATCGACCTGGCCCGGGTGGCCGAGGTTCGGTCGCTCCTACCTTCGCTCCAACACCGCCGGATGTGATGCAGGGCTGCGCGTACGTTGAGGGCGAGTACGTCGCCCCCGAAGAGGCGACAGTGTCGATGTTCGACTGGGGCTTCCTCCACTCGGACGCCACCTACGACGTCGCCCACGTCTGGGAAGGCAGCTTCTTCAAACTCGACGCCCACCTCGACCGGTTTTTCGCATCCATGGCCCGACTCCGCCTCGATCCCGGCATCTCGCGAGACGAAGTCCGGGTTGTCGCTCACGAACTCGTGCGCCGATCGGGCCTCCGAAGCGCCTATGTCGAGTTTCTGTGCACCCGGGGCATCCCCGAACCCGGCTCCCGCGATCCCAGCACCTGTCGCAACCGGTTCATGGCCTTCGCCATCCCTTTCGTGTGGATAGCCGATCCGGCGGCCCAGGATCGAGGAGTCGACCTCCATATCTCCGATCTGGTTCGAATTCCGCCTCGATCGGTCGATCCGACCGTCAAGAACTACCACTGGCTCGACATGGTGATGGGCCTCTTCCAGGCCTACGACCTCGGCCGCCAGACCGCGGTGTTGGTCGACGAAGACGGGACGATCGCCGAGGGTCCCGGGTTCAATGTCTTCGCCGTGAACGGAAACACGATCACGACTCCTGCGGCAGGCGTGCTGCGCGGGGTGACCCGTCAGACCGTGCTCGACCTCATCGCCGAGAGCCTGCCAGGCCACGCTGCGGTGGAAGGCCGGCTCTCGGTGGAAGCGTTGCGCACCGCCGACGAGGTGTTCCTCACCAGCACCGGCGGCGGGGTGATCCCGATCGCGACCGTGGACGGAATCCCGATCGGCGGTCGACCGGCAGGTGCCCCGGGGCCGGTGACCACGCTGCTCCGGGACGCATACTGGGAGGCACACAAACATCCGAGATTCTCGGAGCCGGTCGTCTACTGAATCCCGGTCGAGAGCGGCCCCGGTCCGCCAATCGCGAACCGGGACCGTCTCGGACCACGACCTGAAGCCTGTCAGGGGCATGGGCGGGCGGTGGGAGGACACGCTTCAGGGTTCCCCACATCGCAGTCATCAGATGTTGACCCCTCCCTCGATCGCGGTTCTCGCCGGAGGCGCCCGGTTCAGCCGAGAGCCACCTCGAGCACCTGGTCGATGTCGGACACGAGGTGGAACCGCATCCCGTCCCGGATGGCAGTCGGGACGTCGTCCAGGTCGGCCTCGTTGCGCTGAGGGATGACGACCTCCGTCAGTCCTGCCCGGTGGGCGGCGAGCACCTTCTGCTTCACGCCTCCGATCGGCAGCACCTGCCCCTGGAGGGTGACCTCGCCGGTCATCCCCACCTCCGACCGGACGGTCCGGCCGGACAGCAACGACACCAGGGCCGTGGTCATGGTGATTCCCGCCGACGGTCCATCCTTGGGAATCGCACCGGCCGGAACGTGGACGTGGAAATGCCGGTCGAAGGTGGCGTCGTCCAGTCCGAGCCGTCCGGCGTTTGCCTGCACGAAGGACAGCGCGATCCGGGCCGACTCCTTCATCACGTCTCCCAGTTGTCCGGTCAGCGTGAGCCCGGCTTTCCCGTCCATTGCGGTGGCCTCGATGAACAAGACATCCCCGCCGGAGCCTGTCACTGCCAGTCCGGTGGCGACGCCAGGAACCTCGGTCCGGTCCCGGGCCTCTTCCTTCCACACCTTGGGCCGGCCCAGATAGTCGGCGAGGTCAGGCTCGTCTACCACCACCGGAACGACCCCCACCTCACCGGAGTCGGCGGCCTCCCCGGCCACGGCGCCGGCAACTCGCCCGGCGATGGCGACGGCAACCTTTCGCAGGAGCTTCCCCAACTCCCGCTCGAGACTCCGCACCCCGGGCTCCCGGGTGTACCGGTCGACGACAGCCGCCAGCGCCCCGTCGGTGACCTCCACCTCCTCCGGTTCGAGGCCGGCGGCTCGGACCTGCCTCGGCAGGAGATGGTCGCGAGCGATGTCCACCTTCTCGGCGTCGGTGTATCCGTCGATCCGGATGACCTCGGTTCGGTCGAGGAGGGCGGCCGGGATGGTTTCGAGGACGTTGGCGGTGGCCACGAACAAGACGTCTGAAAGGTCGAGGTCAACCTCCAGATAATGATCGCGGAACGTGTGGTTCTGGGCGGGGTCGAGCACCTCGAGCAGCGCAGAGGCCGGATCGCCGCGCCAGTCGGCTCCCACCTTGTCCATCTCGTCGAGGAGGAAAACGGGGTTCATCGTCCCCGCCTCCACCAGTTCCCGTGCAATCCGACCGGGGCGCGCACCGACATAAGTCCGCCGGTGACCTCGAACCTCCGCCTCGTCCCTCACGCCACCCAGCGCCACCCGAACGAAGTTCCGGCCCAGCGCTTTTGCGACCGACTCCCCGAGTGAGGTCTTTCCGACCCCGGGGGGTCCGACGAGGAGCAGGATGGCTCCGTCACGGCGCCCCTCGCTCTGGAGACCACGGTCGGCCCGCAGTTTGCGAACGGCGAGGAACTCGACGATCCGCTCCTTGACGTCATGGAGTCCGGTGTGATCGCCGTCGAGCACCGCCCATGCCTCACGGAGGTCGTTGCGATCGTCGGACTTGGTCCCCCAGGGCACTTCGAACATCGTGTCGAGCCATGTGCGAACCCACGAATGCTCCGGCGACTGCTCGCTCATGCGTTCGAGACGATCGATCTCTCGCTCGATTGCGGCCGCCACCTTGTCAGGTAGGACAGCCTCGCGCAGCCGCTCCCGATATTCATCGGTCACGACCTCCTCTTCGCCCAACTGCTTACGGATCTCATCCAGTTGCTGACGGAGGATGTAGTCGCGCTGGCTCTTGTCGATCCGCTCGGCTGCTTCCTTTCGCACCCGGTCGCGCAGCTCGAGATCGGCGAGCACCTCGCGCATCCAACCGAGCAGCCGCCCGAGACGGCTCCTGATGTCGAGCGTCTCGAGCACCTCGACCTTCTGCGCCAATGACAGGTCAGGCGAGTAGACCGCCAGATCGGCGAGTTGGCTCGGGTTGTCCACACCCAGGATCCGCTCAGCGACACCACCCAATCCTCGATGCTCCATCACCGCGGTGACCACCGCCCGGTATTCGTCGACCAAGCCCTGGAGCTCCGAGTCGATCATGTCCGCCTCGGGACAACGATCGGCATCGACCCACAGCGCTCCGGCATCGTCGGTGGAGCCGGAGCCGACCCGAGCCCGGGCTTCCCCGGACACCACGACGTCGGCGCCGTCCACCTGCTGGACGCGGGCGATCGTGCCCACCGAGGCGTAACGGCCGTCGACCTTGGGGACCAGCAGCATCCAGCCGTCGGCCTGCTCGGCCGCGGCCAGCGCCGCTCGCCCTTCGTCGGTCTCGATCCGCAGGGTGACGACCATGTGGGGAAAGACGATCCCGTTGCGGAGGGGCAG
>JBFHRE010000017.1:0-28507 GCA_041591895.1 Acidimicrobiia bacterium
ACCGCGTCGAGCACACCCTCTGCATCGCCGAGTCCCATCACGTACCTGACCTTCGATGCCGGCAGCTCGGGCACGGTCGCCTCCAACGCCCGGTTCCGTTCGTCAGCCGCCTCTCCCACAGACAGACCGCCGATTCCGAAACCGGAGAACCCGAGTTCCGCCGTCCTCCGGGCGGACAGCTTTCTGAGTTCGGGATCGACCCCGCCCTGGACGATCCCGAACAGGGCCTGATCCGAACGATCGTGAGCGGCCAGAGCCCGGTCCGACCAGCGCAGCGTCTGCTCCACAGCGTCCGACACCACCTCCGAGGGTGCCGGCAGCCCGACCAGAACGTCGAGCACCATGGCGACGTCGGGCCCTAACAGCTGCTGGACGCGCATCGACTCTTCGGGCGTGAGAAGAACCGAGGAACCGTCGTACGTCGACCGGAACCGCGCTCCCTGTTCGTCGATCACCGGGTCGAGGGAAAAGATCTGGTAGCCGCCCGAGTCCGTGAGAATCGGTCCCTTCCATCCCATGAAGGAGTGGAGCCCGCCCACCTCGGCGACCAGTTCGGCTCCCGGTCGCAGCATGAGGTGATAGGTGTTGGCGAGCACCATCCGGGCGCCGACGCCAACGAGGTCCGTCGCGTCCAGCGCCTTCACCACTCCTCTCGTGCCGACCGGCATGAAATTCGGGGTGGGAACATCGCCGTGGGTCAGCCGGAGCACGCCTGCCCGGGCGCCTCCGTCGTCGGCGGTGACTCGATATTCGGCGGCGTGGGTCATGCCGGCCGGTCCGTCCGGGCACAGAGCATCGCGTCGCCGAAGCTGAGGAACCGGTAACCGCGGGTGAGCGCTTCGCCGTAGATGTCGCGCCAACCCGGACCCATGAACGCCTCGAGGAGGACGAGCAACGACGACCTCGGGAGGTGGAAGTTCGTCACGAGGAGGTCTACGCAACGGATCCTGGATCCAGGTAACAAGTAGAGCTTCGTCTCGCCCGCGCCGGCCGACACCCGACCATCGTCGGAGGCTGCGGTCTCCAGGGTCCTCACCGTGGTGGTTCCGATCGCTACGACGCGGCCGGAGCGGCGCCGGCACGCGGCAATCGCCTCGGCCGTCTCCTCGGGGACCCGATATCGCTCGACATGCATGTCGTGATCTTCAACCCGGTCGGTGGAAATCGGCCGGAACGTACCGAGCCCGACCTCAAGATCGACTTCGGCGAGCGCGATGCCGCGCTCGGCGAGTCCGGCCAGTACTCGATCGGTGAAGTGGAGTCCCGCCGTCGGGGCGGCCGCCGAACCTGGATCCCGTGCGTAGACGGTCTGGTACCTCTCGGGATCGTCGAGGGTGGTGGTGATATACGGGGGGAGCGGTACCTGACCGTGGTCGGCGATCAGTGACTCGATGTCACCATCCCCCTCGAGCTGGAGCAACACGCGTCCGTCTTCCGGATCGGTCAGGACCGTTGCCCGCATTCGATCGAAGTCGAGCTCTGTGCCGACCCGAATCCGACGGGCCGGGCGCACCATCGCCTCCCAACTTCCGTCTGCCAGCACGCCGAGCAGCAACGCTTCCACGGCACCTCCGGTGTCTCGTTTTCGACCGTGAAGGCGAGCCTTCCGCACTCGGGTCGAGTTCACGACCACCAGATCGCCGGGCTCGAGGAGAGCCGGGAGATCGCGGAAGGTGTGATCTCTCTTCGTCCTCGCGTCGAGGAGACGCGACGCATCTCGCGGCTCGACCGGGGTCTGTGCGATGCGTTCGGCCGGGAGGTCGTAGGTGAAACCGGAGGTGTTCACTCAGAATTCGAGGGTCGGCTGGCCCGTGTCAGGGACCGGGATGGACAAATGACGATAGGCGGACGACGTCGCCACTCGACCACGGGGGGTCCGCTGAATCAGGCCGACCTGGAGCAGGAACGGCTCGTAGGCGTCCTCTACGGTCTCGGGCTCCTCACCCACCGAAACGGCGAGAGTTCCCAAACCCACTGGTCCCCCGTCGAACTTCTCGATGATGGTTCTCAGGATCGCCCGGTCCACCTTGTCGAGCCCGATCTCGTCGATCTCGAACATCGCCAGCGCGTCTGCTGCCACTTCGGAGGTGACGACTCCCCCGGCCCGCGCAACCGCGAAATCGCGCACCCGGGCCAGAAGGCGGTTGGCGACGCGAGCCGTTCCCCGGCTGCGGCGGGCGATTTCGGAAGCCCCGGAGTCCTCGAGGCCGATGCCAAGGATCCGGGCGGAACGGGTCACGATCCGGTGGAGGTCGTCCTGGTCGTAGTAGTCCACCCGCTCGACCAGGCCGAACCGGTCCCGGAGCGGTGCCGAGACCGTGCCGATCCGAGTAGTGGCTCCCACCAGAGTGAACTCGGGCAGGTCGAGGGTCAGCGACGCCGCAGCCGGTCCCTTCCCGATCACGATGTCGATCTGGAAGTCCTCCATCGCCGGGTACAAGACCTCTTCGACCTGCCGCGGGATCCGGTGGATCTCGTCGATGAAGAACACATCACCGGATTCGAGATTGGAGAGCACGGCCGCCAGGTCTCCCGGACGCTCCAGAGCCGGCCCCGATGTCTTCTTCAGACCGGCGCCGACCTCGTTGGCGATGATCACCGCCAGCGAAGTCTTGCCGAGACCCGGCGGGCCCGACAGGAGCACGTGATCGAGTGGATGTTGGAGCGTTCGGGCGGCTTCGATCGAGATCCGGAGGCGTTCCTTGACCATCGACTGGCCGACGAACTCGTCCAGCGATGCCGGTCTGAGGCTGCGCTCCAACTCGTCGTCGAGGCTGGTCGCCGAGGTGGCGACGATTCCCTCCTCCCTCACCGCTCCGCTCCCCTCATCGCGCCAGCGCCTTCAGTGCCTGGCGAATCTGCTCCTTCAGGTCGATGTCGGAGTCGATCGAGGGCATGACCGACCGGATCTCGGCGGGGGCATACCCGAGGCTCTCGAGCGCATCTCTGAGCTGGGCCGAGGGGGAGGCCGAATCGAGGACATCCGCCTCCAAGTCGGCCAGCCGCGGACGGAGGTCGAGGATGATCTTCTGGGCGGTGCGGCGGCCGATTCCGGGAACGACCGTGAGGGCATCGACATCCTCGGTGGCCACCACCTGGCGCAGGGCATCGGCTGAGAAGGACCCGAGCATCGCCAGCGCCACCTTCGGCCCGACGCCCTGGGCAGAGAGCAGCATCCGGAACAGGTCGCGGTCGGCTTCGGTCGGGAAGCCGAACAGACTCATGATGTCCTCGCGAACATGGAGATGGGTGTGAATCACAGCTCGGTCGCCCGGAGTGCCGAGGCCGGCCGCAACCTTGGCGGTGATGAACACCTCGTAACCCACCCCGCCCACGTCGATCACCAGGCTGTCACCCCGAAAGGACACGATCGAGCCGGCCAACCGTCCGATCATGTCGCCACGACCCGCATCGTCTGGATCTGGCAGAGGGCGATGGCCAGGGCATCGGCCGCATCTGCCGGCTTGGGGGTCACGTCCAATCCGAGTCTCTTCGTGACCATCTTCTGCACCATCGCCTTGGTCGCCCTTCCGTCTCCGGTGACTGCCAGCTTGACGGCGGTCGGTGAGTGCTCGTAGACCGGAATCCCCGCCTGCGCTCCTGCCAGAAGGCAGATCCCCGACGCCCGGCCGACCGAGATCGCGGTCTGGAGATTCCGGTTCGTGAACACCCTTTCGATCGCCAGAACGTCGGGTCGGTGGTCGGCGATCAGAGATGAGAGGTCCGCGAACAACTCGGCCAGCCGTACCGGTGTGTCACTGCCCGGATCCGTCGAAATCACGCCTACCGCCAAAGCCGTGGGTGGTCCGCCGGATCGCACGACGGCGTATCCGGTGCGGGTCAGACCGGGGTCGATGCCCAGGATGATCATGCCGGGATGATCATGTCAGGATGATCATGTCAGGATGATCATGCCGTGATGATCCTGCTGGGATTGCGGCTCGGGTACGAACATGTGTTTGGTCGAGGCTAACTCCCTCTCGAATCCGGGCCGGGGATTCCGACGGTGCGTGGTCCGTCCCATGGTTCGAGTGTCAATCGGCAGCGAGCGCGGCCATGACCGCGTCGTCGATCTCGTAGTTCGCAAACACCGTCTGCACGTCGTCGAGATCCTCGAGGGCGTCCACCAGGCGAAGTACCTTGACCGCGGTCGACTCGTCGACCCCGATCGTGGACTTGGGAAGCTGCACCAAATCGCTCGACTCCGGCTCGAGGCCCGCAGCGACGAGAGCGTCGTTGACCGCCATCAGCTTGGACGGCTCAGTGATCACCTCGTGGATGTCACCGCTCGAGCGGACGTCCTCTGCCCCCGCTTCGAGCGCCGCCATGAGAACGGCGTCCTCGTCGCCGGTCACGATGATCTGGCCCTTCGATTCGAACAGATACGCCACCGACCCCGGCTCTCCGAGGGCACCGTTGTTGCGGGTGAAGGTGGATCGGACGTCGGATGCCGCCCGGTTGCGGTTGTCGGTGAGGATCTGCACGAAGAAGGCCACTCCCCCGGCTCCGTAGCCCTCGTACCAGAACTCGTCGTAGTGGACTCCATCCAGCTCGCCAGATCCGCGCTTGATCGCCCGCTCGATGTTGTCGGCCGGAACCGAGCTGGCTTTGGCCTTGGCGACCGCCTGGGCCAACGCGGCGTTGCCGGTGACGTTTGGGCCACCTTCTCGCGCGGCGAGTTCGATCGCCTTGACCAACTTGGCGAACAGCTTCCCGCGTTTGGCGTCGTTGGCGCCCTTCTTGCGCTTGATGGTGGCCCACTTGGAATGCCCGGACATGGCCTACCCCGCCCCGACCATGTCGAGGAGCATCGCGTGGACCCTGCGGTCGTCTGTCAGCTCAGGGTGGAAGGAGGTTGCGATCACGTTGTCCTGCCTCACCATCACGGGGTGGTCGTCGACCTCGGCCAGCACCTGGACTCCGCTCCCGACCTTTGCGACCCACGGCGCCCGGATGAACACGGCGTGGAAGGATTCGTCGAAGCCCTCGATCTCGATGTCGGTCTCGAAGGACTCGTTCTGACGACCGAACGCGTTGCGCTGCGTCACCACATCGAGCACACCAAGCAAAGGCTGCGCGCCCTCGGTCACGGCCATCGAGCAGAAGATGAGACCGGCACAGGTTCCATATGTGGGGACGCCGCCCTGAATGAGGTCTCGGAGAGGATCGATCAAGCCGAACCGGTCGGCTAGCTTGCCGATGGTGGTCGACTCGCCGCCCGGGATGACCATGCCGTCGATGCCATCGAGGTCACCGGGAAGACGGACCTCCACGACTCGTGCACCGAGTTGTTCGAGCGCCCGTGTGTGCTCGCGGAAGTCACCCTGGAGGGCCAGCACTCCGATCACGGGCACCAAATTGTCACCAACCGCGTCGGGCGAGTTGCTCGGCCTCGGCAAGGGACTCGATTTCGATGCCCGGCATCGCCGATCCCAGTCCGGCCGAAACCTTGGCGACGATCTCGGCGTTCTGCCAGTTGGTGGTGGCATCGACGATCGCGCGTGCGTACAGGGCCGGATTGGAACTCTTGAAGATGCCAGAGCCGACGAACACGCCGTCGCAGCCGAGCGCCATCATCAACGCGGCGTCGGCCGGCGTGGCGATCCCGCCGGCAGCGAAGTTGACGACCGGAAGGGCTCCGGAACCCGCCACCTCCTTGACGAGCTCGTAGGGCGCGCCAAGGTCACGTGCAGCCGCCATGAACTGTTCGGCGCCCATCACGGTCAGTGCATGGATTTCATTGGTGATGGTGCGCATGTGGCGAACCGCCTCGACCACGTTGCCGGTGCCGGCTTCGCCCTTGGTGCGGATCATTGCCGCACCCTCGCCGATCCGCCGCAAAGCCTCACCGAGGTTCCTGGCGCCGCACACGAAGGGAGTGGTGAAGGCCCACTTGTCGATGTGGTGCTCTTCGTCGGCCGGCGTCAACACCTCTGACTCGTCGATGTAGTCGATATCGAGGGATTGGAGGACGCGGGCCTCCAGGAAGTGGCCGATCCGCGCCTTGGCCATCACCGGGATGGACACCGCCTGCTGGATGCCGATGATCATCTCCGGATCCGACATCCGGGCCACTCCGCCGTCTTTGCGAATGTCGGCAGGCACCCGCTCGAGGGCCATGACTGCGACAGCTCCGGCATCTTCTGCGATCTTGGCGTGCTCGGATGTGACGACATCCATGATGACGCCGCCTTTGAGCATGTCGGCGAGTCCGCGCTTTACGAGATCAGTTCCACGTTCCACGTTCTTCTCCTTCGTCCGAATGGTACCGGAGCGGCGACATCACCCAACTCGCAGGGCGTGGTCATAGGCAGCCAAGTACGAGTCGATGATGGGTTCCCAGTCGTATCGGGCCGCGTGCGTCTGACCGCGACCTCCGAGGGTTCGGGCCGAGGTCGGGTCCATGAGGAGCTCGATCACCGCTTGCGCGAGAGCCCCCGGGTTTCCGGGCGGTACGAATCTGGCGGAGTCGCCGAGGGCATCCTTGAAAGCCGGAAGATCCGACGCCACCACCGCACATCCGGCGGCCTGACCCTCCACACCCACGATCCCAAAGCTCTCACCGCCCAGGTTGGGAGCGACGAGGATGCCGGCGCTTGCCAGCAATCTCGCCTTCTCATGCTGCTCCACCCGACCGAGGAACTGGACCCCGGACAGCGTTTGCCGACGGGTGGCGCCGACCACGACGAGCCGAGCATCGGTCATGGCGGACCGGATCTCGGGCCAAGCGTCCAGGATGACGTCGAGCCCTTTGCGGGGCTCGTCTCGGCCGACGAACAGCACCATCCCGTGGTCGCGATCCGCGGCCCCCGAGGGTGGGAATGAGACTCCGTTGGGGATGACACGCACCTCGCCCCATCGCGGTGGTATGGCGCCGGCGGCGGTCGGCGACACTGCGGTCAGGGTCGCACCGGCGAACCGGCGTGCCAAGGTCGTTCCCATCCACCGATACCCGCGTCGCACCCATGCGGGCGGGTCGGCGTGGAACGTGGCGACCGTAGGTTTTCCGGCGACCACCGCCGCCGGCCCCACCAGCGGGATCAAGGGCTCGTGGACGTGGATGACGTCCGCCTCGCCGATCGCAGCCAGCACCCTGCGCCTCGTCCTGGGCGAGATCGCGATCGGAACCCTGGATCCGTTGGCCGGAATCGTGGTCGACTTCCCGATCCCGCCCCAAGCGGCATCGTCTCCAGGCCCGACGAGTTCGGCCGCGTGTCCGGCCAACCGAAGTCGCTCGACGAGTTTGGTGGTCACGGCCTGAACCCCACCAGGGATCGAGAGGTCGTAAGGACACACGACCGTGATCTTCATCCGGCTGTCGCGACCTGCGCTGGACGATCGGCCTCGCGATCGCTCGGCCAGTTCGGCTGGAGGAGATGCCACTGGCCAGGATCGTGGCGAATGAGGTCCTCGAGCGCGTTGGCCAGGCGCTGGGTCCCGGCCCGGAGCGCCTCGGCGCGTGAGTCATCGGCGGATAGCTCGAGTCGAGGCCTCACAACGACATGATGTCCGCCATCCGGGGTGAAGTAGGCCGCCACCGGAAACACCGGGGCTCCGGTTCGTAAGCCGAGCGACACCGGTCCGGCCGGGAGCGTCGTTCCCTCACCGAAGAACTCGACTGGCACCCCCCGGCCGCGCAGGTCCCGGTCGCACAGCAACGCCACGGCACCATTGCGGGCGAGCACGGCCTCGAGGTCCCTCATCACCTGGGCGCTGCCGGTGGCGAGCACGATTCCGATACCCATCTCACCCCGCAACCTGACGAACCAATCCCGGATGTGGTGATTCTCGAGGTCCTCGGCAACTGCCACCAGTTCCAACCCCAGCGTCTCCCCGACGGGTCCGGCGAACTCCCAGTTGCCGATGTGGGGCAGCGCGAAGATCATCCCCCGGCCCTCGGCCTGCGCTTCCCGGACGAGGTCGAGCCCTTCGGCGGTCGTCGTAGCTTCGACCTCCTTGCGCCGCCGGGGTCTGACCCAGAACGCCTCCGCCCAGTACCGCCCGTATCCGGCGAAGACCTCCCGAACCGCGGCTCCGATCTCCGCGTCGGCTGCACCCAGGCGCCGCGCGTGGCGTTGGACCATGCGGCGCCGACCCGGAGTGAATCGCGATCCGGCAACAGAGAGGACTTCGCCCATCCGCTGTGCCGTCCGCAGCGGCAGGAGACCGAGAAGTCCCATCACCGCCCGCAGGGCGAGGTAGGCGAGCAGGTGCCTCATCGGTCGATCGAGCGATAGGTCGTCCAGAAACGCTGGCCGACCGTGAACCACGAGGCTGCCACGAGGAACCAGAGGATCGGGGCGATCCAACCGGTGAGCAGCGCAATCGAAACCAGGATGACGCGCTCAGCCCGGCCCATCAGACCACCGCGGCCGTCGAGACCTTCGGCTTCCGCTTTGGCCCGGATGTAGGGGATCATCAGTCCGCCGGCCAGCGCCAGCAGCGCGAGGATCAGCACGGTTGCGTCGTCCCGGTTGGCCACCGCCAAGGCAGTCAGCACCGCGATCTCGCCCAGGCGATCGACCCCGGCATCCAGAAATGCGCCGCGCGCCGTCACCCGATTCGACGCTCTCGCGACGGCACCGTCGAGACCGTCGATGGCCGAACCGGCGAGGTATACGGAGCCTCCGGCGACCACCAGCCCTGCCCCGACGAGAAACGCTCCGCTCACAGCGACGAACAGCCCGAACAACGTCAAGAACGTTGGTCCAACGCCGAGTTTCACGAGGAATCGGCCCAGCGGTTGGAGGAGGCCCTGGACGTGGGGCCTGACACGGAGGTCGATCACGATCGGATCGACGTTACACGGCCGATTCCGGACCTGACAGCCCCCGTGGCGCGGCGGTAGAGTCGGCGTCCCGCTCCCCGGAGGTAAGGCACTTGACCCCTGAAAGAATCCGAAACGTGGCACTCGTGGGTCACGGTGGGAGCGGAAAGACCACCCTGGCAGAAGCTCTGCTGTTTGTCGCGGGAGCGACCACCCGCCAGGGATCGGTCGAGAACGGCACGTCGATCTTCGATTACGAGCCCGAGGAACAGGCCCGTTCCATCTCGATAAACCTGGCGGTCGGAGCGATCGATTGGCACGACCACCGAATCAACATCATCGACACCCCTGGCTACGCCGACTTCGCCGGTGATGCCCGGGCGGCGCTTCGAGCGGCCGATCTGGCGTTGTTCGTGGTTTCGGCGGTCGATGGCGTCGAAGTGGGTACGGAACTGATGTGGCGCGCGGCCGCAGAAGAGGGCATCCCAAGGGCGATCTTCATCAACAAGCTGGACCGGGAGCGTGCCTCGTTCACTCGCACCCTCGACCAGCTTCGGGAGGCATTCGGGAAGCGAGTGGCCCCCATTCAGATCCCTGTGGGTGAGGAGGCGGACCTGGCGGGCATGGCCCGGGTGGTGTCCAGCCGTGTCTTTCTGTACGACGGCCCGAGCGGTCGCGGCACTTTGAGCGAGTCGACTCCCGCCCAAGTGGCCGACATGCTGCAGACGACGCACACCTCCCTCATCGAGTCCGTGGTCGAGACCGACGAGAAACTCATGGAGGCCTATTTCGAGGGCAAGGAGCCGTCCCGGGACGTCATCGTCCAGACCGTTCACAAGGGGATGCTGAACGGCGAGGTGTTCCCGGTGCTGGTCGGCTCCGCAGGGAAGCTGGTCGGCATCGACATGCTCGCCGAGTTTCTGGTGGACTTCGGTCCGAACCCCTTGGAGCGGGTCGTCCCCAATCTGGTCTCGGGCTCACTGGAGATCTCCCCGAGCGGCCCGACGGTGGCCACCGTGTTCAAGACGATCTCCGACCCGTTCGTGGGCAAGATCTCGATGATCCGAGTGCTGTCAGGCAAGATCACGAAGGACGAGCATCTCGACCTCTCCACCGGCGGCCACGTCCGGATGCACAACCTGTTCCACCTCCAGGGCAAGGATCACACCGATGTGGACGAGGTCACTTGCGGGGACATCGCCGCCATCGCCAAGGTGGACGAGGCGGTGACCGGAGTGACCCTCAGACCCGCCGGATCGAACATCGAACTCGCAGGGATCGACTACCCGAAACCCGTGATGGAGGTGGCGATCACTCCACACACGAGCCACGACGAGGACAAACTCTCGATGGCTCTCGCCCGAATCACCGAAGAGGATCCGACCCTGGCGGTGCAGCATCGGGCGGAGACGCATGAGACGATCCTGGCCGGACTCGGCGATGCCCACCTCGACGTGACCATTCAGAGGATCGCTCGCAAGTTCGGGGTGCACGTGGATACCGCCCCGGCCAAGGTGCCGTACCGCGAAACCATCACCGCTACCGCCGAAGCCGAGGGCAAGCACAAGAAGCAGTCAGGCGGTCGGGGCCAGTTTGCGGTCGCCGTCGTCCGCTTCGCTCCCCGTCCGCGGGGCTCCGGCTACGAGTACATCGACTCGATCAAGGGTGGCTCCATCCCTCGTCAGTTCATTCCGGCCGTGGACAAGGGCGTCCAGGAGGCCTTGGACCGGGGCCTGCTGGCCGGGTTCCCGCTGGTGGACCTGGCGGCCGAGGTGATCGACGGGAAGTATCACTCGGTGGATTCCGACGAGCTCAGCTTTCGGATGGCCGGAATCCAGGCCTTGAAGGCGGCCGCGCCCCAACTGAAGCCGGTATTGCTGGAGCCGATCATGCGGATGGTGGTGCGAGTTCCCGAGGACCACACCGGCGATATCATGGGCGACATCAATGCCAAGCGTGGCAGGGTGCTCGGCATGGACACCGATGGATCGATGCGGGTGATCACGGCCGAGGTCCCGATGGCCGAGGTCCAGAGGTATGCGGTCGATCTCCGCTCGATGACGAGCGGGCGCGGCACATTCGAGTTGGAATTCGATCACTACTCGGAAGTGCCTCACCAGGAGGCGCAGCGTGTCATCGCTGCTTCCCAACAAGAGGCCTGAAGGCCAGAAAGAGGATTGACAATGCCAGAAGCCTTCCTTCGTTTCGGCGACCGAGAGATCACCCTTCCCGTGGTGGAGTCGGTCGAAGGGGACGGCGGGTTGGACATCTCGACGCTCCGCTCGGAACTGGGATTGGTTGCACTCGACCGTGGCTTCGCCAACACGGCAGAAGGCAAATCGACGATCAGCTATCTCGACGGCGAAGCGGGAATTCTCCGTTATCGCGGCTACCCGATCGAACAGGTCGCGGAGCGGGGGGACTTCCTCGAGGTGGCGTACCTCCTGTTGAACGGCGAACTGCCCGACGCACGGCAACTCGAGGAGTTTCGAGAGGCGATCGTTCACCACACGTTGCTTCGCGAGGACATGAAGAAACTGTTCGAGGCGTTCCCACACGAAGCGCACCCGATGCAGATCCTGGCATCGGCGACCACCGCGCTCGCGACTTACTACCCGGATGCCTTGGACCCGAAGGATCCGGAAGCCGTGGCCATCTCGAGCCGGAGGCTCATCGCCAAGCTGCCCACGATGATCGCCTGGGCGTACAAGTACCGGGTGCACCAGCCATATGTGTATCCGCGCAACGACCTGGACTACACGTCCAACTTCCTCAACATGATGTTTTCGGTGCCGAGCGAGACCTACGAGATCAATCCGGTCGTGTCTCGTGCGCTCAACGTGTTGCTGATCCTGCATGCAGATCACGGACAGAACTGTTCGTCCACCGCCGTCCGTCTGGTCGGCTCGGGGGAAGCCAACATCTTCTCCTCGGTCACCGCCGGTGTGCACGCACTCTCCGGCCCGCTCCATGGCGGAGCCAACCAGGAGGTGCTCGAGATGCTCGAGGAGATCGTCGACGGCGGCGGCGACGTCTCGAAGTACGTCGCCCGCGCCAAAGACAAGAACGATCCCTTCCGGCTCATGGGTTTCGGTCACCGTGTCTACAAGAACTTCGATCCGCGGGCCCGCATCATCAAACAGATGAGTGACGACGTGCTGAAGGAACTCGGCATCGACGACCCGCTGCTCGATGTCGCGATGCAGCTCGAAGATGTCGCCTTGAGCGACGACTATTTCCTGGAGCGGAAGCTCTACCCGAATGTCGACTTCTATTCGGGGATTCTCTATCGGGCCATGGGGTTCCCGACCGACACCTTCACGGTGTTGTTCGCCCTCGGACGCCTCCCCGGCTGGCTGTCACAGTGGCGTGAGATGTCTTTCGACCCCCAGGCGAAGATCTACCGGCCACGGTCGGTCTACACCGGCTCGCCACATCGCGATTGGGTTCCGATCTCCGACCGCTGACGCCGGGCCGGTCTCGTTCGGCAAACGATCAACCGGAGATCGCCTGGAGATCCTCGGTGTAGACCTCTTCGAGCACGGCGCCCGTCACCGCATCAAGCTGGACGAGGGACCGCCGCGATGGCGGGTTGTCTGCCGAGTAGACGATCACATGCCAGCGAGGACGCGACCGAATCCCGCTGAATCCAATTGCGGCCGACGCGTGTCCAACTGCGTGCGGGACCTGCGATGCGGCCGTGCTGAGAGCCTGCTCCTGGTCGACCTCCAGGGGCCAGGCCGCGGCAAAATGCCAGCCGGCGACCACCGCGGCGAGTAGGGCACCCGCCCACCATCGACCATTTGCCACCACGGCGGGAATGGCGAGGCCGATCGTGAGCCCGGCGTACAGCCAACCGGCGGTCCGGCGGCGTCTTGGGTCGGGGAAGCGGTACTCCCCCACCAGGTCGGCGTTGAGCTCATCCGGGATCGATTCCGCCGCGGCCACGTCCTGACCGATGTGGATGCCCTGCCTGTCGAATCGGCTGTCCGCTCGCTCCCCGGCCGCCCGGGCGTCTGGGTCGCTCATCGCTCGACTGTCGGCGGGGTTGCCTCCGCCGCCAGTTCGTCGATCAACGCCTCGAGCAGCACGCCACGCCGCTCCGAGTCCTCACCGTACCGCCGCACTCCGGCGGTACCCGCTTCCACGTCTCTGTCGCCGACCACCAGCACCAACGGATGCTTGTGGGTGATCGCACGTCGGATCTTTTCGCCAACGGACTCGTCCGTGCGATCCACCTCGCCACGCAAGCCGGCGGTGCGAAGGCGCTCCAGGACCGAGTCGGCATAGTCGAGGTGGCGATCGGCAACGGGCACGATGGTTGCCTGGACCGGAGCCAGCCAGAGCGGGAACGCCCCGGCGTAGTGCTCGGTGAGCACCCCCATGAAGCGTTCGATCGAACCTGCTTTGGCGCAGTGGATCATGACCGGACGCTCCGAAACGTTCCCCGCAGCCGTGTATTCGATGTCGAATCGCTCGGGCAGCGAGAAGTCCACCTGGATGGTCGACATCTGCCAGCGCCGTCCGATGGCGTCCTTCACGTGCACGTCGATCTTGGGGCCGTAGAACGCTCCCTCACCGTCGGCCACCTGATAGTCGATGCCGGCCTGATCGAGTGCCTGTGCCAGCGACTTCTCCGCCTTGTCCCACAGATCGATCCGGCCCACGGACTTGTCGGGGCGGGTGGACAGGTCTGCTTCGAATTCGGTGAAGCCGAAGTCCCTCAGCCAGGTGAGAACGAACTCCAGGTGCATCGCGAGTTCCGAGTCGAGCTGTTCGGGGGTGCAGAACACGTGAGAGTCGTCCTGGGTGAATCCCCGGGCACGAAGGGTGCCGTGGATCACACCTGACCGTTCGTACCGGTACACGCCGCCGAGCTCACTGAGGCGGAGCGGCAGATCACGGTACGAGCGGCCCCGTCCCTTGTAGATCAACACGTGGAACGGGCAGTTCATCGGCTTGACGCGGTAGTTGTCGCTCCCGTCCATCTCCATCGCCGGGTACATGTTCTCGGCGTAGAAATCGAGGTGTCCGGAGGTGGACCACAGCACCTCCTTGGCGAGATGGGGCGAGAACACGAACTCGAATCCGAAGCGCTCGTGGAGTCGCCGGCTGTGATCCTCGATCAGCTTGCGAATCATCCCGCCCTTGGGATGCCAGACCACCAAGCCGGCTCCCAGCTCACGAGGGAAGCTGAACAGATCGAGTTCGGGTCCCAGCTTCCGGTGATCTCGCCTCTCGGCCTCTTCCAGTCGGTGGAGGTGCTCCTCCAGAGCCTGCTTCGACTCCCATGCGGTGCCGTAGATCCGTTGGAGCTGGGGTCGACTCTCATCTCCCCGCCAGTAGGCGCCTGCACTCCGGAGCAGACGGAAAGCCTTGAGGCGGGCCGTGCTCGGCAGATGCGGACCACGGCAGAGATCGACGAAATCGAGGTTGCGGTACACGGTGACCGCCTCACCGTCGGCGACCTCGGTCGGGTCGACGGACTCGATGATCTCGCGTTTGAAGGGCTGATCTGCGAACAACTCCAAAGCGTCTTCGCGTGACAACGCCTGCCGTTCGAACGGCTGGTCGGCGGCGACGATCTCTGTCATCCGCTTTTCGATCGCCTCGAGATCTTCGGGGGAGAACGGACGACCGATGTCGAAGTCGTAGTAGAAGCCGTCTTCGATCGCCGGTCCGATGGCAAATGTCGAACCCGGGAAGAGGTCGAGCACGGCCTGGGCCATGATGTGGGCGGCCGAATGCCGGATGACGTGACGGCCGGCGTCGGTGGTCTCGGTGATGATCGAGATCCGGCCACTCCGCGCAAGCGGTCGGTTCAGATCGAGGAGCTCACCTTCCAGCTCTATCGCGACGGCCGCTCGAGCGAGCCGTTGCCCGATGGCCTCTGCCACCGCCAGGCCGGTCGCTCCGTCGGGATGCTGGACGACGGTTCCATCGGGTAGTTCTAAGTCGAGTGCCACGTTCCGATCTCGCTAGGATGTTCTCGGACCAGGGTACCCCGACCGACAATCGGGAAAGTTCGAATATGTTTGGCCCCGACGCCCAGATTCGGTCGAGGGTCTTCACGCCGGTACGAAGGGTTGAAATCGACGATGACCGCAGCAGCGATGGTGGCGACGCTGGCGCCGACCGCCTCGATCAAGACGCTCTCCGCCTCCGTCAATCAGGTGTTCAGGCTGATCGAAGAGAACGGCGAGACCTCGATCATCAAGGTGTACGCCAGCCCGGCACGCGAGCGGCGCGAGCGCCATGCCCTCGAGGCCCTTGCCGGGGTCAAAGGGGTGCCGGAGATCCTCGAGCGGGGGTCGAACGACTCGATGCCGTGGATTCGCATTCTGGACGGCGGGATATGGAGTCTCGCCACGCTTCCGAAGAACCTCGACGTGGTGCGGCAATGCGGTCAGGTGCTGCGCGCCATTCACGACAGCAATGCCAACATCACCAACCTGGACGCCGCCATCGACAGTGAGTACGTCGCGAATCACTTCCGCTCGACCCTCGACCGGCTCGAGCGCTACCGGCGTCGGCTCGGTATGGGGTCCGATGTGCTCGAGCGGGCCAAAGCCTCCCAGAACACACCGGTCGCGAGCCAACCGGTTCCGTCCCACACCCGGCCCCACCCTCGTAACTTCCTCGTGAACGACACCGGCCGCGTGACCATGATCGAGTGGGAGTACGCCACGCTGGCGCCACCGGAGTGGGACCTGAGCCTCGCCACCTGGCGCTTCAGTCGCGAGTTGGGCGAGGACGCCGCCAACGCCCTCTGGCAGGGGTACGGGGCGAAATTCCCGGCCGACCGCCTGTTGCCGTGGATCGCATATCACTCCTCGATGATGATGCTCGAGGCGGCCGAGCGGCGCGATGGGCGACTCGGCGACCTGGCCTACCTGGTCGACGACCTGGCGCGGGCGGTTTCCTAGATCGCGAAATCCGCAGTTGTCGATCGACCTGGCTTTAGCGTTGGCCTCAGCCAGTCCAGGAGGAGTCGATGCTGGAAGCGTTGCGGTCGGGTAGGAGCCCGTTCGAGCGGGCCGTCAGGGCCTGGAGCCCCGGGGACGCCGTCTCCCGACCCACGTTGCTCTTCTCCGAGGACCTTCCATGTCCGTGGTGTTCGTGTCCAACGAGCGAGAACGATCCCCGCTGTCCGGGCTGTGGCCGGAGATTCGGTTGATCAGATCGTTCTGACGAACGATCGGTCGATGTGGTCGAGTCGGAACCCGATGGCTGCGTAGAGTGCCAGCGCCGGTGCGTTGTCCGAGTCGACGTAGAGAATCGCCTGAGCACACTCCAAACCTTCGAGGTACTCCAGCCCCCGTTCGACCAGAGCCCGTCCCAGCCCCAGGCGCCGCGCTTCCGGCCGGACGCCGATGACGTAGATCTCGCCGCGCCGATCGTGGTGGACCTTTGTCCAGCAGAAACCGACCAGCCGTCCACCGCGCCAGGCC
The DNA here is from genome assembly GCA_041591895.1 of Acidimicrobiia bacterium. Classification (GTDB taxonomy): domain Bacteria; phylum Actinomycetota; class Acidimicrobiia; order Spongiisociales; family ZC4RG35; genus JBFHRE01. The sequence goes on from JBFHRE010000017.1 coordinate 16,219, forward strand.
AGGATGAATCCGTCCGGGTCGAACCACTCCTGGGTCATGCGGTCGGCCAGGAGAGCGTGGGTCCAGGCACCGTTCTCAGGATGTCCGAAGAACGCCTCGTTGTTGGCCTCGATCCAGGCATCGTCGTCGACGCCGGGTCGGAAGGTCGCGAAGGACACGCCTTCGAACTCGGCGACGGCTACACCGGCCCCCAGCGACATCGTCAATTGCTTGAGCTCGCGCTCGGGCCGGAAGGCCACCTCCTCGAGTGCCGCCGCCACGTTGGGCTGGAACGCCCACACCCGGATCACGCTGCCGCCCGCCTCGGCTATCCGCCCAACTCCAACCTCGATCGTGCGCCGGATGTCCGCCGCGGACCGGTGCAGGGGATGAATCGCCACCTCCATCACCCACGTGCCGGAGTCACGCTCGGCGAATGCGACATACGCGGCGATCTGGCCGTCGAGTTCCCCGACCAGTCCGGTCTCACGCTCCGGATGCCCGTGCAGGAGGTCGAGGTACTTGTGCTCGCCGATCGGGCTGTGGCCGTCGGCACGGGCGATGACGTCGAACAGCCGGTCGAGCTCAGCCACGTCGTCGGGTCTGGCGACCGGCCGGTATTTCATGCACCGCACGGTAACCGGGGCCGATGTCCCTATGCTGCTCGCTCGTGAGTGTCGGACTCGTCCTGGGAGGAGGAGGCGTCACCGGGGCCGCCTATGAGATGGCGGCCCTCATGGCGCTGGAACTAGCCACCGGTTGGAACCCCAATCGAGCCGAGGTGGTCGTCGGAACCTCGGCTGGATCGTTCGTCGCCGCCCTCCTCCGGAGCGAGGCTCTGGACCTCGACTCTCTCGTACACCCCGGTGACAGCCGGCAGGACGTCGCCGATCGAATCGCCTCGCACCTGTTCACACGCAGACCGGGCGTCAAGATGTCCCGCTGGCTGCGGCACGGCATAGTGCCCGGCGTCCGCCGCCCGGGTTTGACGCTGTTGCTCGGCTCGCCGGCCCCGTGGCAGGCGGCCGGCCTCGCAGAATGGGTGCGCTCCCAAGTGGGTCCGGCCGCGGAACACTGGCCTGAGAGGCCAACCGTGATAACGGCGTTCGACATCGCCACCCGACGTCGGGTGGCATTCGGGACCGTCGAAGCACCAGAGGTTGGACTGGCAGATGCCGTCGCCGCCTCGTCGGCGATCCCCGTCGTCTTCCAGCCCTGGGAGATCGAGGGCCGTCAATACGTGGATGGTGGCGTGGTGTCAGGTACTCATGCCGATCTGGTCCTCGGAAACAGCGTCCCGCTCGACCTGGTCCTGATCCTGGCACCGCTCGCCGCCGACGAAGAGCGGGAAGGAGCTTGGTTCCACGAGCGGGTGTTCGACCGAGTTGGTCGCACCGCGCTCGACACCGAGGTCGAAGAGATCCGACGGGAGTGGCCAGGGGCAGACATCCTCATCCTGCGACCGTCGACCCACGTCCAGGCCGCAATGCGGCCCAACTACATGGATCCGCGGCGGGCCGTCCCGACGTTCATTCGCACGGTGGTGTCCATGCGTCGGGTCCTGGCCCGAAACGACGTCTGGCCGATGCTGGAACGGCACCTCGTCGTCGACCCGGCTCGGTATCCGAGACTGCCCGCCTGACAGAGCCAAATCACCCGAGTCGGGCCGTCGACAAGCAATACTTGCGGCGGGCCGCGGGACACCGCCTCAGGTGAGCCAGCGACTCTCGGTGGCCGTTGCACGAGGAGGTAACGATGGCTACGAGAACCACAGCGCCCCAAAGCGGGCTCGACGGGTACTTCAGGCTGACCGAGAGGGGGACCACGGTTGGCACCGAGGTGAGGGCCGGCCTCACGACGTTCATGGTGATGGCGTACATCATTTTCGTGAACGCGTCGATTCTCGAGGCGGCCGGATTCGATCGGGCGGCGGTGGCAGCCGCCACGGCATTGATTGCGGGATTGCTCACGATCGCGATGGGGGTGGTTTCCAACTACCCCCTGGCGATGGCGGCTGGTCTCGGCATCAATGGGGCGGTTGCCTTCGGACTGGTTCTGGGTCAGGGACTGACCCCGGCCGGGGCGATGGGCGTGATCGTGCTCGAAGGTCTGGTCGTGACGGTTCTGGTGGTGGCTGGATTCCGGGAAGCGGTCATGGACGCGGTGCCGGTGTCGCTGAAGCGGGCGATCGGCGCCGGTATCGGGTTCTTCATCCTGTTCATCGGCTTCGTCAACGGCGGCCTCATCCGTCAACCGGCGGGTGACGGACCGGTTCCGGTCGAGTTCGTGTTTCCGGACACCGCGACGGCAGCCGTCACGCTGATCGGACTGGTGATCACGATCGCACTCTGGGTCCGAAAGGTTCCAGGAGCGCTCCTGATCAGCATCCTGGCCACGACGGTGGTGGCGTTCATCCTCGGCGTGCAATCTCTGCCCGATTCCCTCACCGCGACTCCCGACTTCAGCACACTGGGGATGTTCGACTTCAGCGTGTTCGAGGTGCTGGGGATGCTCACTGCGCTGCTGACGATCTTCAGCTTCATGCTGACCGACTTCTTCGACACTATGGGAACCGCGACGGCAATCGTCGAACAGGCAGATCTCGCCGAAGAAGATGGATCCGTACCCGACATCGGCAAGCTCCTGCTGGTCGACTCGCTGGGAGCGGTCGCCGGCGGACTCGGCGGAGTGAGTTCCAACACCAGCTACATCGAGAGCAGCGCGGGAGTTGCCGAAGGTGGCCGGACCGGCCTCGCGTCGGTGGTGACAGGCGTCCTGTTCCTGCTGGCGATCATCGTGGCGCCGATCGCAGGGTTGGTCCCTGCTCAGGCGACAGCTCCGGTTCTGATCTTCGTCGGGTTCCTGATGGCCGGTCTGATCACCGACATCGACTTCCACGACGTCGAAGAGGGTCTGCCGGCGTTGCTCACGATGCTGCTCATGCCACTGACATACTCGATCACGGTCGGTATCGGGGCCGGGTTCGTGCTCCACGTGCTGATCAAGGTCTTCAAGGGCAAGGCCGGTCAGATCCCGGTGTTGATGTGGATCGTGGCGGCAGCCTTCGTTGTCTACTTCGCGCAGATGCTGCTCGGGAGCGCCATAGCGGCCTGATCGATCCGTCTCGTCGAGTTGGTGGGAGGCTGCCGGTGTCCCCCACCAACTCCCCCATTCACCTGCGCCGCGCTACGCGTTGAGAATCCTCGCCTTCTCGGCCTCGTCGAGAAACGAAGCTCGAATCGAGTTTGCAGCCAGGATTCGTACGTGCTCGGCCGACAGATCGAGGGCTTCGGCCACACGAAGGTAGTTCTCGCCGACGTAGCCTCCGAAGTAGGCAGGATCGTCCGAGTTCACTGTCACCACCACTCCTTGGTCGAGCAACTTCAACAGGTTGTGATCCTCCAGTCGGTCGAACACCCTCAGCTTCACGTTCGACAGGGGGCACATCGTGAGTGGGATCTCCCTCCGGACGAGTTCGGCAACGAGGTCCGGGTCCTCCACCGACCTCACTCCATGATCGACCCGTTCCACCCCGAGATCGTTGAGGGCGGACCACACGTTCGCCGGCGGGCCTTCCTCGGCGGCATGAGCAACCCGATGGAGCCCGGCGTCGGCGGCTCGCCGAAACACCTCTGCGAAGGGCGCAGCCGGAAAGCCGACTTCGCTCGAGTCGAGACCGACGCCCAAAAGATGGCGGAGGTAGGGACGGGCCCGTTCGAAGGTCTCCTCGGCGTCCTCGGCGGGAAGATGCCGCAGAAAACACATGATCAGGCCGGCGGAGATGCGGTCGGAGTGTTCCTCGATCGCATCGAGGAACCCGGGCATGAACACGTCGAAACCGATGCCCCTCTCGGTGTGGCTTTGGGGGTCGAAGAAGATCTCGGCGCGGGTGACGCCGTCCTCCTCGGCCCGCTCCAGGTAGGCCACCATGAGATCGTGGAAGTCCTGGCGGGTCCTGAGCACGTCCGCCGCCCTGTAATAGATGTCGAGAAACGACTGCAGATCGGTGAATTCGTACGCCCGTCTGACCGAGTCGACGTCCGGAAACGGTAGCCGGACACCATTGCGGGTGGCCAGGGCGAACATCGATTCGGGTTCGAGGGTGCCCTCTATGTGTACATGGAGCTCCGCCTTTGGGAGTCCCCGGATGAAGTCCAGCGACACGTCCATGCTCCAGCATGACACATCCGGGTGGCGGCGTGCCACTGCCGATCGGGAAGACCGGCGGTAGGCTGTCTCCCTGTGGTCGATGGGAAGCCGGGGTTCAGGGAGGGGCGGGTGAGCCGTGTTTCGACGCGGTCGAAGGCGGAGAACCTGGCCTCCGGGTCCGATGAGGAGGTGGGTCGACCGATGCAGGCGGGTCGGGATTGGGGGCTCATGGTTGCCGTGCCGAGACCAGGCCGAGTCACCTCTGAAGTTCGTACCCGAACCACGCAATCGCCGCTGGATCACGCAACCGTCGCCGGAGTGCTCCACCGTTATGGCCTCGAGGTCGGACGCGCCACGAACGCGTCCGCGATCTCTCGCAACCCGGTCGTCGATGTCACGTCCACGTCTGGCGAGCGGTTCGTGCTCAAGAGGTACCCGGACCGGTGGGGCACGAACACCATCCGTCACGAACACTCCATCCTGGTTCGACTCTCGGAACTCGGCTTTCCGGCGGTGGCTCCGATTCGGACCACGTCCGGCGAGACTTGGGTCGAAGACACCCAAGGCAGATTCGTGCTGTTCGGACACGTCGCCGGGCGGGACTATTCGGGTTCGTTCTTGTCGCCCCGGTTGCGGAGAAGACTGATGTCGGCGGCCGCCGGACTGCTCGCAGATCTTCATTCGGCTCTATCTGGCTTCCAGCCTGCTGGTGAGCACCACCTGACGCGACAATTGGATTGGGAAGGGACGGACTCCGATCCCCTCGTGATGTTGGATTCGCTGCTCGTGGATCCCCGTATGAAAGAGACCGACTTCGGATGGCTGATCGAGAACGCCGACCGCATCCGTGAATCTCTGACCCGTTCCAGGTCAGAACTCGCCGAAGTCGAACTCGTGCGCACGGTCATCCACGGTGACTTTGGCGTTCACAATCTCATCGTTTCGTCGATCGACCGCCTCGTCGTCCACGATTTCGAACTGGCACGCCCGGAGTGGCGCCTCGTCGACCTGGCCCTGACCGTGGCCCGGCTCCGCCATCGCTCGGCTGTGATCTTTGCCGAGGTCTACCGCCGCGCCGCTCAGGTCCCCGATGCCGAATGGCACATCTTCCCGACTGTCTGGCAGCACTACCACCTCTCAGGGGCGCTTCAGGGGGCGAGGACTCATCTCGATCATGGTGGAAGTGCCAGGGTGGCGTCCGCCGAGCGTCGCTTCCGGCAGGCGATACATCCCCCATCCTGGATATCCGAATGGCCGAGCACATGATGCCCGATATCCCGAATCGCGTTCCGGCTCCGAGCGGCGCCCGATTCGTCCCCGAAGTGACAGCCGCCGACTGGGACCGGTTCGTGGAGGGTGCACCTGGTGGTCGTCACGTCCAGCTGTCGACCTGGGCGGCCCTGAAGGCCCGAGACGGTTGGGTCGCCAAGCGAGTGGGTCTCGCCCGAAATGGGGAACTGGTTGCCGGGGCGCAGCTGCTCTACCGGACCTTGCCCGTCCTCGGACGGATCGGGTATGTGCCACACGGCCCATTGCTGTCAGACCTCGATCGAGGGCCGGCCGACCAGACCGTGTGGGCGATCGTCCAGGAAGCCACCGATCTCGGCATCCGGCATCTCACGGTTCAGCCGCCACCGGCCGGCAGGCTCATCGAGGACTCGCTCCGCTCGTTTCATTTCGGTCCGGGTGAGGCGGTCGCCCCTACCGCCACCGTTCTGGTGGATCTCACCTCAGACGAAGAAGTTCTGGCGAACATGGCGCCGCGCACTCGTTACAACGCACGCCTCGGCGAGCGGCGGGGGCTGACGTTCTCGGAGGGTCAGGCCGGCGACCTTCCACTGTTTCACTCGCTGTTGCGCGGGACTGCCGCTCGTCAAGGTTTCAATCCCCCGTCTCTCGACTACTTCCGTCGGATGTGGGACCTGTTCGCGCTCCGGGATGAGGTCCGCTTGTTCATGGTGTGCCGGGAAGAGGAGCCGGTGTCGGCCATGCTGGCAATTCGCTGCGGCGACACCGTGACCAACAAGATGGCCGTCTGGTCGGGTGACCACGGGCGCGACCGGCCCAACGAGTTCCTTCACTGGCAGGTGATGCGGTGGGCAATCGCACACGGTCACACGGTGTATGACTTCGAAGGGATTCCGCGAGCGGTGGCCGACGCCGTTCTTGCCGGGAGCGAACTCCCCGAGAAGTATTCGAGCTCCGTCGCCTCCTTCAAACTCGGCTTCGGGGGCAGGGTGGTCCTCGCGCCTGAGGCGATGGCATGGTCGCCCAATCGACTCTTAGGGTCGGCGTATCGACTGGCGACGTCAAACCCGCGTGGTCGCAAGCTCGCAAGACAGGTCCTGAACCGGCTTCGCACCGGCCGGACGCCGGCATGAGGACGAACACGGCGGTTTGGCCGCCGCTCATCAGCACCAGGGAGCGCTTGCGTCCGGGTGAGCTCGCCACCGGGATCGCCCGGCGAAAGCCGGAGGACTTCTCGGCATTCATTCCGGTCGGCGGCCGCAGCCTGTACCCGACCACCTACGGGAAGAGTGCCTTCGAACTCGCGGTGATCGATGCAGGCCTCGCCGACCGCACCATCCTCATGCCGGCGTATATCAGCCACGATTTCGTGGGCGTGTTCAAGCGCCATCGAATCACTCCGGTGTTCGCCGATGTCGATCCGCACACTGTCCATCTCCGACCAGAGTCGATCCCGGGCGACCTCCTCGACTCCGTGGACGGGATCGTGGTCCTGCATGCTTTCGGCCTTCCGGCCGACGGAGCTGGGTTTCGGCGCGTTGCCGATCGTCACGGAGTGGTACTCATCGAGGATTGCGCGCGAGCGATGGGAGCAGCCCGCGACGGCGAACTCGTTGGAACGCACGGTGACTACGCCGCCTACAGCCTCAGCAAGGTTGCGCCGGTGCGGAGAGGAGGGCTGCTGCTGTCGCGGCGACCGATCGATGTCGAACTGGGAAGCGGTACGAGCAGCCTGGCCGGCGTCATGAACACGTTGCTGCTCGTGAGGGTCCCCGGTGCCCGGGTGTTGGAAGGCCCGCTGATCCGACTTCTGAGGGAAACGCCTGCGTATCCAGGCGAAGTGGGCCTGTACAAAGCCCCACGACTCGAGTCGCTCGAGCCTTTGCAGCGGTTCATGGCGGACTCCTTCTTTCCGCACTATGCCGAGGCGCTTTCCCGCAAGCGCCAGGCAGCCGTCGCCCTGAGGGAGAGGTTGGAGCCACTCGGGTTCCGTTTCCAGTTGGACGACGGCAACCACATCCACACCGCGGTGGGTGCAACGGTCCCACCGGGTGTCGATCGCGACGGGCTTCGAGATCACCTCCGAAGGGCCGCCATCAATGTCTTCACCCTCTGGGGTGATCCGCTGGGGACTTCCGAGGTTGCCAGGGATCTGTGGGGTACCGACATCCGGGCCTTCCCGGTGACGAGGTCCCTCGCCGAAGGTCTCCTGCATTTTCCGATGAGTCGCTTCATCGGCGAACGCGACGTCGAACGGATGGTCACCGCCTGCCGCGACTATCTGGATTCGACCTCCCGGCGCTGACAGGCCCCCCGCCGCGTCGCCCCACGGCGTATCGTCGGACATGGATGGCCGAAGAAATCGCCGCCGATGGTGGAGTTCGTGCTTCCCACGTGCCGGTGGGGAGGCGTGGAGTTCCTGACGCCACCCACGGTCTCCTGCTGATCGCCGACCTCACCGGCTACACCGCTTTCCTCCGGGATTCCGAACTCGAGCACGCACGGGGCACTTTGACCAGCCTGTTGGAAGTCCTCGTGGAGGGGACCAGGCCGCCGCTCAACATCTCGCGCCTCGAAGGCGACGCCGTGTTCAGCTACGTGATGGACACCGGATCCCTCCTGGGTCAGACGTTTGTCGAGGTCGTTGAATCCACCTACGTGGGGTTCCGGCGCGCCCTGGAACTGATGGTGCTCAACACGACCTGCACCTGCAACGCCTGTGCCAACATCGGCAACCTCGACCTGAAGTTCTTCATCCATCACGGCGAGTTCATGCTTCAGGACATCGGCAAATACCGAGAGCTGGTCGGTGCCGACGTCAATCTCGCTCACCGGCTGACCAAGAACACCGTCGTGGCCAAGACCGGAATCCGGGCATATTCCCTGTACACCGACCAGGCAATCGCGGCGCTGGGCCTCGGCGAGATGGCCGATGGCTGGATTGCCCATTCGGAGACATACGACGATGCCGGGAGTGTTTCGTGTCGGATTCAGGACCTGCACGAGGTGTGGGAGGCAGCGCGCAACGATGCCACGATCACGTTCGCTCCCAACGAGGTCTTCGCCGACAACAGTGTCGACATCGCGGCCCTGCCGGAGGTCGTTTGGGATCGCCTCGCCGACCCTCGATATCGCGCAGTCCTCATCGGCTCAGACCGGCAGGACATAACCGATCGCACCGGCGGTCGAACCGGTGCCGGGTCCACCTTCATGTGTTATCACGGCGACAGGGTGGTACCGCAGGTGATCGTCGAATGGCGACCATTCACTCGGATCGTGACCCGGGACCTCGTTCCGCTGCCCGGGCCTTCATATGTGCATGTCGGGTATGAGCTCGAGGGCCTGGGAGAGAAGACCCGTTTGCGTCAGTACTGTGCGCGGCCCATCGGGCCGGCTTTGAGCCGGGTGGTGGTCAGGCTGGTCCTGAAGGCGATGCGGGCCCAATGGCGGCGTGACCTCGACCGCTTCCGGGTCGCCGTCGAGGAGAGCTTGCCGGGCGCCTGACGGAGGTCGGGTGCCCCGGCAAACACCTGAGCAACGCCTTTCGCTACGGGGGCGACACCGTCGTCCCGCGCATCCGGACCGAAGGAGGGTTCGTGAGACTGACGGTGGCGGACGACGGTCGCGGACTCGAGCGAGACGAGGACCACCGCGTGTTCGAGCCGTACTACACGGCGCGGCAGACTTCATCGCAGCCGGGTGCCGTGAGTATCGGTCTGGCTGTGTCGCGACAACTGGCGCGAATGATGGATCGCGACGTGACACTTCACCGGTCCCAAGACTGGACGATGTTCACGCTCATCGTGCCGAAAGGCGAGGTCCCGGACGTGGCGGCACCGGCCGGCGAGACGGCTCAGATCGACTCGGCTGAGGCCGAGGAGCGAACCATCGTCGACTGATCCACCCAGCCCGCTCAATCGACCGATCGGAGGTCGAGGATCGATCCGCTGTCCCACCACGAATCCTTCACCAGTCGGTAGAGCCGGGAAGCTGCCTCCTCCGGCTGCGCCAGCCGTCCGTCGGCGTGCAAGGCGTGGAATCTTTCGACCTCCGGGAAGGCTTCGACGTCGGTACCGCGAATCATCCGCTGCATGTCGGTGTCCACGACTCCCGGAGCCACCGCCACCACGCGGGTAGCCGACCCTCGGAATTCGAGTTCGCGGGCGACGGTCCGCACCCAGTGGTCGACCGCTGCCTTGGCGGGTCCGTACCCGCTCCATCCGGGGTACGCCGTCGTCGCAGCGCCCGACGTCATCTGCACCAATGTCGATGGATGGTCTCGGCCGTTCACGAGCCGGAGAAAGCCATGTCCGAGGACGATCGGGGCCGTCAGGTTCAAGAACGCCTGCCTGGTGTAGGCCCTGGCAGGCGTTTCGCCGGCAAACCCGATCGGATCCAGAGTCGCAGCGTTGTGAACGAATATGACGGAGTCCCAGCCCGATCTGTCGATCAGCTCCCCTATCCAGTCGATCACTCCGGCCCAGGAGTCCGGCGCCGATAGATCGGCCTCGAGGTGCTCGTCCGACGCCCCGCGGCTCCTACTGATCGACGCTGTGAAGTCTCCGTGGTTGGCAGCCTCGGAGACGAGAGCGCGTCCGAGCCCATGTGATCCCCCGGTAACGACGAAGAGACCGGCCAAGGTTCAGCGCCCAACCGATGGGCTTGTCAGTGACAGCGGCATCGTGTGCTCCTTGTGGTGATTGGCGCCCCCGTCACCTGGACAGATCGATCACTACCCGTCCCCGTATCCGACCCTCGAGCTGCTCTTCGGCGGCGTCGAACACCTCCGCCAGGCCAATCGAGGTTGTCATGGGCTCGAGGCGTTCCGCATCGAGGAGGTCGCTGATTCGACGCCAGGCGGTGACGCGAATGGGCCGGGGGCAGTAAACGCTGTCGATCCCCGCGAGTGTTACCCCGCGGAGGATGAACGGGGCAACGGTGGCCGGCAGATCCATACCCTGCGCCAATCCGCATGCCGCCACCGTTCCTCCATAGCGGGTCGTGGCACAGACGTTGGCCAAGGTGTGCGAGCCGACGGTGTCGATCGCTCCGGCCCATCGCTCCTTGCCCAGAGGTCGACCGGGCTCGGAGAACTCGCCTCGATCGATGACCTCGTGTGCACCGAGCCCCAGGAGGTAGTCACGCTCGGAGGTGCGTCCGGTGCTGGCGACGACGTCGTATCCGAGCCGCGACAGGATCGCGATGGCCATGCTTCCTACTCCCCCGGCGGCGCCGGTCACCACGATCTCACCGGCGTCGGGAACGACGCCGTGGGATTCGAGCGCCATCACGCACAGCATCGCCGTGTACCCGGCGGTGCCGACGGCCATGGCCGACCGTGCATCCAGGCCCTCCGGAATCGGTATCGCCCAGTCAGCCGGCAACCGGGCGCGTTCGGCATAGCCGCCCCAATGGATCTCACCGAGTCCGTGGCCGTTGACCATGACGGCCGAGCCAACAGCGGTGCCGAGATCACTCGACATTGCCACGACCCCTGCCAGATCGACGCCGGGGACCATCGGAAACGAACGGACGACCGGAGAGGCGCCGGTCAGGGCGAGGCTGTCCTTGTAGTTGAGCGTCGAGAACTCGACGTCCACCAAGACATCACCCTCGGGCAGCCCGGTCTCCTCGACATCCGTGATCTCGGCTCGGTAGTCGGGGTCCTTCGTCACCAGGATCGCCCGCATCGCCACCTCCGCTCATTGCGCGATGGCCGAATCTAACCGGTGGATCGCTAGACCCGCCCCTCCAGCGACTGAGGACGAGCAGAGGTGAGTGGCGCCAGCTTCCATCGGCCATAGCCGACGAACGCCGCCATCGCCGCCAGGATCAGGTTCCCGGGTATCAGCGCCATCTCATCCCGACCTGCATGCCAGACCGCGGCACCGACCATCGTCACCACCAACCCGGCCGCCGCCCACACGACCAATTCGGGCCGGATGCGCGTCACTGCCGGAAGGATCAAGCCGATGGCCGCCGCCAGTTCGGCCACGCCGACGAGTGCCTTCAGACCGGGCGACATGTCGTAGAGCCACGACATTGCCTCCGGGAGATTGTCGGGTGCGGCGAACTTCAGGATTCCCTGCCCGAGGAAAACGATCGCCAGGATCAATTGGAAGACCCACAAGATTCGGTGCATGTAGCTCCTTTGCCTTGCCCAACCGTACAACCACGGTGCAGCCGCCGCGATTCCCTCCCCCGCCTCCGCCACCACCGCACGCAGCTGACCATACGAACAGCTCCCGGCCGTCCCGCCGACCTGGCGGACGATCTGAGCTGGATCAGAGCTGCTTCCGGTCGTGGGCTGGACCATCCCGATCCTCGGCTCCCGCTGATCGGGTGACGGGTCCTCCGGTGTTCTCGCGCGTCCAGAGGGCGCTGAGCGCCCTCTGGACTGATAAAAAAGGTTTCAGGCCTATTCGACCGTGACCGTCTTGGCGAGGTTGCGGGGTTTGTCGACGTCGAGGCCCCGGGCGGTGGCTACGTGATAGGCCAGGAACTGGAGTGGAACCACTGCGGTCACCGTGCAGATCAGGTCGTCACTTCGGGGCACGCTGATCACGTGGTCGGCGACCTCGGCAACGGCGCCCTCGTCGCCCTCCTCGACCACCATCACGATCGTGCCGCCGCGGGCTTTCATCTCGTGCATGTTGGAGAGGGTCTTGGCCCGTACCCGGCTGTCGGTTGCGACCCCCACCACGACCACACCCTCCTCGATGAGCGAGATGGGACCATGCTTCATCTCTCCGGCCGGGTACCCCTCGGCGCGTACGTAGGCGATCTCCTTGAGTTTGAGGGCGCCTTCCATCGCCACCGGGAAGTCACCAGAGCGACCGAGGAAGAAGTAGTCGCGCGTGTCGCCGAAATCCTTCGTCAGCTCCATGATCTGTGGTTCCAGCGCCAGTGCGGC
>JBFHRE010000018.1:0-27772 GCA_041591895.1 Acidimicrobiia bacterium
CAGGGGGTGAGTCAGAACGCGGGCGGTTTCGTGGACGGAATTCGGCCGGGAGCGGTCGACCTGGTCGATGGCCGCCAGCTCATCAACCGCTCGCGCCCGCCTCTGTACTGGTACACGATCGCGATCTACGCAGTGATCAGTGCCGTGGCGCTGCGACGGGCGACGATCGCCGTGAGCGCCCCTGGCGGACGAGCTGTGAGGGTCAAGAGACTGCGAGGTGAAGATGCCTGAGTCGGTACGAGCTCTTCTGTCCGCAGCCCGGTTGCGGCTGGTGGCCATGTGGGGGATGCGGCGAACCGTTGCCGCGATCGCAGCGGCATCGGCATTGGCCTCCGGGTTGCTGGCCGTGGCCAGATGGACGGTGATCGAGTGGGCGGATCGGATAGCGCTGGCCGCGGTCATCTCATCCGCACTCGGAGCAGTGCTGTATTCCCTGTTGAGACGACCGACCAATCTCCGGACCGCAATCGAGGTCGACCGACGGCTTGGTGGTTACGACCGGGTGGCGACTGCCGTGGAACTGGCAGCGAAGCCGGAGCGAACCGAGCCGGAGGACCGCCAGATCCACGCTGCCGAAGTCTGGGCTCGTGCTCGGTCGCTCGAGGGATTCGGGCGTCTGATCCCTTCGAAGCGGTTGCTTCGCCTCGCCGCGGTTGCCGTGGCTGCCGCGTTGGTGCTCGGGGTCGTTCCGGCACCGACCGACGAGGCTCTCGCCCGACAACGCGCCGATCGTCAGTTGATCGAAGACGAGGCAGATCGGCTCGACGAGTTGGCCGAGGAGCTGCCCGACGAGGTGGCCGACCAGCTCAGGGAGATCGCCGAAACCCTGCGTCAGGCGGAGGACCTCGACCAGGCGCTCAGCACGCTCGGTGAAGCCCGCCGTGAGCTGGCCGAGTCCACCGACCCCGCCGACCTGGCCCGGAGGACCGCGCTTGCAGGTTTGGAGCAGCGGCTGCAGCAGAACCCGGTGGCGGCAGGCGCGACCGCCGCCGAGCAGCTCCGAAACCTCGCCGAGCGGCTCGCGTCGGCGAGCCCGGAGGAACTCCAGGAGATCGCCGACGAACTCGCTGCCCGTGCCGAGGATTTCGCCGGTATCGACCCGGCAGTGGCGGAGGCCCTCGACATCGCCTCCGACGCAGTGCGTCAGGTGGCGGCCGATCCGAATGCGGCCGCCGCGGCCGGCGAAGCCCTGAGAACCGCGGCCGATGCCCTCGACGAAGCCGGCGAGCGGGCCTCCGACGGCGAAGCCCGGGCAGACGCCGGGGCCGCGGTGCGCGACGCTCAGCAGCGACTGTCCGACGGGCAAGGCCAAGGCCAGGGTCAGGGTCAGGGGCAAGGTCAGGGTCAGGGGCAAGGCCAGGGTCAAGGGCAAGGCCAGGGTCAGGGCCAGGGTCAAGGGCAAGGCCAGGGTCAGGGCCAGGGTCAAGGGCAAGGCCAGGGTCAAGGTCAGGGAGCGGGTGGCGGCGGTGGCGGTGGCGGCCAGGGTGCCGGCGGGTCGAGCGGGGCCGGCCAGGGCCAGGGCGGGTCCGGATCAGGGTCGGTGGGTTCGGGGAGCGGCGACAACGACCCGTTCCGCGAGCCGGAGCGAGGCCAGGTGTTCGAACCGGTCGACGGATCGTTGGGTGACGAGGTCCGAGTGCGGATCGATGGTGCCCAACCGGGTGAGGTCCAGGGTGCCACCCAGGGCACCGGACTCGAGAACCTGCCGTTGGTGCCGTACTCGCTGCGTTTTGCCGAATACCAGCAAACCGCGCTGCGGTCTCTCGACCGGCTCACGATCCCCTCGGATCTCCAGGATCTGGTCCGCAGTTACTTCACACAACTCGAACCCTGAATCAACGGCAGAGGAGCGTCATGAACCCCGAAGAGTTCTCATCATCCCTGGCGGCTGCTCGTGGCGAGGTCGGGAAGGTCATCGTCGGGCAGAAGGATCTGGTCGATGTGGTTCTGATGGCGACCCTGTGCGAGGGACATGTCCTGATCGAGGGAGTTCCCGGCCTCGGCAAGACGAAGCTCCTCGCCACACTGGGACAGGTCCTCGACGTTGCCTTCGGCCGTGTGCAGTTCACGCCCGACCTCATGCCGGCGGACATCCTCGGGACCAAGGTCTTGGAGGCGGGGGAGTTCCGATTCCACCCCGGTCCGATCTTCGCCAACCTGGTGCTGGCCGACGAGATCAACCGAGCCACGCCGAAGACACAGTCCGCTCTGCTGGAAGCCATGCAGGAGCGCAAGGTCACGTTGAGTGGCGAATCGCATGCATTGCCGAGGCCGTTCATGGTGATGGCCACCCAGAACCCCATCGAGCAGGAAGGCACATATCCGCTGCCCGAAGCCCAACTCGACCGGTTCCTCTTCAAGGCACTGGTCACGTTTCCTCCCGCAGAGGATCTGGTCGAGATCCTGAGAAGGACCACCACGGATCACGATCCGGTGCCCTCTCCGGTGCTCGATGGTGAGACGCTTCAGGAGATGGCCCGCATGGTTCGGGAACTGCCGGCCGGCGCCCATCTCCTGCGATATGCGGCGATGCTCGTCGAAGCCACCCACCCTGGATCTCCCAAAGCCCCGGCGGTCATCGAGAAGTACGTGCGCAACGGGGCCAGTCCGCGAGGCGCACAGGCGATCGTGATGGGGGGCAAGGCGCGAGCGCTCATGGAGAGTCGCCCGAACCTGGCCGCGGAAGACGTTTGGGCGGTGATGAAGCCATGTCTCCGGCACCGGTTGGTGCTCGGCTACGAGGCGGTGGCCGACGGGGTGACGGCAGATGAACTGCTCGACGAGGTGCTCGCTGCCCATCCGGCTCCCACAGAGGCGTGATCATGCCTGACGACCCGGCGTCGTCGTGCGTGGTGAGGAGGGTCGATGCTCCTCACCCCTGAGCTGCGTGCCAGGATCGAGCAGGTATCGCTCGTCTCGAAGCGCCGGATTCGCGCGTCCTATGCAGGACGGCACAGTTCCAAGCGAAAGGGTGAGAGCCTCGACTTCGCCGACTTCCGCCCGTACGTCCCAGGTGACGACTACCGGCGCATCGACCAGGCGCTGTACGCCCGCCTCGGACAACTGGTAGTGAGGGAATTCGAGGCCGAAGACGAGTTGACCCTCCGAGTCGTGCTGGACGTATCGGCGTCGATGAACCTGCATGGCAAACACCTGGCGGCGAGGCGTCTGGCCGCGCTGATCGCCTATCTGGGGCTTGCCGCAGGCGACCGGGTGGAGTTGTTTGCCGTGCCAGGCTCCACCCGACCGTTGGAAGCCGGGCCGACCGGTCATCACCTGACTGCCTGGCCGCGGCTCGAGACGTGGCTCGAGACGGTTGCCGTCGGAGGAGGAATCCCTCTGGCCCCGATTCTCCGCACGCTGGTCGGCTCGTCAAAGGTTCGGGGAGCGACGGTGATCGTGTCCGACCTCCTCGATGTCGAATGGGAGCGAGCCCTCGACGGTCTGGCGCTCGGCGCAGGAGGGATCGTCCTCCAGGTGCTCGCCCCGGTCGAGCTGGATCCGGACCTGATCGGCGACCTCCGCCTCGTCGATGTCGAGACCGGTTCGGAGACGATGATCTCCACCTCCGAGGACACCAGGCGGCACTACCGAGAAGTGCTGGAGGCGTTCGTCGAAGGCGTGGCCGGACGGTCACGTAAGGCCGGCCTCGACTATCTGCTCGTCCCGGCAGTCGAGGATGCGGCCGAGCGAGCTCTGGCGGCACTGGCATCCGAGGGAGCGGTGCGGTGAACCTGCTGGTCCCCGGCGCGCTCGCGTTCGCGGCCCTCGCCGGACCGTTGATCGTCCTCTACATGCTCCGAAGCAAGCGGCGGACGGTTCAAGTGTCGTCGACGATGCTGTGGGATCGTTTGGGGGCACCGGTGGCGGCAGCGGTGCCGTGGCAGCGCCTCAGGCTCACACCGTTGCTGATCATTCAGTTGCTGGTCCTGTCCGCGCTCGTGCTCTCGCTGGCCAGGCCGTTCTTCACCCAACAGGCGCTGTTGGGTCCGCACACCGTCTTCGTCATCGACTCGTCCGGATCGATGAGCGACGCCGGTCGTTTCGCGGCTGCCATCGACCGGGCCGAGGATCTCGCAGGGCAGGCGAGCACGGCCAACCTCATCTCCGTTGTTCAGGCCGGACCGGAGGCCCAGGTTCTGGCGGCGTTTTCTCGATCTCCCGACGTGGTGCGCTCGGCGCTGTCGGGGATCGTGCCCGGCGGGGCGGTTGCCGACCTCTCCGGAGCGGTCAGGCTCGCCAGAGGCCTGGCCACCCCCGACCGCCCCACCAACCTGCTCATCTTCTCGGACGGGGGGTCCGGGCCCCTGGCGGAGGAACCGGTGATCGGGGCGACCCACCTTCCGTTCGATGCAACCAGCGCCGACGTTTCGATCGACGGCATCGATGCAGAGTCGAGCGACGAAGGCCTGATACGGGTGCTGGTGACCGCAACCAACCACACGACCGCGTCTCGCACCGATCGGTTCGAGATCGCGGTCGGCGAGTTGCCTGCCGGAACCTTCGAGCTGGAGATGCGTTCCGGGGGCCAGGTCTCCAAGACGGTCCCGGTCGAGGCTTCTGCCGGTGATGTGATCTCGGTGACACGCCTGGGCGATTCCGATACGAATCCGATGAACGACTCAGCCTGGTTGATCGTCGGGCAGGGGCCCCTGCGAACCGCCGAACTCGTCGGCGAACCTTCGCCGTTCGTCGAGGCTCTGGTGCGGAGCCTGCCGGGGTGGGAGGAATCCGACGAAGGCGAGGTGCTCATCGTCGACGGGGGCGAGTTGCCCGAGATCGACCGTCCTGCGTTGCTCTTCGCCACCGACACCGTGCCCGAGGGGATCGAGTTCGTCGAGTTGGTGGGCAACGTACCGGTGACCTATCAGCGTCCCGGAGAACCATTGCTCGATCAGGTGGATCTCTCAGATGTCGCGGTGGCCGAGGCCCAGGTGGTTGACGCGCCAGGTTGGCTCCCGATCGTCCGGGCAGGCGACAGTCCCCTCATCCTCTTGGGGAGCGTCAACGGTCACCGGGTGGTGTATTTCACGTTCGACGTCACCCACTCCAATCTCCCGGTTCAGGTTGGGTTCCCGATCCTCGGAGCCCGCATCCTCGAGTGGCTGGGGGGTGGCAGTGGGGCGTCCGTGAGCACGGGTGTATCGGGCGATCCCATCGTGCTTGCTGCTCCGGTCGGCACCCATCCCGAAGTCACCCGCCCGACAGGTGAGGTGGTCACGCTCGAGGAATCTGCTGCCCTCTACAAAGAGACGACTGTGCCCGGTATCTATCGAGTTCGTTATGTGGGTAACGGCTTGGAGCAGACGGGACCGACGGCGGTTCGGAACTTCGTCCCGGCCGAAGCCGGAGTGCTGCCCCGGACGATCGAGGTGGCGTCGCCGCCGGATCTCGAGACGGAGGAAACCGCACTCGTTCGTGAGTGGGCGCCGTGGGTGATCGGCCTCGCAATCGTCTTGTTGCTCCTCGAGTGGTGGGTCGGCCATCAACGGCCCGGTCTGCGGCGCACGAAGGTGGCGACGGCATGACGTTCCGGCATCCCTGGCTCCTGCTGGTTGCGATCCCGCTGCTGGCGGTGGTGGTCGCCGTAGTTCGCTACGGAAGCCGCACGGTCCCAAGAAAGCAGCACCGGCTGGCCGTGGCTCTCAGGATCGTGAGTGTCCTCGCTCTCGGCCTCGCCATTGCACAGCCAATGCTGGTGCGTGGCGTCGACCAGCGTTCTGTGCTCTTCCTGCTCGACCGGTCGGACTCGATCGGAACCGAGTCGCGGATGGAACAGGAGCGGTTGGTGTCGGATGCCTTGGGGGCGGCGCGCATCGACGATCAGTCGGCGGTTGCTGTGTTCGGGACGTCGCTGCAGGTCGATCAATCAATCGCGTTCGGAAGGACTCCAACCGCCGTCCTCACAGAGGTGGATGGATCCGCCACCGACTTGGAGGGAGCGCTTCGCAGCGCCGCTTCGTTGCTTCCGACCGAGGGTTCGCGACGGATCGTGGTCGTCACCGATCTGGTCGAGACGGTCGGCTCGGCTCGCACCGTGGCGGCCGAACTGGCCGATGCCGGAATCGCAGTGGACGTGGTCACGCTCGAGTCGGCGAGGAGTGCCGACGCGCTCGTCGAGTCGGTTGTGGTGCCGCCGGCCGTCCGGGAGGGGGATCGGGTGCCGGTAGAGGTGTCGATCCGATCCACTACGGCCGGACCGGGCCGACTGGTGGTGCGAGCCGGCGACCAGCGAATCGAGCTTCCGGTGGAAATCGACGAGGGTCGGACCGTGGTGAGCGTCGAGCTGGAGGCTCGATCCCCCGGCTTCCTGCCGGTGTCAGTCGAGCTCGAGACCGATTTCGACACCCGGCCCGAAAACGACACCGCCGAGGGCATCACCCGGGTGCTGGGCGCGGCCCGGGTCGCCATCGTGGAGGGGAAATCGGGCGAGGCCGGCGAACTGGCGGCGGCACTGGTCGCGGCAGGGCTTGGAGTGGAAACGCGGGCGTCGATCCCGGACGCGGCTGGTCTGCTCGAATTCGATGCCGTCGTCCTGGTGAATGTCGATCGGCCGACGAATGCGGAGTCCGAGGCGCTGGCAGGTTACGTGGAGGATCTCGGGAGAGGGCTGGTCGTCATCGGCGGTGACCAGGCCTTCGGGCTCGGCGACTACCACCAGACGCCGCTCGAGGCGATCCTCCCGGTGTCCTCGAACCCGGATGACCTGATCCGGCGCCAACCCGTTGCCCAGGTCCTGGTGATCGACACCTCGGGATCGATGGCTGCTTGTCACTGCAATTCGTCGAATCCGGAAACGGGGGTCAACAAGACGGACATCTCGCGAGCCGGCGCCGAAGCGGCCATCAACGCCCTGTCCGGCTCGGACAAGGTCGGCTTGCTGGCCTTCTCATCCGGGTTCGACTGGATGCTTCCGCTCGGACCCAAGCCGGGCGAAGCCACCATCTCCGACGCGGTGGGGCGACTCAACCCAAATGGCGACACCGAGATCGCGCCTGCGCTGCGAGAGGCGCTGAAGGCGCTGGAGGGCGTGCCGGAGGACCTCCGCCATATCGTCCTGTTCACCGACGGCTGGGATCCCAACGAGGCCAACCTGCTCCCGATCGTTCGAGACATCGCCGATGCCGGCATCACGCTGTCGGTGCTCGGAACCGGAGAGGGCCCGGGGATCCAGCTCCAGCGGATGGCCGAGATCGGGGGCGGCCGCTACTACCCGGGGAGCGATATCAATGAGGTTCCGGAGATCTTCGTGGAGGAGACACTCACCGTTGCCCGCAACCTGGCCACGGAGGGGACGTTCCTTCCGGCGCTAGGCGCTTTCTCGCCCGTGACCGAGAACCTGACGCAGGCCCCACCGTTGCTCGGATATGTCCTGACCAAGGCGAAGGGGAGTGCTTCGATTCCGCTTCAGATCGGACAGTCGGATCCGCTGATGGCGACGTGGCAGCGGGGTCTGGGCCGCGTCACCGCTTGGACCTCAGACGCCACGACCAGGTGGTCTGCCAATTGGGTCGACTGGAACGGCTACGTGGACTTCTGGGGCGAATTGGTCCGCGACGTACTGCCCGCCGGGCGCGACAACCCGCCGTCGGTCCGGGTCGATGGCGGGGTGCTGAGAGTCCAACTGAGCGATCCCAACCTGTCGGATGATGCGACTGCCGTCGCCCGGGTTCGATTGCCGGACGGTGAGACGGTCGCCATCCCGCTGAGCCGAACGGGAATCGACACGTTCGCGGGGGAGACCCGGGCTGCATCGGCGGGAGCGTATTGGGTGGCGGTGACCGTCGACAGTCCAGATGGAAGCGGGTACACCTCGGGGTCGGGCGCCGTTTCTTCTTACCAGGAGGAATTCGCCTTCCGCGAAGCGGACCCGAGCCTCGGCGGAGATCTGGCGTCGGTGACCGGCGGCCGGCTCGATCCCGAGGCGACGGCGCTGTTCGACGAGGCGCCGGTGCAGGGAAGCGCCCAGCTCCCCATCTGGCCGTGGCTGGTGGCGGCCGCACTGGCGCTGTTCATGATCGATGTAGCCCTCCGGCGCCTGGTGCTGGGCGAAGGAGACATCGAGGACTGGCGGATGGGTGTCACCTCGGAGCGGAAGCGCGAGCGTGTTCGCGCGGCAGAGGTTTCGGAGCGCCGCAAGCAGGACGAGTCCAGCGCTGCCGAGGTTGCGTCGGACTCCGAGACCCTGCAGCGATTGATGCGTCGCAAGAGCCGTTGACGCCGTCTTGATTTTTTCGCCGGTGATGCGTTCACTCCCGGCGTGGGTTTCACACGACAACAACTCGAGGCTTACCGGGATGCACAGGTCCCCGACCTGATCGGACCCGGCCTGAAGCTGCTGTTCGTCGGCATCAACCCCGGGCTGTGGACCGCGGCCACCCAGACCCACTTCGCCCACCCCGGCAACCGCTTCTACCCGGCTCTGCGTCTGGCCGGCATCATCGAACGGGAGGTGGACCGGTCGGAGGGCTTCACAGACGAGGATCGTGATCATCTGATTCGGCGCGGGATCGGCATCACCAACCTGATCAACCGGGCGACGGTTCGAGCCGGGGAGCTGTCGGCTTCCGAGCTTCGGGCCGGCGCGGAGAAGCTGTCACGGCTGGTCGAACGCTTGGCCCCGGTCGTGGTCGCGGTTGCAGGGGTGACTGCGTACCGGACCGCGTTCGGCAGACCGCGGGCGAAGCTCGGCCGTCAGAACGAGTCGCTGGGCGGTTGCCCGATCTGGGTGGTGCCCAACCCGAGCGGCCTCAACGCCCATGAGACGACGGAATCGCTCGCAGAGTGGTATGCGGGACCCGCCCGCGAATCCGGGGTGATCGAATGACGCCCGAGCGTCAGGTGCTCTACGGGCTGGTTGCCGGAGGATTTCACGTCGTGGTGTTGGTGCTCGCGGTCGCAGGTCGGGAAGTGGTGCCGGTCTGGTGGTCGGTTGTCGTCGGCATCGCCTGGACCACGGTTGCGGTCGTCGGGCTGCTCGACTGGCGCAAGACAGTCCGGCTGCTCCTCATGACG
Source organism: Acidimicrobiia bacterium (assembly GCA_041591895.1). Taxonomy (GTDB): domain Bacteria; phylum Actinomycetota; class Acidimicrobiia; order Spongiisociales; family ZC4RG35; genus JBFHRE01. Next base: position 9,016 of record JBFHRE010000018.1, read on the forward strand.
ATCGGTCTGTTTGTCCTCTGGATGGTGGGGACACTGGTGGTGTCGTGAGTCGGGTCACAGGCGTCGATCGGTCGGCCGGACGATGGGTGGTGGTGATGCTCGGTGAGGGACCCCCTGTGGTTTCCGTCGTCGACCGCTGCGCGCAGATCCAGGCGGATGTCGTCGGGATCGACATCCCGCTCGGTTTCCCCGAGCCGGGGGCACGGCGGCAGGCAGAGGTGGAGGGCCGGAGGCTGCTGGGGTCGAGGGCATCCACGCTCTTCTTCACGCCACCGCGGGAAGCATTCGACCTGCCCTGGGCGGAGGCCCGCCTGCTGGGTGTCTCGAAACAGGCCTGGAACCTCGGTCCGGCGATTCGGGATGCGTTGTCCGTTGCCGACAGCTCGTGGCACGAGGTGCATCCCGAGCTTGCGTTCAGCAACCTCGCCGGGAGCCCGCTGCCGCCAAAGAAGACCGGAAATGGATCCGACGCGCGGCTGAGTGTTCTGGCTGAGCACGGCCTCGAGGTCACCCCCGTGTTGGGCGTTCCACTCGACGACGTGATCGATGCCGCAGTCTGCGCGCTCACCGCACTCCGGATCCACTCCGGTGATGCCCGATCGATCGGCGGCGACGACGGTGCCGGATCGATCTGGTGCTGAGGGTCGGCCTGCCGACCACACTTCGGCGTCGGGGTGGAAGGCGTGGAACGCGAACCAGAAGTCGGTGAGGCGGTCCACGATCTCGAGCCTGCCCCCGGTCGGCGGACCATCCACGGATTAGCCCAGGAGCGTCCAAGGCTCCAGTCCCGGCATCCGAGAAACCGCGAGAGTCGAGCGCCGGGATTCCATCTGGAACTCGGCGAGGTCGAACGAGGCGGCCGAGAAGTCGGCCCGCCCGGCGCCAGGCAACGCTCGGAGGTGCTCCGGCACGCCGGTAGGGCTGTTTCCGGTCGAGTCCGGGGTCGGGATGGGGTGGGCTCCGTCGAGCCACCGGTCTCGGCGCATGACGATGTCATCAGTCCCAGTAGCAACGCTCGGACCAGGCGATATGGCATCTCTCCAGGCACATCGAGCATGGCGGCCGTCTTCCCAGCTCCACGCGGTGTCGCTGTCCGGGTGCCGTTTGACCGTCCGGTTGTAAGCGTTTTCAATTGTGCTCGTGACGAGAGTGACGATCGAGGACGTTGCCGCTCATTGCGGAGTATCGATGGCGACCGTGAGCCGGGCAATGCGAGGGCTGCCGAATGTGTCGCCCGCGACCCGGGCCAAGGTGATGGCTGGGATTGCCGAACTGGAATTCACCCCCGATCGCAATGCCGCTCGACTCGCCGCCGGCCGGTCTGGAACCATCGCCGTCGCCGCCGCCTCCCTTCAGCTCTGGTACACGGCCCGGGTCGTGAGCGCCGTTGAAGCAGTGCTGACTGCCGAGGCGCAAGACGTTCTCGTCATCACCCTCGGCGATGGCACGGCGGCTTCGCTGGTGGGCGGCGTTGCCCGGCGGGTGGATGGAGTCATCATTGTGGACGTCGTGCCGGATGAGTTCGAGCGTTCGTCTCTTCGAGCCATGCGAGTGCCATGGGTGCTCGCCGGGTGCCGGGACGAGGAGGCGTCATCCGTGTGGATCGACAACGTCGAGGGCGGAAGGATGGCGACCCGGCATCTCGTCGAACTCGGGCATCGCAGGATCGGTGTCATTGGCGGGGCGCCTACCCGGGTTCGTTCCACAACGCCGGAAGAACGCCTCCAGGGCCACGCCGCGGCCCTGGCCGAAGCGGGCATCGAGATCGATCCCGCACTGGTGGTCGATGGGAACTTCTCCGTCGACGGTGGGATGGAGGCCGTTCGTGCACTCCTGCGGATGGACGATCCGCCGACGGCCGTGTTTGCGATGTCGGACGAGATGGCCTTCGGTGTCATCCAGGCCTGCCGGGAGGATGCCGTCGACATTCCGGGTCGGCTGTCCCTCGTTGGTTTCGACGACCACGACCTCGCCCGGACGGTGGGCCTCACCACCGTTCGCCAGGACCCGTCTGCCATGGCGGTCAGCGCCGCGCGCACTCTGCTCGACCTGCTCGCCGCCCCGGATCGCGACCCGGTCCACACCGAGTTCGAACTCGAACTCGTCGTGCGACGGACCACTGAGCGGAACTCAGCGGGAGCGAGCGTGGATCGCCTCCGAGACCGCCTGAAGTAGGTCCTGTTGACGGAAGGGCTTGGAGATGAAACCGTCCGCGCCCGCCGTCATGGCCCGCTCCCTCACCGACTCCGCTCCGAATCCGGTGACGACCACCACCGGCAGCGCCGCGGTGCGCGGATTGGCGCGGACCCGCTCGAGGACCGCCCAACCGTCCAGGCTCGGCAGCCCGAGGTCGAGAAACAGAATGTCGGGCACTCGCTCGGCGAGAGACTCGAGGCCTTTGTGACCGTCGGCCTTGATGACCACGTCGGTTGCGAGCGACTCGATGCACGTCCTGATCAAGCGAGCGGCGATGGCGGAATCTTCGATGATGAGGACGCGCATGACGGAGAGGTTACCGGGGATAGCCGGCCGTCAGGACAACACCGTATCGAGGGCCACCGGCAGGCCGGTGACGATGGACTCCTGAGCCTGATTGCGAGCATCTTCAGGTCTCCGACGGTCCCCGCTGTGAGCTCCTCCACGGCCGTCCGGAAGCCAGAAAGTAGGCCGATTCGACGAACTCGACCGCTGTAGGCTCCAGATACCGGTCGCTCTGGAGCGAAGGTGGGTGTGGGCTGGCCACGGCCGCAGAGAAGCTCGAGGCGTATCGGGCGGTCGGGATCGACGCCTTCATCCTCAGCGGCTATCCCCACCTCGAGGAGTGCCGTAGGGTGTCCGAGATGGTGTTGTCGGGAATCGAACACTTGCCCCTTGTCGCCGACTGAGGTCGAGTGCTGGAACCACTGCCCGCCCGGGGATAAGCTGTCGGGTGGGTTGGACGTTTGGTAAAGGAAGGGTTGATGTCCACGCAGACGACAGAGCGCCGCGCCACCGTCATTCGCACCACCTGGGGGTTTCTCGGCAATTCCGTAGTTGCGGCGGTGATCGCGGTTGTTGTCACCCGGATCCTCGAGCAGTTCGGACTCGCCCTCGCCGGCGTCATCTTCGATCGCGATCCCGTGATGACCAACATCGCCACCGAGTTCAGGGCGGCCGGGAACGACCTCGCATATCTGGGCGGCACCGTCACCGCTCTCGTGGTGGGGATCATGTTCCTCATTCTCTTCCCGGGAGCCAAAGATCGGAGTGCAGGAAAGCTGACCGTGCTTTGGATCAGTCTGTTCTCGTTCCGCATCGTGTTCTACGACATGATCAGGTACCGGATGTCGGATGACTCCATCCTCGACGTGGCTCTCGCCGGCTACGAGGTTCCGGCGGGGATCGACACCATCCTCGCCGCCGCCGGTGCGGTCGGAATGTTGCTGGTTGCGATCGCCGCCGCGCCTGCATTCCTCGGGTTCAACCGTCACCGCTCAGAGGTGGCCACACCTGCCGAGCGGGTCCGTTTCGTGGCTTCGATCGCATTGGTGCCTGGTCTGGTCGCCCCCCTGTTGGCAGTGCCTTTCTTCCTACCCGACGCCGGCACCGGCTACCTTTCCAGCCTGCCGCTGGTCGGGCTCTTCACAGTGGTCACCACATTGGCGGCGCGCGGCGCGACCCACATCTCGATTCCGGAGATCATCGAAGAGCGGGGCTTCTCGGTCGGCCTGGCGGTGGGATTGGCGATCGTGTTCGTCATGGCCCGCTTTCTCGCCCCCGGTGTCCCGATCCCGCCCTGGGACGACGCGCTGAATTTCACGTTCCGAGCGTGACTCCCTCCGCGGCCGTTGTCACCGTCAGCGACGGCGTGCACCGCGGAACCCGGGTCGATCGGGGCGGGGAGGAAGTGGCGGCCTATCTCTCCAGCCACGGCTTCGACGTCCTCATCAGGAAGACGGTGCCAGACGAGGCGCCGTTGGTGTCGGCGGCGATCTTGGAGGCCTGCGGTGCTGCCCGCCTGGTCGTCACCACCGGTGGGACCGGGTTCGGCCCCCGTGACGTCACCCCGGAGGCGACGACCGCAGTCCTGGAGCGTCCGGCGCCGGGGCTCCAGATGGCGATGTTCCAGGCAGGCATGAAGTCGACACCGATGGCAGCACTCTCCCGCGCCGTGGTCGGGAGCCTCGGCACCAGCCTGGTGATCAATCTCCCGGGCAGTCCGACAGGAGCGGTCGAGAACCTGGCAGCCATCATCGACCTCGTCCCACATGTATTGGACTTGCTGGCAGGCATTACCGAGCACGGATGACCGCCGGCGGGTGGGGAAACATTCGAGACGTTCAGCCCCACTGAGCACCCGTGGCGGTGCTAGCTTCAAATGCGAACCCCAGAGGAGGTCGGATCGTGTTTCCCGGTGCCTTCGACTATTCGGCGCCCAGGTCCCTCGACGAGGCGCTCGCTCGATTGAGCGACGTCGGCGACGAAGGGAGGGTTCTGGCTGGCGGGCAGAGCCTCATTCCGATGATGAAGCTGAGGCTGGCTGCTCCCGCCGTGCTGGTGGACATCAACAAGATCCCGGGGCTCGATCGGATTCAGCAGGTGAACGGCCACGTAGCCGTTGGTGCACTTGCCCGGCACGCGGACATCGCGGCGTCGGACGTCATCGAGGGCGGAAACGCGACTGTGGCCGCCGCGGCGCCGTGGGTAGCCGACCCTTTGGTCCGCAACCGCGGAACGTTGGCGGGTTCGGTGGCCCATTGCGATCCGGAAGGTGACTGGAATTCCGTCATGCTGGCGGTGGGCGGGAGCGTCGTCGCCAGATCCGCCAACGGGGAAAGGGTGATTCCCATCACCGATTTCCTCGTCGATTTCTTCACGAATTCGCTTCAACCAGGCGAAATGGTGACCGAGGTGAGGATCCCGGCCCGCAAGGAGCGCTCGGGTGGGACGTACCTCAAGCTGGAACGCAAGATCGGCGACTACGCCACGGTCGGCGTCGCCACCCATCTCGTCCTCGGCGGGGATGGCAAGGTCGCCGAAGCGGGCCTGGCGCTGACGTCTGTGTTCCGTCACAACCTCAAGGTGACCGAAGCCGAGGAGATGATGATCGGCCAGACGCCCGGAGCCGATCTGTTCGCCGAGGCCGCCGCGATCGCCGCACGAACCTGCGATCCCGAGAGTGACGTCCGGGGTCCGGCCGACTACAAGCGGGCAGTCGTAGCCGAATACACGAAGCGGGGCTTTGCGGCCGCTCTCAGCCAGGCAGGAGGTGCATGATGGAGGTAACGGTCACCATCAACGGGGTGGCGTACACCCGCGATGTTGAGCCGAGGAAGCTCCTCGTGGATTTCATTCGCACCGACGCGGCTCTCACCGGAACCCACATCGGCTGCGACACCACGTCTTGTGGTGCCTGCACAGTGGTGCTGGACGGACGGCCGGTGAAATCCTGCACCGTATTCGCCGTGCAGGCCGACGGAAGTGAGATCAAGACGGTCGAGGGTCTCAAGCAGAACGGCGCCCTCCACCCGATCCAGGCGGCGTTCAAGGACAATCACGGTCTCCAATGCGGGTTCTGCACTCCGGGGATGATGATCGTGGGTGCGTCGCTTCTCGAGTCCAACCCAGACCCGAGTGACGAGGACGTCCGGTGGGCTATCTCCGGCAACATCTGCCGGTGCACCGGATACATGAACATCGTCAAGGCGATTCAGGCGGCCGGAGCCGACATGAGGGCTGCCGCCGAACCCGTCCCAGACGAGGCGATGCAGGGAGCAGGACAATGACGACCACCCACCATGCGCAAACCTCCCCGGAGATCGGAGGCATCGGTCACTCCGTCCGCCGGAAAGAAGATGATCGGTTCATTCAGGGAGCGGGCCGGTATCTCGACGACATCGTTCTGCCCGGAATGCTTCACATGGCCGTCCTCCGCTCCCCGGTGGCCCATGCCCGGATCGTATCCATCGATGCATCGGAGGCTCAGGCCCTCCCGGGCGTGGTGGCCGTGGTCACCGGGGAGATGCTCGCCGGCTACAACCTCGCCTGGATGCCCACCCTCTCGGGCGACACCCAGGCGGTGCTCGCCACCGACAAGGTCCGGTATCAGGGCCAGGAGGTGGCGGCGGTGATCGCCACCGATCCGTACGTGGCGCGCGACGCCCTCAACCTGATCATGGTCGACTACGAGGATCTGCCTGCGATCACCAATCCCCAGCAAGCGCTCGCCGAGGGCGCGGTGCTGATCCGGGACGAGAAAGAGGGTCAGACCGACAACGTCGCCTACGACTGGGAGGCCGGAGACAAAGCTGCGACGGACGCGGCGTTCGCCCGAGCGGCCAAGGTGGTATCTCTCGACACCCACTATCCGCGGTCGCACCCATCCCCGCTGGAGACCTGCGGGGCGGTAGCCGACGTGAATCCGGTGACCGGTGAGGCGACGATCTACCTCACCAGCCAGGCCCCACATGCCCATCGGACCCTGTTCGCCATCGTCGCCGGGCTGCCGGAGGAGAAGATCAGGATCGTCACGGCCGACATCGGAGGTGGGTTCGGCAACAAAGTGCCGATCTACCCCGGCTACGTGGTGGCGACGGCGGCGTCGCTCGTCATCGGGAAACCGGTGAAGTGGATCGAGTCCCGTTCGGAGAACCTGATCTCCACCGGTTTCGCGCGCGACTACCACATGCACGGCGAGCTGGCGATCGACGAGAACAACCGCATCATCGGTATGCGGGCCGGGATCCTGTCCGACCAGGGTGCCTTCTACGCCGACGCCCAGCCGACGAAGTTCAGGGCCGGCCTGTTCCACATCTGCACCGGGTCGTACGACTTCGGGGCGGCCCACGTGACTGCCCGGGGGGCGTTCACCAACAAGGCTCCGGGAGGAGTGGCCTACCGGTGTTCGTTCCGGGTCACGGAGGCGTCCTATCTGATCGAAAGGCTGGCCGACAAGGCCGCCCACGAGTTGGGGATGGACCCGACCGAGTTCAGGTCGCTCAACTTCATCAAGAAGGAGCAGTTCCCGTACATGTCGCCGACCGGATTCGTCTACGACTCGGGGGACTACCACGGCGCGATGACTCTCGCCAAGGAGATCATCGACTACGACGGCTGGCGGGCCCGGCAGAGCGAACAGAACGCCAAGGGTGGGAAGCTGATCGGAATTGGAGTCGCATCGTTCACAGAGGTGGTCGGTGCGGGAAATTCGCGCGAGTACGACATCGCCGGCCTGAAGATGTTCGACAGCGCCGAACTCAGAGTCCATCCGACCGGCAAGGCGATCCTCAAGCTGGGTGTGCAGACTCAGGGCCAGGGGCACGAGACGACCTTTGCCCAGATCGTGGCCCAAGAACTCGGTATTCCATTCACGGACGTGAAGGTCCAGTACGGAGACACCGACAACACCCCCTATGGACTCGGGACATATGCATCGAGATCGACTCCTGTGGGTGGCGCAGCCACCGCGGTGGTGTCTCGGAAGATCCGAGACAAGGCTCGCAAGCTCGCCGCCCACCTGCTGGAGGCCGGCGAGGAGGACCTGGACTGGGAACCGGGCAAGTTCACGGTCAAAGGCACCGACCGCGGCGTCTCGATCCAGGAGGTCGCCTTCGCGGCCTACACCAACCACCCCGACGGGATGGAAGCGGGTCTGGAGGGTGTGCATTATTACGACCCGCCCAACATGACCTATCCGTTTGGAACCTACATCGTGGTCGTCGAGGTCGATCCAGGTGACGGCACCTGGAAGGTCCTCGACATGGTCGCAGTGGACGACTGTGGTATCCGGATCAACCCGATGATCGTCGAAGGCCAGATCCAGGGCGGTCTCACCGAAGGCTTCGCCAAGGCAAACATGCAGTGGATCACCTTCGACGAGAACGGCAACTGCATCGGATCGAACTTCCTCGACTACCTGGTCCCGACCGCGTGGGAGACCCCGAGGTTCAAGATCGGCGAGACCGTGACGCCGTCTCCACATCATCCGATCGGCGCCAAGGGCGTCGGCGAGTCGGCGACGGTGGGGTCTCCGGCCGCCTATGTCAACGCTGTGGTGGATGCCCTGTGGAGTAAGGGTGTTCAGAACATCGACATGCCGGTGCTCCCTCACCGGGTGTGGGGTGCCTTGAACGGAATCGACGTGAAGCCGTGACGGGCTGCCGGTGAGTCCCCGAGCGTGACCGGCGGGCTGATGACGATCGGGCCATGACGATCGGTCTGGCGCGACTCGCCGAGCTCGAGGCGGCCGGGAGGCCATTTGCGCTCGCGACCGTGACCTGGCGTCGCGGTCCGTCATCCGGTCATGTCGGCTCGAAAGCGGTCGTCCACCCGGACGGAACGATCGAGGGATGGCTGGGAGGCGCCTGTGCCCAGCCGACCGTGGTCAAAGCGGCATTGGAGACGCTCGTAACCGGTGCGCCGGCGTTGTTGGTCCTCGGTGAGGCCGACGACCGACCCGGGGTACGCCCGGTTCCGATGGCGTGCTCGAGCGAAGGGGCGATGGAGGTGTATGTGGAACCGGTGTTGCCCAAACCGGAGCTGTGGGTGGTCGGCGAGTCGCCGGCGGCACGGATGCTGGTCGAGCTGGCCGCGACGCTCGGTTGGCGGTCGCGGGTGGTTGCTGCCGAGGCCGAGCTCGACGCCGTGGGCGCCCGCGGGTACGTGGTCGTCGCGACCCAGGGGCATCACGACGAGACCGCGCTCGAACGCGCCCTTGGTACCCCGGCGTCGTACATCGGCCTCGTGGCGTCGGAGAAGCGGGCCTCGGCAGTGCTGGGTTGGCTTCGGGACAGGGGACTCGGTGACGAAGCCTTGGCTCGGGTTCGGGCGCCGGCAGGGCTCGACCTCGGGCATACCGAACACGAGGAAATGGCGGTGGCGATCCTGGCCGAGCTGGTGGCGTTTAAGGCGGCCGGCGCTGGGGCTCAGACTACGGAGGTGATCGAGTTGGAGACCGCAATCGACCCGGTGTGCAAGATGGAGGTGGAGATCGCGACAGCGACCTGGACCTCGGATCACGGAGAAGTCCACTTCTACTTCTGTGCTCCCGGCTGCAAGAAGGCGTTCGATGCCGACCCCGAGGTCTTCCTGGGCTGATCCGACTACACGGTCACTCGGTCCGGTGTTCGCGTTCGTCAGACTGTCGCGTCCCCACTTTCTCCTGGGCGGGGTGCTCCTCCATGGCGTCGGGGCGGCTCTGGCTCCGACGTTCGGGTTGCGTCCGTTCTTATGGGGTCAGGCAATGGTCACGGCCGCTCAACTCACTGCGCATTACGTCAACGAGCACGCCGACCGTCACTCGGATCGTCTCGTGGTGAACCGGACGTTCTTCTCCGGGGGTAGCGGTGTGCTCAGCGGCGGCCGGCTGTCACAGCAGGTGGCGGTTGTGGCGGCCGTCGTCACCTCGATGGCTGCCCTGGCCTCCGCAGGGGTGTTGGCCACTCAGGCCCCGGCCGCCGCCCTGGTGGTGATTCCTGCGTTGGTGGTTTCGTGGCTGTACTCGATCCCGCCGGTTCGGCTGCTCTCCACCGGCTGGGGTGAGGTCGCAACCTCGGTGGTGGTGGCAATCGGGGTTCCGCTGGTTGGTCTGCTGAGTCAGGGCGGGGTGCCGTCTGCCGGGTTCTGGTCGATCTCGATTCCGCTGACTGTGATTCATGTGGGGATGATGCTCGTGTTCGCGATTCCAGATATCGAGTCGGACCGGCAGGCGGGGAAACTGGTCCTCGCCGTGCGCCTTGGCCCCCGCGGTGCGCTGCGCTTGGTATCTGCTCTGTGGATCGGAGGCTTGCTGGCCCTGCTGTCGGGCGTCCTGCCGCTCGGCGCAAGCGCCGTGGGCGGCATCACTCTCGCAATGATGGCGGCGGTCGGGGCGGTTGGTTTGGCGTCGGGCGCCGGTGGCGGACGGTATGGCTGGTCGACTGCGCTGGCGGTTGCCGTGCTGGTCACTGCTGCCGGTGGCACCCTGTTGTCGCTGGTCGCCTGACACCGACCCCGATCAACCCCCGTGGGCGACGATCGCGAGGGATCGGCTATCCATCGACACCGAACGGATCAGCCCTGCGGGGAGTCCCGGAGCGTACGGCTGTGGGTACCCTGCGCCCATGGTTGAGCTCGATGCGATCATCTCTGCAATCGAGGACTGGTCGGAGCGAGACGTGGAGTTCGCACTGGCGACAGTGGTCGGGGTGCGCGGGTCGACCTACCGGGGCCTGGCCGCCCGGCAACTGATCGCCGCAGACGGGACGAGCATCGGAACGGTGTCGGGAGGCTGCCTCGACCAGGATCTCGGCTTGGTCGCAGAGAGGGTGATCCGCCAGGGGGAGGCCGAGGTGGTCGAGTTCGACCTCACCGCGGACGACGAGGCGGTCTGGGGCTGGGGAATCGGCTGCAATGGCGCCACGGAGGTGATGGTCGAACCGGCAGAAGGAGCCCGACAGGTGGCGACTCTGGTTCGGCAGATCCGGGCCCGGCAGCGGCCAACCGCCATCATCCACACCATCACGGGCGGCATTCCCGGTAGGCGCTCCATGGTCACCCAGGCAACAGTCGAAGGCTCGGTGGATCGGGAAGTCCTGGATCAGGCTCGTTCGGTGATCGAAGCCGGATGGCACCGAGTGGTCGACCTGGACGGCCGAAGGCTTCTCATCGAGGTGGTCGGTGCGCCGTCCCGGCTGTTGGTGTTCGGCGCGGGGCACGACGCCGTGCCGCTCGCCCGGTTGGCGACCGAACTCGGATTCGAGGTGACGGTTGCCGACGAACGACGGCAGTTCTTGACCGAGGAGCGGTTCCCGACCGCCAAGGAGTTGGTTCAGGTCGAAGCCGGAGCACTGGCCGAGACCGTCGGTACCGACCCTCGGACCTATGTGGTGCTCATGTCACACAACTATCTGCGCGATCTGGCGGCGTTGGGCTCGTTGGTCGGGAAAGAGGCGGCGTATATCGGAGCCCTTGGGCCAGGGGAGAGACTCGCTCGACTGCTCTCGGACCTGGGGCGTGGTGGTACGGCCTTCGGGCCCGGCGAGTTGAGCACGATCCACGGACCGGCCGGGCTGGACATCGGCGCTGAGGGGCCGGTCGAGATCGCCTGGGCGGTACTCGCAGAGATATTGGCGGTGCGGAGAGGGAAGACGGGTGGTCGGCTCCGCGACCGTAAAGGGCCCAAGGACCTCAGGTCCCCGCAACGGGTCGGCTGACCGACGTTCCCGGTAGGCTCAGTGGATGCAGATCCAACACCAGTTCGACGTCAACCGTCCGGTGTCGACCGTGTGGGCGTTCTTCCAGGACATCCCCTCCGTCGCTCAGTGCCTGCCCGGGGCCGAATTGACCGAGGTCAAGGGAGATGAGACCTACGCCGGAAAGGTCTCGGTGAAGTTGGGTCCCCTCTCCGCCACATTCGAGGGTGAGGCGAAAGTCACCACCGACGAGACGGCCCGAACCGGTGTCATCGACGGCAAAGGGGTGGATCGCCGGGGTGGGAGCCGAGGACAGGTGAAGGTCGATTACACCCTGGGCGAAACCGGCCCGTCGACGACGTCGGTGCGCATCGACGCCGACGTGACGCTGTCCGGTGCTGCTGCCCAGTTCGGTCGGTCCGGCCTGATCAACGAGATGTCCAATCGCCTGATCGCCGAGTTCGTGTCATGCGTGGAAGGAAAGCTGGCGGCGACCACCGAGGCAGAGGCGGAGCAGATCACCGCCGGCGAAGTGAAGGGCATCTCGCTCTTCCTGCAGAGCTTGTTGGCCTGGTTGAAGCGTCTCTTCGGTCGAGGCTGAAGAGTCGGACCTCCGTCGGGTGGCCTCGACTGGTCCGCTCAGATGATCGTGAGCCGCACGGTGGCGGTGTCGCAGTCGCCGGTGGTCGTGCAGACGCGGTACCGGAAGGAATCGGGACCCTCGTAGTTCTTGTCCGCCTTCACCTGGAGCTTCCCCCCACCGAGAACTCGAACCGTGGCGTGGGCGGGTTGAGCGATGATCGTCAGAGTCGACAGATCCCAGGTGCCGCCGCCCGGGTCGTCGTTTGCCAGGACAGGGACCACCATGACGTCGCCCTTACGCACCGAGGCGGCATCGTCATTGGCGGTCACCGAGGACTGGATGGTGATTGTGACCGTGGCCCGATCGCATGCACCGTCCGGATCGCAGACGGTGTAGTCGAAGGTCGTGGTGCCCGACGCACCCGACGGGGCGGTGTACACCACCGAGCTTGCCGAGCGAGTTGCTGTTCCCACAGAAGGACTTGTCACCCCGGTCACCGTCAACGAGTCGCCATCCGGGTCTGAGTCGTTGGCCAGCACCGAAACCGTCACCGATGAACCTGCCACGACGCTCGCCGAATCCCCGACGGCCACCGGTGGCCGATTTGGCATGATGACAGTGATCGAAGCGGTGGCTTTGTCGGTGAGACTGCCGTCGGTGACGGTGATCTCGATGGTGACCTCGCCCTCGAATCCGTCTGGCGCCTGGTAGGTGACCCGCGAACAGTCCGCCGGGACGGTGGCCGCTCCTTGGGAGGGTGGTTTGGTCATCGAGCAGGTCAGTTGGTCACCGTTCGGGTCCGTGGCATCGAGCGGCAGGGTGATCAGCTCTCCGGCGCCGGTGGTGCCGGTTACCGAGGCGAGGTTTGGCGCGCCGTTTACGACCGCGGCAGTGGTCGTGGTCGTGGTAGTGGGGTCAGAACTGGTTGTGGTGGGGCCGGCCGTCGTCATCGTCGTCGCGGGCCCGGCGGGAGGGCCGGTGGTGGGAGTGGGGTCTCCGGTGGTGGATACATCGCCGGTTCCGGTCCCGTTTCCGGGTGCGGCGACGACGATCGGATCGCGGTAGGCCTCCTGACTGACCGCCTCGATGATGCTGGAGGGCGTTACCGCGGGTGGGATCGGCACGACTCCACTGGCCAGCGTCGCCGCCATCATCGACGACGATGTGACCACCGCCGCGATGTCGCGACCGGTCTGCGGCAATCCCCGGATGAACGGGATTTCGGCCAGCATCGCCAACGGCCCGGTTGCCCACCGCAACTTGCCGAGCGAGACGTTCATCAGCGCACGCGCCACGGCCGGATCGAATTGCCTGCCGGCCTGCTCGGCGACTTCGCGACGCGCCTGGGCAGCAGGCTTCGCCTTCTGGTATACCCGACCCGACGTCATCACGTCGTAGGCGTCGGCCACGGCCACGATCCGGGCGCCGACGAATATGTCATGGCCCCTCAGGCCATGGGGATAGCCAGTACCGTCCCAACGTTCATGGTGATGTTCGATCGTCTTGGCCCAGTCGCCCAGCCAGGGAATCAGCGGTGCGACGAGCTTCATGCCGTTGATCGGGTGCTGGCGGATCAGGTCCCACTCTTCGCTCTCGAGACCGCCATCCTTGTTGAGGATCTCGACCGGCACCTCAAGCTTCCCGACGTCGTGGAGAAGTGCCGCCCAGCGGAGCTTGTCCCGCCCTTCCTCGGGGATGCCCATCTCTTCCGCGAGCATGTCGGTGTAGGTCCTGGTCCGTTCGGAGTGCCCTCGAGTCTTACGGTCGTGCTTGGACAGAGCGGTGGAGAGGGACAGGATCAGCTCGCTCATCTCGGCGACATCGGTGGACTCACCTGCGTGGATGTCCGCGATGCGGCGGCGCAGTTCTGCGATGTTTCCGGTGCGGCGGGCGATCCGGATTCTCGAAGGCGCCTTGTCGGGGAACAGCATCGTCATCCGCAGAAGAAGGGTGAGAGGCAGCAACCTTCGTGCAAGCCGGTCGGTGAGGTTGGCAGCCAGCGTCGCGGTGGCGATCACGACGCCCCACCAGACGACGATGCCGCCCAGGGACACCGGTTCGGCCATGAGGTCGCCGGCCCACCAGCCGGCAAAGAATCCCACGACCATGGGAATGAGAAAGACGAATGCGCGGAGAAAACCTGCAGTCAGGCGACGTGCTCTCCAGCGCTGGCCGGTGGCCAGTGCCTCGTCCTCCACCAATAGGCTCATGTTTGGTGTTATCGGCGCTGTGAGCCGACTTTGGAGGCCTTTTTTGCGGGTTCAGCGCTCCCAGGAGGGGGGAACGTCCGGATCGATGGCGTACCTCCGGTAGGCGTCCTCGATCGCCCCGGGACCGATCTTCCCGTCCCGCACCAGGGCAGCCAGCACGGCCGACACGACGTGCCCGGTGTCGATCTCGAAGAACCTTCGCAACTCGGGCCGACCGTCGGATCGTCCGAAGCCGTCGGTACCGAGCACCGTGTACGAGCCCGGAACCCAACGTGAAATCTGATCCGGCACCGTGCGCATGAAGTCGGACACGGCCACGACCGGGCCATCCACAGACTCGAGCTTTCGGGTGACCAAGGGGACCCGGAGCGGCTCGGAGGTGTGGAGTCGGTTCCAGCGGTCGACTCCGAGCGCCTCCTCCCTGAGATTCTTGTAGGACGTCGCGGACCAGAGTTCAGCCCCGACTCCGTAGTGCTCCGCCAGGTCGGCCTGGGCTTGCCTTGCGGCGAGGTTGGCCGAGCCTGAGAACAGGATCGCAGCCCGAATGCCTGTTCCACTCGGTGCGTCTGACCACCGGTACAGGCCTTCGATGATGCCGTCATCCACACCCTCGGGCTTGGGAGGTTGGACGTAGTTCTCGTTGTATACGGTGAGGTAGTAGTAGATGTCTTCGCCCTCGGCGTACATGCGCCGGATGCCGTCCTGGACGATCACCCCCAGTTCGTAGGCGAATGCGGGGTCGTACGCCTGGCAGCTGGGCACCACCGACGCGAGCACCAGGCTGTGCCCATCTTGATGCTGGAGGCCCTCGCCCTGCAGGGTTGTGCGGCCTGCCGTTGCGCCGAGGAGGAAACCCCGGGCACCGGCGTCGGCGGCCGCCCACAGGAGGTCCCCTACTCGCTGGAACCCGAACATCGAGTAGAAGATGTAGAACGGGACCATGGGCACGCCCCGGGTTGCATATGACGTCGCCGCGGCGAGCCACGATGCCGTCGCCCCGGCCTCGGTGATGCCTTCTTCCAGGATCTGGCCGTCCTTGCCCTCGATGTAAGCCAGCAGCATCTTGGCGTCGACCGGCTCATAGAGCTGACCCTTACTGGCGTAGATCTTCATCTCTCGGAAGAGCGAGTCCATCCCGAACGTTCTCGCCTCGTCGGGCACGATCGGCACGATTCGATCCCCGAAGCCCTCGGCGCGGCCCAGATTGCGGAGCAACCTGGTGAACGCCGTCGTGGTCGAGGCTTCCACGGTCCCCGATCCGGCACTGGTCTCGGCGAAGACCACCGGTTCGGGCATGGGCAGTGGCTTGCGGACCCGGAAGGACCGGGACGGGAGCGGTCCGCCCAGGGCCGCCCGGCGTTCCATCATGTAGCGGAGCTCGGGCGAGTCCGGTCCGGGACGAAAGTACGGCGGGTCGGCGTCGCCCTCGAGGGACGAGGCCGGGATCTCCTCCTCGAGGTGGAGTCGGGTCCGGAGATCCATCAACTGCTTGTTGGTGAGCTCCTTGATCTGATGGGTCGCGTTGCGGCCTTCGACATCGGGACCGAGCGTCCAGCCCTTGATCGTCTTGGCGAGTACGACCGTGGGAGCCCCGGTCTGACTCACCGCGGCTGCGTAAGCCGCATACAACTTCTCGGGGTCGAGCCCGCCCCGTCGTAACGCCCAAACCTGGTCGTCGGACAGATGCTCGACCAGCTTGAGTGCTTCGGGGTTCTTGCCAAAGAACTCTTTGCGAACATAGGCGCCGTCCTCGGCCTTGTATCGCTGGTATTCCCCGTCGACCGTCGAATTCATGACGTCGACGAGTGCCCCTGTCTCGTCGGCGGCCAGCAACGGGTCCCAGCCCGATCCCCAGATGACCTTGATCACATTCCAGCCGGCGCCGCGGAAGATCGCCTCGAGCTCCTGGATGATCTTGCCGTTCCCTCTGACCGGACCATCGAGGCGTTGGAGGTTGCAGTTGATCACCCAGATCAGATTGTCCAGCCCTTCGCGGGCCGCGAGGGAGATCGATCCGAGGGTCTCCGGCTCGTCGGTCTCGCCATCGCCGATGAAACACCAGACCCGGGATCCCTCGGTGTTGTCGATGCCCCGGTTTTGGAGGTAGCGGTTGTAGCGGGCGTGGTAGATCGAGTTGATCGGTCCGAGACCCATCGAGACGGTCGGGTACTCCCAGAAGTCCGGCATCAGCCGGGGATGGGGATACGAGCTCAGGCCGTCGCCGGCGATCTCCGTCCGGAAGTTGTCCAGGTGTTTTTCGTCGAGGCGCCCGTCGAGGAACGCGCGGGCGTAGATCCCAGGTGCGGCGTGACCCTGGATGTAGACGGCGTCTCCCGCTCCGTCGTGGTCCTTCCCCCGAAAGAAGTGGTTGAACCCGATCTCGTAGAGCAGGGCCGAGGAGGCGAACGTGGACAGGTGACCACCGATTCCCTTCGTGCGGTGGTTGGCCTTGATCACCATCACCGCCGCGTTCCAGCGAATGAACCGTCGAATCCGCTTTTCGAGTGTGAGGTCGCCCGGATACTGCGGTTGCTCGGAGGGCGGGATCGTGTTGACGTACGGCGTGCTCACCGATCCGGGCACGCCGAGCGCGAGTTGGTGTGCTCGTTCCGTCAGTTTGGCGAGCAGGAACCGGCCTCGGGTGCTGCCGTGCTCGGCGACCACGGCTTCGAGCGACTCGATCCACTCTCTGGTTTCCGTCGGATCGGAGTCGTGGAGCTGGTGGACGAAACCGTCGATGAACGTCAGATTGCGCGCCTGCTGCGTCATGGGGCGAGGTTAGTGGCGGGGGGAGGGGAACCCAATGGGGCGCGCCGGGGGTCGCCTTAATCGTGGGTTGGCCGCGCCGACGGGTACCAGCGTGGCCTGGGCGCCTGAGGTCCCCCCTTCCCTCGGGCGCTCAGGCCGCTTGCGAGGCAAACCAACTCTCGATTATCTCGGCCGTCCAGGCCGGGCTCTCCAGCATCGGGATGTGGCCGATTCCGTCCATGATGACGGTCCGCCATCCGGGGTGCTGTGCTCCCAGCGCGGCCATCCACGCCGGCTCGACGACCGGGTCTTGACTTCCGTACAGGAGCAGGGTTGGTGCTTCGATGCCGGCCGTCATGGCGTCGAATCGCTCTCTTGCAGAGATCGTGAGGCCCGTCGCCTGGATCGATTGGTGAAACGCCTTGATCGCCCACGGGTAGTTCCGCCGCTGTTGGGCGATCACCGTCATCTCCCGGACGGCTTCCACCGAGACCGAGCGGTGATCCGAGCAGATCAGCTCGAGCGTCATTCTGACCTGCTCGACGGGTGTGAGCTTCAATTGCAGAAGACGAGTCAGCGACGGGCCAAGGCCCGGGAGCGACTGTGCCAGGAGGCGGGCGGGAACGGTCAGCCGGCTGGGCATCACTCGACCCGCCGGGCGGGTTGCCGGTGCGATCAGAACCAGGCGTTCCACCAGGTCGGGTCGGCGCGAAGCCACCTGCATCGACACGAGCCCTCCCATCGAGTTGCCCAGAAGCGTGATTGGGCGGCTGAGGTGTTCCAGCAATTCGATGACAACAGTTGTGAAGGCTTCAGGCGAGTGCCGGCGGGATGGCGGACTGAATCCGAACCCGGGGAGGTCGATCGCCAGGATTCCCCGATCGAGGGTGCGCGCGAGGTCCATCCAGTTGTACGCAGAACCTCCCAGACCGTGGACCGCCACCAGGTCGGGCTGGTCTGCGGCGGTCGGTCCGAAGCGAACCGTATGGATCGTGGCGCCTGGGAGGTTGATGTAGGTACCGGACACGAGGTCTGAATGTACCGGTTCTACGATGGTTCGGGTGCGAGTACTCCTGCTCTCGACATACGAGATGGGCCATCAGCCACTTCAGCTGGCCGGTCCCTCGGCGCGGCTGCGGTCAGGTGGCCATCAGGTGCGAACCGTCGACCTCGCAGTCGAGTCTATGGACGGCATGATCGACGTCGATTGGGCGGACGTGGTCGGTGTGTCCGTACCCATGCACACCGCGATGCGTCTCGCAGTCGAGGTCATCTCGAAGATCCATCAATCTCGGCCCGGAGTGCCGATCGCCTGTTACGGGTTGTATGCGTCGATGAGTGCCGGTCTGGGCGGAGTGGAGGCGAGCTTCGCCGGCGAGTTCGAGGACGCCCTCGTCCAGTGGGTGGAGTCTCGACAGCCGGGGATCGTCAGCTCGAGCGATCGGGTCGTGCCGAGCCGCCCAGACCGCGCGTCACTTCCGGATCTCGAGCGATACGCCCACCTCCAGATCGATGGGGAGCATCGCAGAGTCGGGTATGTAGAGGCGTCCCGCGGCTGCCGGCACCGATGCGCGCACTGTCCGATCCCGGTGGTCTACGACGGACGCTTCTGGCCGGTACCGATCGATGTGGTGCTCGACGATATCGACGGTCTGGTCGGACTCGGTGCTCGCCATGTCACGTTTGGCGATCCGGACTTTCTCAATGGACCCGTCCATGCCCTGCGGGTTCTCGAGGGGGCGCACGGGCGCCATCCGGATCTGACATTCGACGTGACCGTGAAGGTGGAACACCTGCTGCGGCACCGCGACCTCTTGCCGCGACTGGCGGCCTCCGGGGTCCTGTTCGTGACCTCTGCGTTCGAGTCGGTCGATGACCGGACGCTCCGCCTGCTCGACAAAGGCCACGATCTCGCAGATCTGGAAGCAGTGGTGCCTCTCGTTCACGGTGCCGGGATCTCGATCCATCCGACCTGGCTCCCGTTCACCCCGGTCACGACTCCTGAAGACGTGGTCGGGATCTTCCGGTTTCTCGATCGCCATGAGCTCTTCGGCGTCACCGACCGG
>JBFHRE010000019.1:0-26709 GCA_041591895.1 Acidimicrobiia bacterium
GCGACAACCTGCAATAACGGCAGGTCGTTAATAGAATCGCTGTAAAAAAAACTGCCTTGCAGCGCGTTTTCCACCAGTTCACCCCGGGCGGACAACCACTGGTGTAAACGCACCACCTTACCCTCGCCAAAACTTGGTGGACCGGTCACGGCTCCGGTAAAACGGCCATCGCACACCTCGGGTTCGGTGGCGATCACCGCTTGCACCCCCAGTTGTCGACAGATCGGTTCCACCACAAAGCGGTTGGTGGAGGTGATAATGAGTAATTCATCTCCGGCGACCCGGTGGCGAGTGTGTCCGGCACGTGGACCTATCAGGGGGACACCGGCCCGGTGAACCGCCGCATCGCCGAGAACGAGGTCGTTCAGGTCAACATGACCGGCGATGAGGTGTTCGGATTCGCCGCCGGCCAGGACGTGTTCACGATGCTCGACCAGATCGTCTCGCAGGTCAACGGCGGGGATACAGCCGGGCTGAGGGCTTCGATCGACGCAGTCGACGGTGCTCTGGACCGGGTCCTCGTCGCTCGCGGCCGGCTCGGGGCGACCGCCAACCGGATCGAGCAGGCGCTGTTCCGCCAGCAGGCCGACGAGGTGAATCTGCGGTCGGTGCTGTCGGAGACCGAGGATGTGGACATGGCGACCGCCATCATGGAGCTGCAGCTCCAGCAGGCCTCGTATCAGGCGGCGCAGGGGGCCCTGGCGAGGTCGATCCAGCCCTCCCTGGCTCAGTTCCTTCGATGACGGACACATTGTGAGCGGCGTGCGGCGATGAATGCGGAACCATTCGAAACAGGCGGTACCCTTGCGGACGCAATGAGCGATGCCCTGATGTTCGACGAAGGAATCCCGGGATTCCCGGACGCCAGGGCGTTTGCGTTGACCGAGATCGAGGACGGCGGCGAGTTCCGGGTCTTCCAGAGTCTCGAAGACCCGGATCTGTCGATGGTCGTGGCGGTTCCCTGGCTCTTCTTCCCCGATTACGCCCCCGAACTCACCGACCTCGAGCAGAAGGGTCTCGAACTCGAGTCTGCCGAGGATGCGTTGGTGTTCTGCTCGGTCACGCTGGACGAGGGCGGTATCTTCATGAACCTCCTGGGGCCGTTCATCGTGAATTCCAGGACACGCCAGGGCCGCCAGGTGGTGCTGACGGATCAGGACTACCCGATCCGCGCCGCCATCGGCGCCGCCTGAGTCGGGGCTCGCCTCGCCGTTGCGGCCCGTTTGGCCCAAGCCGATGCACGTCACCGATTAACGTGATCTGATGCTCGTATTGACAAGGAAAGTCGGCGAAGCGATCGTCATTGGCAATGATGTGGTGGTGACGGTCCTCGAGGTCCGCGGAGGACAGATCAGGATCGGCATCGATGCGCCCCGGAGCTTGTCGGTCCATCGGGCCGAGATCTATCAGCAGGTGACGGCAGAGAATCAGCGCGCCGTGGCGAACGTTGGCGAGAGCACCGAGGCCGTGCGATCAGGCGGCCTCACCCTTCGTCCCAAGCCCTGAACCGCTCTCCTTCCACGCCGAGGCCCGGCGTTCGACCGCGCCACAAGCCGCTCGACTCGTCTGAGAGCTCTCGGGCTCCCGATGATCGAACCGAATCTCGTGAGGTTCAGGCGTAGGGGCCGAACCCGGCCGTTTCCAGTCGGGCGCTGGCGGCGCCGGCATGGCGGGCACGTTCGGTGGCCGCGTCCCTCGCTCGCTCTCGTGAATGCTCGATCGCATTCACGAGACGTCGAAGGTCTCCGATCAGCGCGACGAGGGTCGGGCGGTCGGCGCACACTTCGAGCAAGGTGGACGCGGTGGCCTCGCGACCGGGCGGGATCAGAGCCTCGGCGATGATTGCCCTGCTCAGTTCGAACAACGCCAGTTCGGTCTCGGCCTCTTCGATCTCGTCCAGCGCTCGCCCGATGAAGCGGTGCTCTCCGCCTGTTATCACGAGTTCGAGCTCCGTGGTGCGGAACAGGAGTTGTTCGAGCACCTTTCGCTGCCCTTTCAGCAGCAGTTCGAGTTTCTCGGCGGTCGGGTCTGCGAGGGCGGTGCGTGCAATGGTCACTCCACTCTTGTCGGCCACCCCGGGTGAAGGATTAGGGCTTGGGGCTCGGAGGTCCGACCGCTCCGAGATCGCCTTAAGGGTTTTCGCGAAATTCGGAGGGGCTATTTCCAAATGATCCTCAAGAGATCCGCCGCTTCTTCCCGATGACCTCGGTGGAAGTACAAGCGGCATCGAAGGAGTAGGGGGACATGAGCCTCACGCCTCACGAGCAGAATCGGTTGGTCACCGACAACATCGACCTCGTCGGACATATCGTGGCAGAGGTATCTGCTCGGTATCCGCGCCACGTGGATCGTGCCGAGCTGTGGAACGCAGGGGCGCTCGGTCTCGTGGAGGCCTCCCGTCGTTTCGATCCCGATTCGGGCATCCCGTTTGCCCGCTACGCCGCCATTCGCATTCGCGGCGCCATCATCGATTCCACCCGGACTCGTGACTGGGCCAGCCGTTCGGTTCGCCGGAACATCCGGGACATCCAGCACGCCCAAGCGGGGCTCGAGGAGCAGCATGGGCAGACGCCGACCAACGGCCAGCTTGCGAACTTCCTCGGGATCAGTGAGCAGGAACTGAGCCGGCGGCAGGCCCAGGCCACCACGTCCACCTTGCTCCACCTCGATCAACACACCGAGGGCGACGAAGCCCCCCTCGCCGATCGGGTGGAGGAGACCCGGGGCGAGTCTCTCCCCGAATTCGCACTCGAGCAGCGTGAGCTGCGCGGCACCCTGGTCGAGGCGGTGCGCAACCTGCCGGCCGTCCAGGCCGAGGTCATCGCCCGGTATTACCTCGAAGGCGAGTTGCTTCAGGACATCGCAGAAGACCTCGGGTTGACCGAGGCCCGGGTCTCACAGATTCGGTCTGAGGCTCTGATGGCGATGCGGGGCTTCTTCGGAACCCAGTACGAGGGTGTCGAGTCCACCGACGAGACGGCGCCGGGAAAGCGGGCCCGTGCCGCCTACATGTCTCGGATGGCCGAAACCTCCACCTGGAGGAGCCGCCTCGACGCCGAAGAACTCCTCGAACCGGCGATCCGGGGAGATGTCAGCCTGGTCGAAAAGGGCTGATCGGCTCTCACGAGTTCCTACCTCCACTTGTACCTCCGAACTGGGGCCGGCCCGATGGGCCGGCTCCAGTCGCGTCCCCGGGAAGCGTCGCACACCCTACGCCAGACCTTGATCCAGGCCGTTTTTGGCCGACTGGGATCAGACGATGGAACTCTCTCAGCGCAAGGTCGAGCTGTGGACGGCGGCGATGTCGACGGACCCCGATCTGTACGAGGTGGCGGCGCGGGTCTCCACGATCCCCGACTGCGCCGCTGCCGTCGTGCGATATGCCAACTCGGCCTATGTGGGGGCCGTGTACCCGGTGGGTACCGTTCTCGAGTCCGTGATCCGGGTGGGGTGCCGTTCCGTCGGGGCGCTGGCGATGGCCTCGCTCAACCGGGAACTCGTCGACACCTGGGGTGCTCCCGAGCTCTGGGAGGAGTCTCTCGTCATCGGCCGGGCGGCCAAGCTGATCGCCCGGATGCAAGGCGCGTCGCGAACGGACACCGAGCACCTGTTCGTCTCGGGGCTCTTCTCCGTGGCGGGTAGCGCAGCCCTGATGATGAAAGACGACGGCTATCTCCAGTGGCGCAAGAATCAGAAGGCCCGCAAGATCGCTGATGCCGACCTGCTCCGCAAAGAGCGGATGGTGTACGGCGCGGACCATGTAGAGGCGGCCGGTCGTCTTCTGGACGAGTGGAACCTGCCGGTGGAGATCATTGCTGCCATCGCGGCTCATCACGAGCCTGTGACTCCGATCCAGAAGACGCTGACGGTCGCCATGTCCGCGCTGTGGGACGACTCGCTGACCCGCTGCGTCTCGACCTCTTTCCGGGACGCGATGGCCGGCATCGGGTTGGCCGATCACGTGTCCTTCGTGGAGACGGAAGCTCGCTTGTTCGCCGACATCACTCTGGAGGCGTTCAAGACCCGGGCGACGTCGGAGGACGACGCCAACGTTGTGTGGTGACCCGGCTCAGCCGAACAGCGCCGGTACCACCGTCTTGACGAGCTTGCCCAGCCCCGGGTTTGCGTCGAGCTCGGTGAGGGCGGCGAGGGTCCGGTGTGACATCCGGTTGTTCGAGAACCACGGGGGCTTCGGGAAACTCCGGAACGGGCCCTTTGCCACCGCCTTCACCGGCCGATCGAACATGAGGGCGTTGTGGACCACCCCGATGCCGGAACCGATGTCGTCGAGCGTGTGGCCCGGATAGGCGCCCCAGGGTGTGGTCACCATTGCGTAGGTCACGGCGGCCCACAGGTTGACAGCAACCGTTCCGTATTGCAGATCGCGTATCGCCCGATCCACAGCCTCTGAGACCTCCGGGTCCTTCAACGAGTCGGGATGCACGAGGATCGAAGCTCCGAGCGTGCCGTACACCCTGTCGTTGCAGAACTCCACTGCGCGGTCGATGTAGGCGGGAATCGTGTCGGCCGTCAGAGCCGTTTCGACGAAAGCCGTGCTGAAGCACTCGGTGTCGAAGCAGTTGCGGTCGTCGGGGCCGAGGTCGGCGATGAGCGTCCACGGGAGTCCTGATGTGCCGGTCTTGCCATGTCGTGTGGCCTTGGCATCGTGGGGGGCCACGAAGGCCTCCAGCCTCTCGGCCGACCCGGGGTAGTAATCGGGCCTGATCGGAGTGGCATCGAGAGCCGAACGGATCGACTCCAGCAGCCGGTCCCGGAGCCCCCAGCCGCTGTGATTGACGATCACCCGGTTGGCGATGCAGTTGTATCCGGCGTTGTGAGTGACTCCGGCGGCGATGTTGCGTCCCTGATAGGTGAGGTCCGAGTTGCTCCACTCGCCCGGAACCACGATCACGGGTGTCACGTTGCCGAGTTCGGAGGTGATGCGCTTCGTCAGGCGTGGGCTTCTCTCGCGGCGGCGGGCTTCGCCCTCGGGCCCAGGGCCGAACACGATGCTGTGGTGGGCGTTGTCGGAACCGGTGATGTGAATCGTCTCGACATCCGGATGAGAGACCAGGTACTCGCCGATCTCGGCGCCCCCCTGGATGAAGGTGAGGAGGCCGGCGTTTATGAACACACCCAACGAGCGTTCCAGGTGTGGGGCGAGGTATCCGTTGACCGGGTTCATCTTCACCATCACGACCTGGTTCTCCACAATCGATTTGTAGATGGCGTCCATCGGTGGGATTGACGCGAGGTTTCCCGCTCCCAACACCACGCCCACCACGGATGGGGTCGGCCGGCGGTATGTGGAAGCCATGTGGTCGAACACCTCATCGCGCCCCACTCCATCTTCGAGCCAGACCTCTCCGCTGATTCCTGGGAAGAGAACCCGGTCGTATACGTCGGCCGGAAACACCTTCACGGCGACGGTGCCCTCGGGACGGGTCGAGATCTTCCCGACCGGCGGGTGGCCCTTGGATTCGATCGAGCGCAGCGTCCGAGCGAGGAGACGGAGGTTGCGGATCAAGAGGCCGGGGCCCGACTGCCACTCTTCGCCGGCGACCGGACGTCTCGTCTTGATCCCCTTCGCCCGACAGGCGTCTTCAACCCAGTCCCGGGAGGCAGCGAGGGTATCGGCGACCGCCTGGTCGAGCATGGCGGCCCTCACCTTCACCGGCGTGGCTTCCCACCGGCTACGTGCCGATTTGAGGGAGGCCAGGCGATGGTCGATCTCGACCCTGGCGGTGTCCGGGACCAGATGCTCGCCCTCGCGGATTGGAATGGTCCCGGACAATGGTCACCTCGTGTTGCGTGCAATCCGGAGGATACCCCGGCAGTTGCAGCCGCTTCTCGAGGTCAGGCGGCCTGTGGAGACGGGAAGTTGTCGGCGATCGGTGATCAGCGGCTAGCGATTTCGACCCGGTCGGGAGCGAGCTTGGCCAGGATGCGAGCCACCATGACGCCACCGAACAGGATGCCTGCTCGGATTCCGGCGTCTTTCGGTGTGAGCTGGTCGGTTGCGAGTAGATATCCGATCGGACCGAGAAGCAGCAGGCCGAAGACGGCAAAGAGCCGGCGCAGGTGGCTTCTCATGCTCGTTCCATCAGGGAGCGAAGCACGAGAGCCGCTTCGACCGGCCGGATCCGCTCCACGACCGCGCCGAATCTCGCCCCGGCGGAGGCGTGGGTGGAGATGCCGAACCCTAGGGTGGCGCCGGTCGCGACCGCCAGCGCGATCGCCCTCGGAGCCGCGGTCGGACTCGACCACGAGACGATCGCCGGAATCACGGCAGGCAGGTCACCATCGCCGACTACGAGATGCACCGGGCCCTCGCCCTCCTCGAGGCCGGACTCGTGGCGAATGAACGCGCTTCGAGGCCCCAGGGTGGTGACCGGCACCTCGGGGAGGTCGCCGCAGAGATTGGAGAGAATGCTGGAAAGAATGCTGAGATGTCCAAGGTCGTCGTCGGCCTCCAGGTGGGCCAGGCGGTTCACCACCGAAGCGGGCATTCCCAGCCTCAACAGGCTTGCCGTGCTCCAACGAACGCCTCCGTCCGGGTCGATTGCAGGCACCGGCTCGGGGACGATGACAGGCACCGGCCCGACCGGTCGCGGCTGCAGGGAGGCTTCCGCCTCATCGATGGCGGTGTCGTTGCCTGAGTCGACTGCGGCGAGCATCCGGGCGAACGCAGTGTTCACACCATCTCGGGAGGGCGGGGAGACCTCGGCCACCAACTGGATCACTTCCCGGGCAAAGAAACCGGCCACGCCGCCGCGACGGATTCGGTCGGCGGACAGGATCTTGGCTCCCGGGCCGACTTTCTCGGTCAGCTGAGCGAGTGCAGCTTCGACGGTGTCGGCCTCGATGGTCAGGGTCTCGCCGGCGGCCGTCTGTGGGTCAGCTGTGAGCAGGTTCGCCATGTTCGATCACTCCAATCGGTTCCAGGTTCACGTGGGCGGGCAGTTCGGGGTAGGCGAGAACCGGCAGGTCCACGCCCAGGGACGTCAGTGTGCGGCTCAGCGGCCGGCGCAGGCCGACGTTGCAGACCAGGGCGACCGGATCGCCGGCCGCAGCCGCGACCGTCCCGATGGCGTCGTTGCGGAGCCTGTCGAGCCTGGTGGGGTCCAGCACCAGGTGGAGGCTTCCGTCGAGCTCCCGCAGCGACTCGTGATAGTTCGCCTCGAGGGCCGGATCGAGGGTGACGACCTTGAGCTGGCCGGTGGGTGAGATCCGGGCCACGATCGATGCGCCGAGCGCGATTCGCACCGCTGATACGAGCTGGTCGACGGACCTCGTCTCGGGCGCCTTGGCTGCGGCTGCCTCGACGATTCGAGCAATGTCCCGGATGGGGACGCCGTCGGCCAGGAGGCCCCGGCAGATGGCATGCAGCATCCCCAGAGGAAGCAGATCGGTGCCGACCTCATTGGCGAGGATCGGCTCGTCGTAACGCAGGCCCTCGATCAGCATCTGCACGTCCTGGCGGGACAGGATCTGCCCGGCGTTCTGGCGAACGAGCTCGGCCAGATGGGTGACGATGGCCGAGGATCGGTCCACGACAGTGGCGCCGGTGGCGGCGGCACCGGCCTTGGCCGACTCCGGGATCCAGTAGGCCGGGAGCCCGAACACCGGTTCCACGGTTTCGATCCCGCCCATCGACTGGAGTCCGGTCCCATCGCCGAGCGGGAGAGCGAGCACCTGATCTCTCGGGGCGATCCCGCGACCCACCTCGGTACCGCGGAGCATGATCCGGTAGGTCGACGGAGGGAGGGAGACGTCGTCGCGGGCGCGAAGGAGCGGAATGACCACTCCGAGTTCGTCCGCGATCTGACGGCGCAGGGTCCTCACTCGCTCCAGGAGATCGCCTCCCTTGCTGGCATCGACCAGGTCGAGGATGTCGTGGGCCAGGTGCAACTCGAGTGGTTCGACGCGCATCCGCTCGATCAGGGCCTCGGGGTCATCAGGGGATAGAGACACTTCGGCCTCGACCTTTTCGGGTTCCAGATCGGGAGTCGACGGATCGCGGGCGGAGAGGAATCCGAGGAGGATCGCAATCCCGAAGAACGGGACCTTCGGGAGGCCGGGCAGGAGACCGAGACCGAACAGGATGATGGCGCCGAGCCGCAGCGTGCTGCGGTTGCCGAACACCTGCAAGGCCATCTCGCTGCCCATGCTGCCCTCGGATCCGACCCGGGTGACGAGGATGCCGGTGGCGACCGAGATCAAGAGCGCCGGGATCTGGGAGACCAGGCCGTCACCGACTGTGAGTCGGGAATAGGTGTCGACCGCCTCTCCGAACTCCAGGCTCTTCGAGCCGAGACCGATCGCGATGCCGCCGATCAGGTTGATGGTCGTGATGATGATGCCGGCGATGGCGTCGCCCTTGACGAACTTGGACGCTCCGTCCATAGCTCCGTAGAAGTCTGCTTCTTTCGAGATCTTCGCCCGCATCGCCCGGGCCTGGTTCTCGTTGATCAGCCCGGATCCGAGGTCGGCGTCGATTGCCATCTGCTTGCCCGGCATGGCATCGAGGGTGAATCTGGCGGCTACCTCCGCCACCCGGCCGGCGCCGTTGGTGATGACGGCAAACTGGATCACGACGAGAATCAGGAAGACGACCAACCCGACGATGACAGAGCCCCCGATCACGAATCCACCGAAGGTTTCGATCACCTTGCCGGCGTAGCCCTCGGTGAGGACCAGGCGGGTCGAAGAGACGTTCAACGCCAGCCGGGTCAGGGTGGTGACCAGCAGGAACGTCGGGAAGACCGAGAAGTCGAGAGAGTCGTTCACGCTCATCGCCACGAGCAGGGTGAGGATGGCGAGGGTGATGTTGGCGGCGAGCAGGAAGTCGAGCATCAGCGGCGACAGCGGAATCACCATGGTGAGGACGATTGCGACCAGCCCGAGGGGGGCCAGCATTCCGGCGTTCAGGCGCTTCATGCTGCGCTCCTCCTTCTCCGTCTCCGGAAGGCCTCGGCGAGGACGACGGCGGCGGCCTCATACAGCGCAGCGGGCACGAAATGCCCGACCTTGGTCTTGCGATACAGCGCCCGGGCCAGCGGACGGTGTTCGATGATCGGAACACCGTGACGGGCCGCCATTCGGCGGATCCGCTTGGCCTGCCGATCGGTTCCCTTGGCGACGACTCTGGGCGCCGGCTCGGGTGGGTTGTAGGCGAGAGCGACCGCGAAATGGGTCGGGTTGGTGACCACCACATGGGCGGAGGCAACGTTGATCAACCGGTTGCGGGACATCTCCATCGCTCGCCTCCGGCGCTGACCCTTCATCAAAGGATCACCCTCCGAGGTCTTCGCCTCCTGCTTGATCTCTTCCTTGGACATCCGCATGCCTTTGGTGGTCTCGTACCGTTGCCAGGCGTAGTCGGCTCCGGCGATGACGAACGACAGGAGGCCGGCTCGTAGGACGATCGTCCAGACGGCTCCCCCCGTCTCGGAGAGGCCGCGGTCGAGCTGCCTGGTTCCGGCGAGGTTCTGGACCGCCTCGGTGACCGGGTCGTAGATGATGGCGATCAGCAACCCCAGCTTGGTCATGGTCCGCATGAGATTCCAGGTTGCGGTGGATGGCTTGTAGTTCTTGATCCCCTGCTTGGGAGAGAGCCTCGAGAACTTGGGCTTGATGAGCTCGGCCGAGACCGTCATGCCGGTCTGACCCAGGCCGATAGCCGTGACCATGGCCACCCCGACGAGAATGAAGGGTGCGCTTCCGGCCAGGAACATCGTGGCGGCCAGATTTCGGATGGTTTCTCCCGACGGCTGGGCGCCGGCGAGCACGAAGAACGACTTGGCGCTCTCGATGACGGTTTCGGCGGCCCGGGGTCCAAAAGCGCGGAATGCGATCAGGAGAGCGAGGAACGACGCGGCCACCGGGACTTCCTGTGACTTGGGAAACTGGCCCTTGCGGCGCGCTTCACGCTTGCGCCTGGCAGTTGGTTTCTCGGTCTTCTGAGACTTGTCGGACACAGCTCCGCCTCGGTTGGCCGCCGCGTCCGTGGGCGTTGAATCGTCTCAGTCCTTGACCAGGTTCCTGTCGGCTGGAATGCGCCGGGGATTAGGCGCATTCCGTCGCCCGTCGCCCGTCGCCCGTCACCGGCCGAAGCGTCGACTGGTGTGTCAGGCTCCGAGGCCCCGCATGGTCGTCACGACCAGTTCACGGGTGGAGTCGAGGCTCGCAGACACGGCCTGAGGAAACCCTGCGAAGACGAGGCCGACCGACGCCAATGCCGCCACCAGCTTGGCGGGCAGGCCAACCGCAAACACGTTCGCCTGCGGCGCGAACTTGGCCGCCAGCCCGAAGGCCACCTCGGCGACGAAGAGGGCGGCGATCGACGGGAGCCCGAGTTCCACGGCGGCCCGCAACATGGTGGCGACCAGATCCGTGGCGACCTCCGCCAGTGACGAGGACAGCCTGATGGTTCCGTCGAGCGGTATGAGCCGAACGGTCGCTGCGAGGGACTCGACCGCCAGCCGGTGGCCTCCAATCGAGAGCCAGATCGTGATGGCCGTCAGGTTGAATGCTCGGGCCATCACCGCGTTCTGGTTTCCGGTGAGCGGGTCGAAGACCTGACTCACGTTGAGTCCGGACATGATGTCGATGAGCGCCCCTGCGACCTCGAATGCGTGGAGGATGATCCCGGTGAGGAACCCGAGGACCAGGCCGATCCCGAAGTTGATGGCCATGGCTGCGACCAGGCGCGAAGTGCTGGCGGCCGGCCCGAATGGCTCAGCAAGCGCCAGACCGACCGCGACGGTGAAGGCGAACCGGCCGGTCCGCGGAAAGGACTTGAAGAAAGGGCTGCTGAGGGCGAAGGCCCCTACCCGGGTCATCGCCACGACGTATCCGGACATTGCCGCCGGATCGAGGATCAACTCCATGACGTCACCGTCGCTCGGTCACAGGGAGCCGATTCCGGTCCACAGCGCCGTCACCCAGGCCACCAGCTCCTGGATCATCCAATTGCCCGCGAACAGAATGATGGCCCCCGATGCGACGAGCTTGGGGACGAACGTCAGGCTCTGCTCCTGCACCGAGGTCACGGTCTGGATGATGGAGACAACGATGCCGATGACCAGCGAAGCCGCCAGGAGCGGTCCGGCCAGTCTCGCCGCCATGTTGAGGGCGCCGTTGACGATCTCGAGGACCTGGACGTCGTTCACGTCAGCCTCCTCCTGCCACCGAGTTCACCAGCGATCCGATCAGCAGGACCCAGCCGTCCACCAGGACGAACAGGAGGAGCTTGAGCGGGAGTGACACGAATGTCGGCGGGAGCATGACCATTCCGAGCGACATGAGGACCGTCGACACGATCATGTCGATCACGAGGAAGGGGATGAAGACCATGAAGCCGATGACAAAGGCAGTCCTGAGCTCGGACACCACATATGCCGGGATGAGCACACTCGCCCCGATCTCCTCCGGGGTCTCCGGGCGGGGACCATCGGCCAGGTCGAGGAACAACTGGAGATCCTCGTCCCGGGTTTGTTCGAGCATGAACGTCCTCAGCGGGCCGTACGAGCGGTCGTAGGCCTCGTCGAAGGAGATCTGCTGGTCCATCATCGGTTGCACGCCCTCGTCCCACACTTCTGACAGGACCGGCTTCATCACGAACAGGGTCAGGAAGAGTGACAGCCCGATGAGCACCTGGGTGGGGGGAGCGGTCTGGATTCCCAGCGCGTTGCGAGTCAGTCCGAGGACCACGATGAACCGTGTGAAGCTGGTGCACAGCAGCAGAAGGGCCGGGATCAGGGCTCCCATGCCCAGCATCAGGATCAGGGTCACGCTCTGGGTGAGGCCTCCCTCCACACCGTTCACCTGTACCGAGATGGAGGGGACCTCCGCCACGTCTTCTACCGACGGAACCGCCACCAACGGAGCGCTCGGGGATTCGACTGCCACGCCTGTCGGGGGAAGGCTGGTTCCGGTCGGGGAGGGCTCTGTTTGGGCCAGAGCCGGCGCCGCGACCAACGCGGCCAGAAAGGCTCCGAGTGCGATCGACCTAGCGGCGGCGGGCATGCGCGGGCCTGGAATGCGTTGGGGTCCGGGCCGTCATGGCACGGAGGGTCTCCAACGGGCTCATCCTGGGCCCGAGCGGGTTCACCGCAAGAGAAGCGACGACTGGTTCCGTGTCGTCGATCGAGATCAGCTGCTCGGCTTCGGCCGCCGCAGGGGTGTCGATCTCGGAAAGCAGTCTGATTCCCTGATCCGAGGCTCCGATCAGGAAGCGGCGATCGCCGGCTTCGACGAGGGCGACAACCGACGAGCGAGTCAAGGCGGTGCGTCCGACCACTTTCAACGCCGCCGCCGGTCCGACCTTGTTGCTTCGACGGAGCCACCACCACACGAGCGGCCCGCCGACGAAGATGACAAAGAGGGTGTAGAAGGAGTCCATCAGCGGCGGCCGGTCCGGAACTCACCGATTCGGGCTGCGAGCACGCCGTCTACGACGACCACGTCCCCGGTGGCAGCGAGCACTCCGTTCACGAAAACCTCGGCCGCATCCTCGGGAAGTCGGTCGAGCTCGACGATGCTTCCCGGCTCCAACCGCTCGACGGCTCCCATGGTCAGCCGGGCTCTACCCGCCACCACGCTGATGGTCACCGGCACCTCGTCCAGGGCCGACACCGGTCGAACGGCTTCAGTCCGGGGAGCGGCCGGCCCGAGTTCGGGCAGTACCACCGGTGACACGGTGGGTTCACCCGCCAGGGTGTGGTCTCGATGCATGAGATACCTGTCGTCGGTTTCCTCAGGAGATGAAGGGGTGAACTACTGAACCAGCAGCTCGGTCAACACCACCCTCAGCACATCGCCTTCGAACTCCTCGATGGCGAACTCGGACAGCTCCGAGCGGAGTCGCTCCATCCCGTCGCTGGTGCTGAGCTCTTCTGCGTCGAATCGGGTGAGAATGCTGAGGGCAGCGTCCTTCACGATCGGGAGTTTGGGTTCGATCATTCCGGCGTCGGCCATCGAATCCAGCACGAGTGCGAACCCGACTTTGGCGTAGTGCTCATCGGGGAGGTTGACGGTCATCGTTTCGACTGCCAGCACCTCCCCTTCGACGGCGGCCGGGACCGTGGTTTCGGTCGTGGCCTCCTCACCTGACATGCCCAGGAAGTAGTAGCCGGCCCCACCGCCTGCGAGGAGGACGGGGAGCACGATGAACAGCAGCTTCTTCTTGCCGCCTCCGCCCTTCTCCTCGCCCTCTACAGGGGCTTCTTCTTCGGTCTTCTTCTTGGCCATCTCAGGACCCCACTTGCGCCGCAGGTTGCTGTGACGGCGTGCCGGGCGTTGCCGGCCCGCCGGCCTCGATCACGAGGACGACCCGCCGGTTCTGGCGTCTTCCGTCTTCGCTCGAGTTCGAGGCAATCGGTTGGTATTCCCCGTATCCAGTCGCCGACAACCGGGTCGGGTTTAGGCCATGGGTGTTCTGGAGCAGGGCGAGGACTGCCAGGGCGCGATCTGCCGACAGGTTCCAGTTGGTGTATCCGTTCTGGTTGAGAGGCACGGTGTCGGTGTGGCCCTCGACCCGAATCGGGTTGTCGAACCGATCGAGGATCGGGGCGATGGCGGCGATCAGGTCTTTGCCCCTCTCGTTGATCACCGGGGATCCGGAGGCAAACAGGACGTCGTCGGTCGCAATGGACACCACCAAGCCCCGGATGTCGACTTCCATGCCGATGGAAGCGGTCAGCCCGTATTCCTCGACCACTCCGGCCAGCGCATCGCGCACCTCCATCAGATCGCTCTGAGTCACCAGGTACTCGCCATCCTCGGCCTCCTGGTCCGTGCGTTCGTCCGGAGGTAGCGGCACGGCTTCGCCCAGGTTGATCTCGATGCCCTCGATCCCCGCCGACGGCTCCGACGGATAAGACTGGCCAACGATGCCGGTTCCGCCTTCGAGGATCCCCTCGATCACGGTCTTGTTCTTGAACGGATCGCCGAGCCCGGAGACGAGAAGCTGGAACTTCGTCGAATCCACCTGCGACATGGCATACAGCATCACGAAGAAGGCGAGGAGGAGGGTCACGGCATCGCCGTATGTGCCGAGCCACCGAAGCTCGTCGCCGCCACCGCCTCCGCTGCTGCGTTTGCGAGCCATCAGGCAGCCTCGGCCGTCGCGCCCTTTGCCCGGGCCTGGTGGCCTACGCGGAGCTTGGGATCGATCCGGGCCTCGAGCCTCTCGACGAGCAATCTCGGGCTGGAGCCGGCGTGGATGGCCAGAGTGCCTTCGATGATGAGGTCCTTCACGTTCATCTCGATGTTGTGGAGGCGCTCGAGCTTGCCCGCAATCGGGAGGAAGAGGAGGTTGGCGAACAGCACGCCGTACAACGTGGTGAGGAGGGCCAAAGACATGCCGATTCCCAGCTGGTCGGGGTCGGAGAGGTTCTGGAGCATGTTGATGAGACCGATCACCGTCCCGAGCATTCCCAGGGTCGGAGCGTTTCCGCCGAAGCCCTTCCACAGGGCGATCTGGGTCTGATGCCGCTCCTCGATCGCGTCGAGTTCCGTCTCCAGGATCGCCCGCACGGATTCGTTGTCCACGCCGTCGATGACGAGCTGGAGTGACGATTTGAGGAAGGGGTCCTCGACTTCGTTGAGCTTTGCCTCCAGGGCGAGCACACCTTCGCGCCGGGCGGTCTCGGCGAACTTCATCATCGTGGTGACGAAACCGTCGGGGTCGAGCGGCTTTCCGGTGAAGGCGATGATCACCGACTTGCCGATCTTGGTGACGTCGCTCATCTCGAATCCGGAGATGGTGGCGCCGATGGCACCGAGGAGCACGAGCACCAGGGACGACGGTCCGATCAATGCGCCGAAGGAGTTGCCGTCCATGATCGTGGAGATCACGATGGCGGCGAAGGCGAGACCCAGACCGATCATGGTCATCATCTCGCCACCCCCGAGAACATGTCGATCGAGCGCAGCATGGCGCAGTCACCTCCGTGTGTCGTACGAGAGCGTTCCGTTGCTCTCGAAGATGCCTGTCGGCCTGGTTGGGAGGCGCTTTAGGGGAGGCTTCCGGGGGCGATCCAGCCCTGGAAACAGGCCGGATCGCCCCACCGGACGGTCAGTATTATCCAAACGGGCCGCATGTGGCCCGCTCAGCCGTCATCGTCACCGCTTCATGTTCACCAGGTCGGCCAGGATCTCGTCGGAGGCGGTGATGATCCGGCTGTTGGCCTGGAACCCACGCTGGGCGATGATCATGTTCGTGAACTCCTGGGCGAGGTCGACGTTCGACATCTCCAACTGACCGGCAGCCAGCAGGCCGCGGTTTCCGGAGCCCGGGCTGCCGACGAGCGGCTCACCCGAGTTGATCGACTCCTCGAACTGCGACTCCCCGGCCCGCAGCAGACCGGCCGGGTTCACGAAGGATGCCGTCCCCAGAACACCGAGGATCTTGGTGGATCCGTTGGAGAACTGGCCGGCGATCGTGCCGTCCGGTCCTACCGAGAAGTCCCGCAGGAACCCGACTGCGTTGCCGTCCTGGTCGAAAGCGGTGGCCGAGGCGAGACCGCCGAACTGGACCAGCGGGGTGTTGGTCCCGAAGTCGATGTCGAACGACAGCGGTGAGGCGCCCGGCGGCGTGATCCCGGAGACGTTGACCGAGGGTGCACTGGTCAACTGGCCGGCGCCGTTGAAGGTCACCGCCGTCGACGAAAGCGTGGCCGGGGATCCGCCGATCGATGCCGAGAGCGTCCAGTCGTTGGCGGCGTTCTTCGTGAAGGTCACGACCATCTCGTGGCTGTTGCCCAAGGAGTCGAAGATGTCGATTGTCGTCACGGACGATTGGCCGATCGCGATGCCGGCCGGCAGGTTGCCACCGAGCTGGACCCGGCTCGTCACCACCGGGTCGATCACCTGGGCGAGCGGGAGCTGAATCGGCGTGGCGGGCTTGGAGAAGTCGACGTTGCCGAGCGCATCGGCCACCCAACCGACGACCCGGCCACCGCCCCCTGCGACCATGTTGCCGGCGCCGTCGAAGTTGAAGTTGCCGGACCGCGTGTAGGTCCGGGCACCGGCGGTGTCGAGGATGAAGAAGCCGTCGCCCTGGATGGCCAGGTCGGTGGTTCGCCCGGTGACCTGGCTGGCGCCCTGGGAGAACACGCCGCTGATGGCGCCGATCCGGGCTCCGAGCCCGATCTGGAGCGGGTTGGTGCCGCCGATGTTGGCGGTGGGCGAGCCGCTGCCCTGAATCGTCTGAGCCAGCGTCTCCTGGAACGTGACGACCGAAGACTTGAAGCCGGCCGTGTTGACGTTGGCGATGTTGTTGCCGACGACATCCATCATCGTCTGGTGGGATCTGAGGCCGGAGATTCCGGCGAACATCGAGCGCATCATGGTTTGGGTACCTCCCTGTCGGGGGTCCATCCATGGGGGGTGTGGGGTGCCGGTCCTTCGGCTCCCTATTGGTTCTGTCGGTCGAAACCGACCGAGGTCAATCGTTTGTCGGCTGCACCTCCACGACGTTCTTGATCGGCAGCCAGTGCGAGTCGATCTCGAGCTCCGGTCCGTCGGCGGTGAAGCGAATCCCTCCGACCTCGCCCGACACCCGGGCGCCGGAGGGGGTGATCGCCTCTACGGTCTTGCCGCTCAGGCCGACGGCGAGCGAGAACTGACTGATCCCCATCAGCTGCTGCTGGGTGGCGGCGAGCTGCTGGAGAGTCTCCACCTGGGTGAACTGGGCGGTCTGCTGCATCAGCTGGGTCCCGTCACTCGGTTCCATTGGGTTCTGATACTTGAGCTGGGCGACGAGGAGCTTGAGGAAGGCGTCTCCACCAAGTCCTCCCAAGCTGCCGGCAAAACCGGTGGAGCCCTGGGTCGGTGTCGTTCCTATCGAGTCGATCATCTCGGGTTCCTCACAATCTCGTTTCGGCGGTAGGTGTCCGGCGGGCTCGCGTCGGTTGGGTGGTGGGGCGCCAGGGCGCTTCAGGGCGTTCGTGTTCTCTACGGCCCCGATCACCTTGGGCGAGATCGAAACCGCGCGCCGCCAGCGCGTTCTCGAGGGACCGGATCAGTCCGGCGTCGGTCTGGTGGCCGGGACTCGACAAGTGGATTCCATCCGGCCGCAACGCCACCGTCAGTCTCAGGTCCAGCTCTTCGATTGTGAAGGTGACGACGTTGGGCGGAGGAGCGTTCTCGAGACGCCGGATGGCCTGCTCTACACGATGGGCGGCGGCCGAGAGGAGGCGCGGCGCCGGGTCGGACGATCGCTCGGGAGTAGAAGGCTCCACCGCGTGGGCTTGGGCCGTCTCCGCGCGTCGGTGGTCGAGGACATGGCTCGACACCTCCTCGGATCCGGTCCTCGGGTCGGGATCGACGCCCCCGGCAACCTCAGCAAGCGCCGCTCCGAGTTCGGAGGCGAGCTCCGGCTGTGAGCCGGAGGCGTCCACCGTAACGGCGGCCGGAGGTACGGGCTCGGTGCCGGAGGTCTTCGCCGGCGGCTTGGGCTCTCGGGAAGCGAATGCCGCGGCCGAATCGGATGTGGACCCTGACAGTCGCGCCCTCAGCCCGTGGGCTGGAGCCTCGGCCCTCACCGCTTGGCTGGCGATCTCGAGTCCTTCGGGACGGGGCGAGGTGTGGGCTGTGTCGCGGGGTTTGGGCCCTGGTTTCGCGGCCGTGTCCACCCCGGATGGCCCGACGCCCGCCGGCGACGGGTCGGAATCGACTGCCGGCTCGCTGGGAGTCGATGCCAGTGGGCCCGATGAAAGCGACACCGGCACGGCGGGGTCCTGCGCGGTCCCGGTCGACCCGAGATCGGGGTGACGGAGAATCGCCTCGGCGACGAGCAACGGATGCACCGTGGTGATCCCGGTTTGGTCGGGGTCGCGTCCGTTCCCCGCCTCGTCCCCGGCGGAATCGGGCAGTTCCCCCCCGTCGCCCGGCCGGGAACCGGGGTCTTCGCCGAGCACCTCCGGCGAGACGACGTCGCTGCCCCAGAGGAGCGCCGCCACCAGATCCGGAAACCCGGGGAGGGCGGTCGGCGCGCCCGTGGCGCCGGCGTCGGCCGGGGTGGGTACCGGCAGCAGTCCGGTGAGATTCATTGGGTTCCTCCTAGGGCGTGGTACCGATCGATGACGGTTTGGGCGTAGTCGGCGCCGACAGTGATCGGCTCGCCGGCGGACAAGGTGGACGCGATGCGGGTGGGTCCGGCGTTGTATGCGGCCAGCGCATGGTCGACACGACCAAATCGGTCCATCATGTGGCGTAGGAATCGGGCCCCACCCCGCAGGTTCTGCTCCGGGTCATACGGATCGACTTCGAGCATCTCGGCCGTCTGCGGCATCAACTGCGTGAGTCCGATGGCGCCCGCCGGCGACACCGCGGTTGGTGAGAACGAGGATTCCGTCCAGACCAGCGCCGTCAGCAGCTTCGGATCGACCCCCTCGGCGCGGGCGGCCCGGTCGATGGAAGTCATCCATTGCCATGCGGCGGGTGGCAATGCTGGATTGTTGGGCGTCGTGCCGACTGCGGTGAGCGAAACAGAAGGCGCCAGGCCAGACGGCCGGGTTGCCGAGTACTGGGCCGGTGAAACGTCGACGTGCGCAGCCAGCACCCCGGCGAAACCGCCGGCGGTCCTCGGGCTCGCGACCACGTTGGCGATCTGGGCGATCCGGCCCATGACGGCGGTCATGCCTGTCACCGGCGCTTCCTCCTCATCGTCATCAGCTCGTCGAGCATCCGATCGGATGTTCGGCGGGCGGTGAGGGCCAGGTTCTGTCGGCGCCGTTCGTCGAGGTTCTCAGCGATGTCCAGGTCCTGGACGCTCCGCTGCCAGGCACCACGTGCTGCCCGTGTGCGCTGCTCGCTGAGGGCCCGTTCGGCGGCGGCGAAGGCCGAGTCCTCGGCCGTGGCGGTACGCGCCAGGTGAGCCGCTTGGAGAGAATGCACATTCCCTCCCTCCTGCGAGGACAGGGCTTCCTTGTGAGCCTCGGCCGTGGCCGCCTCTGCCTCTCGGGCTGCGGCTTCGGAGGAGCGAGCATTGCCGAGATCGGCTCGGGCCTGTTTCTCGCGGATGGCCCGGAGCCGGGTGATCTTGGAGAGATCCCTCACGCAAGCCCCCCTTCGGCACATACCGATTCGAGGAGATCCCAGGCGGTTCCATAGGGCGTGAGTTGCCCGGAGTGCTGGGTGAGGTAATCGACGATCGCCGGAGCCGCCCGGAGACCCCGATCGGCTTTCGGGTTGGAGCCGGGCACGTAGGCGCCCACCTCGACCAGTTCCTGAACATCTGCCGCCGCGGCAAGGGCTTCTCGCGTGACGGTTACCAAATGCTCCTGGCGGTCGTTCCACAGCTTGCCGGTGAGACGGCTGAGGCTGGACAGTGGATCGATGGCGGGGTATCTGCCCTGGACCGCCAGCGAGCGGTCGAGGATGATGTGCCCGTCGAGGATTCCGCGCACCGCGTCGGCGATCGGGTCGTTCATGTCGTCGCCTTCGACCAGCACGGTGTAGATGCCGGTGATCGTTCCCTCGGAGCGAGGCCCGGAACGTTCGAGCAGCTTGGGGAGGAGAGAGAAGACCGAAGGGGTGTAGCCCCGTGATGTGGGGGGTTCCCCCGCGGCGAGGCCGATCTCCCGTTGGGCCATCGCCAGCCGGGTGACAGAGTCCATCATCAGGGTGACGTCCTGTCCGCCGTCGGCGAACCACTCGGCGATGCGGGTGGCGAATCGCGCGGCGCGCAACCGCAGAAGGGCCGGCTGATCAGAGGTGGCGACGACCACGACCGAGCGGGCCAGGCCCTCTGGGCCTAGCTCATCCTCGAGGAACTCACGGACTTCGCGACCGCGCTCTCCGATCAGGGCGAGGACGGTGACAGGAGCAGCCGATCCTCGAACGATCATGCCGAGCAGGGTGGATTTCCCGACCCCCGACCCTCCGAAGATCCCCACCCTCTGACCTCGGCCGAGGGTGCAGAAGGTGTCGATGGCCCGCACCCCGGTTCCCATCGGTCGGTTGATCCGCTGGCGTGAGAGGGCTTCGGGTGCTGCGAGGTCGAGATCCACCGGCTCACCGGTGATCGGGGCACCGCCGTCGAGTGGTCGGCCCAGGGCATCTACCACTCGTCCGAGGAGCGCCTCGCCGACCACCGCGCCCGGCGTCTCGGGGAGCCGGTTGACGCGGTCCCCCCGTCCGAGACCGAACGTGTCCCCATACACCAGGGCGGTGGCACCCAGGGGATCGACGGCCACGACTTCGGCGATCCGGTTGCCGTCGGCGGCGGCGATCGACAGCGAATCCCCGAGACGAAGGCGGAGTCCACGAACCGTGATCTCCTGGCCGACGACTCGTGCAACGCTGCCCTCGATCCGGGTGGGAAGGAGCAAGGTCATGTTTCGCTCCCGAGGAGCGCCGCCCAGGCGGTCTCCAGTCGGAGATCGGCCTGGGACCAGCGGCCGTCGATCATGGCGTCGCCGCGACCGAGCGAGGGGTCGATGACCGGATTCGCCCATGCCGGCAACAGATGCGCCAACTGCGCATGGTCCTCCGGACACAGACGGATGCGGATGTCTTCGTCATCCATTTGGTCGAGGGCGGCGAACAACCGGGTCTCGAGGCTCTCGGCCACACCCTCCGGGACCTGCGAGATGACGGTCTTGGCCAGCTCGAACACGAGCCCGAGGACCCTCCGATTGGCGGCGGTGTGGAGCTCTTCCAGATGGGCCCTGACGTCTTGCACTGCCCGCTCGAGCCGCTCGACGGTCTGAGCCTCGAGCGCAGCCATCGATCCCGCACCGGCATTCATCCCGTCGGCGAACCCGACCTCGTAGCCGTCCTGGCGAGCATCTTCCAGCGCCTGTCGCGTGGACGGATCCACCACCTGGACGCCGTGTCCGATCAGCTGACCCCCCGGGCTCATCGTGAAGGACTTGAGGACGCTACTCAACGAGGTCCCCCTCTTGGCCGCGGTTGATCGTGATCGTTCCCGCCTCCTCGAGTGCCCGAATCTGGGCCACGACTCCGGTGCGAGCATCCTCCACCTCTTGCTTCCGGACGGCGCCGAGGAGGTCGATCTCCTCGTTGAGGGCGTCCTTCGCCCGCTCCGAGAGGTTGCGGAGAATGGTGTCCTTCACCTCGTCGCCCGCCCCCTTCATGGCAAGGGCCAGAGTTGCCGAGTTCACGTTCTGCAGCACCTGCTGGATCGCCCGGTCATCAAGGAGAACGATGTCCTCGAAGACGAACATCAGGGCTTTCACGCGTTCGGCCAACTCGGGATCGGTCTTCGCCAGATGCTCCAACACCTTGTCCTCGAAGTCGCGGCCGGCCTGGTTCAGGATTGCCGCCAGCTCTCGGGCTCCATCACGTTCGTCGACCGTCTCGTCCTCGGCTTCGGTCAGCCGCTGACGAATCACCTGCTCGATGTGATAGACGACCTCGGCCGGGGTCCGGCCGATCGTCGCGATCCGGAAGGCGATGTCTCCGGCGATGTGGGAGTCGAACTCGGCCAGGATCTTGGAAGCGAACTCAGGTGGGCGAGCGCTCAGGATCACTGCCACCGTCTGAGGGTGCTCGGACATGAGAAACCGAACGACTTGCTCGGTATCGACCTTCTCGAGGAATTCGAATGGGCGCTCGGGGTCGATCTCGGGCTCCGATGAGACCCCGGCGGCTTTGAGCTGGCGAGCTTTGTCACGAAGGGCTCTCGCCTCGGCCGAAGGGTCGGACGACAGCATGTGGCTCAAAGCCCCCTGCATGAGGACCTGGCGCGACCGGGGGTCGAGGTCGCCCAGGGAGGCCACGGCTTCGGCCAGCGCCCGGACCTCGGCGGGCTTGAGATGCTCGAGCACCGAGTTGGCGCGCCCGGTCCCGATCGCCAGCATCAACGCGGCGGCTCGCGCTTTGGCCGGCGATGCATCCTGGAGGGTGGCGGGGAGACTCATCCCTATCAACCCACCGGAACGTCACGACGGTCCGCGAGCCAGGACCGAAGCAAGGTGGCGATCTCTTCGGGCTGACGCTCGACGAGTTGCATGACGTCGCTCGTCATGTTCTGGAACTGACCGGGATCGACCCCTGCCGGAATGAAGCCGGGACCCTCGAGCGCCGGCGCCGCCACCGCCGGAAGCGGCTCGGATCCGCCGCCCCTCGTCATCAGGAACATGCCCACTGCGACGACCAGCACGAGCACCACTCCGAGGATCGTCGGGATCATCGTCATGATGCCGCCGGTTGCCTCCTCGAGTTCCTCGACCTCGGCCGGCTTCGGAAACGGTGCAGCCGAGACCTCGAGGCTGTCGCCCCGGTCCGTGCTGATCCCGGCGGCAGCAGAGACCAGCGCGGTCACGTTCTGCACGTCGGGTGCATTCGAGCCCGTGAGGCTTCCGTCATCGACCACCACCGCCACCGACAGGCGCTCGATGGTGCCGGGTGCGTCGATATTCCGGGTGACCGTCTTGTCGATGCCGTACTCCGTGGTGTCCTCCTGGCGGGAGTAATCCACCGGGCCGTCGCTGGAGATGCCAAGCGGCTCACCGTCCACGCCGACGCTTCCCACCGGCGACGAGCCGCTACCGCTGAAGCTCTCGACGATGTTCTGCTGTCGGATCGGAATGGCGGTCTCCGGGGTGTAGGTCTCCGACTCGGTCGACCTCTCGTCGTAGTCGAGCTGAGCCCGCACCACCACCGAGGCCCGGCCGGGTCCGAGCACCGTCGTGAGCATGGCCGTGATGTCCTTGCTCAGGGCCTGCTCGAACTGCTGGGTCATCCGAAGCTGACGGTTGCCGGCCGCGGAGGTAGAGGTCTCGTCGCCGCCGGCGTGGAGGACGGTCCCGTTGGTGTCGGCCACTGTCACCATGTTGGGCTCGAGCCCCTCGACCGAAGACGAGATGAGGAGGGTGATCGCCTCGATGTCCGATTCGTCGAGGGTGCCGATGGGGGAGAGCAGGACGGACGCTGTAACCGGCTGCTGGTCCTCGGCGAAGAGGGCTTCGTCCGGGATGACGAGATGGACGGAGGCCGTCCCGATGTCGGTCATCGCAGTGAGGGTCCGAGAGAGCTCGCCTTCCAGGGCGCGCTGATAGTCGACCCGCTGGCGGAAGTCGCTCACGGTGAGACCCTGGCTGTCCAGGAGCTCGTACCCCTGCGGGATCACCTCACCCTGAATGCCCTGGCCTGCCAGATCGGCCCGCGCCTGGTAGACCTTGTTGCGAGGAACGAGGACCGACCGGCCGCCGCCGTCGAGACGGTAGGGAATGCCGGCTGCATCCAGCGACTGTGTGACCTGGCTCACCTGGCTGGCAGGCAGATCCGAGTAGAGCACGGAGAAGCTCGGAGTGCGGGCCCAGCTGGCGAAGCCGGCCACGGCCACGAGCGCGAGCACGAGCCCGACACCGACCCCCACTCGCTGGGAGAGGTTCAGATTGTGGAACGAGCGACGGATACCTTCGAACACGTCCATTTTCACACCTGCATCTGCATTACTTCTTGGTACGCCTGGATGGCCCGATTACGTACCTGGGCGAGTAGTTCGACGGTCATGGTCGCCTTGGTCGTGGCAACCATGAGTTCGTGAATCGGGGTCGAGCCACCCCGAGCGATGTCCTGTGCCATCGAGTCGGCCTGCTGCTCGGCAGCGGAGGCCGATTCGAGGGCTGAACCGATCTTGTCGGCAAATCCGGTCCCGGCCTGCCCTGCCTTCTCGACGGGGTTCGTCGAGCCGATCGAGGAGACGGATCCCACCGAGGAGATGGGGGAGATCATCGGCCCAACCTCATCGCCGACTCGTAGGCCTCCCGGCTCGAGCGGATCACCGAGAGGTTTGCCTGATACGAGCGCTGGGCCGCCATCATGTCGGCCATCTGGCCGGCGAGGTCCACGACCGGGCGGACGAGTCGGCCCTCGTCGTCGGCGAGGGGGTTGCCGACGTCGTAGACGTGTTGCGGGTCGGCACCGTCGATCGCCATGCCGGCCACCGCGACGCCGTTGCCGCCGGCCCGCTCCTCGGCAACCACCAGCTTGGCCCGGAACGGCTCCTGGTCGGCGGGGCGGACGGTGTTCACGTTGGCGATGTTGTGGGCAACCACCTCGAGCCAGGTGCGGCCGAGGTTGGCGCCGGTAGCGGCGATGTCGAGGGCCTGAAAGCCGCCCATCACTGGATCCTCATCGCAGCCCGAAGGAGGCCGGCTTTGTAGTTGAAGGCCTCCACCATGGCGTTCTTCTTGAGGTTGGTCTGGATCATCTGGATCAGTTCGTCCTCCAGAACGACGTTGTTGCCATTGACTCCCGGAAGGGCTCCGGTGCGGTGAACGTCCGGCTCGGCGACACGGCTGATGCGGCCGGCGTTGAGGGCGGCTCCGAGCTGGCTCTCGAAGTCGACTGCCGAGCCCCGGAAGTTGGGGGTCTCGGAGTTGGCGACATTGTTGGCCGACACCTCTGAACGACGCTCGAGCCCCCGAAGGGCCCACTCGATTGCCTGGGTTGTCAGGTCGTTTCCGACGATCATCTCGCCTCCAAAACCAAGACAAGGAAGAACGCTTTGCGTTCTTCCTTGTCGCAAGACTTCTTCCTTGGCGGGTGGTGATTGACGCCCTCCTGGGCGGCCACCCTTTCACTTGTCCTCGGTACCTGTCGGGTGTGAGGTCGAAGACGTAAGGGGTTTGTCGAGGCCATCGGCCTCGACGTCACGAGTCTCCGGTCGGTCACCAGTCCCCGTGCGGGACCCGGGACTCGCGACCGCGACTCGGGACCCTTCTCCTGGGGCCCCACGCCCCCGGTCGGTTCTGACGGTGGCGGCTCGATCGTCGCCCGGCCGCTCAGGGAGAGGTGTTCGTGACAGCTCTGATCCCCGTACTCTGGCCGGAAGCCGGAAGCCGGAGGCCGGTAGCCGGCTGCTGGCTGCGTGCGGCCGGCTGTCCGATGAAAGACGAGAATCGTGACATCGGCCGGGACGAAGACAATGTCGTGCAACCATCCGGTGCTGTCGAGCGTGGTTGTGTTGTGAGCGCAGACGCAGAGATCTATACGAAACACTGCGATGACCTGGTGCGGTATGCGACGACCTTGGTTGGTCCCGACGAGGCCGCAGATGTCGTTTCGACGGTGATCTTGAAGGTGCTGAGCAAGAGGAGCCTGGCTGACCTGCAGGAGCCGAGGCCGTACCTGTTCAGAGCCGTGCTGAACGAGGCGCGGTCGACACTCCGACGCCGAAGGCCGCAGTGGACCTCGACTGAGAGCGACGCCGTCGAAGTCTCGGAGCCTCACAGCGAGGTGCTGCAGGCTGTGCTCGATCTGCCGGCCCGACAGCGGGCTGCGACGTATCTCGTCTATTGGGAGGGGCTCACGATGGCGGAGACCGCCGATCTGATGGGAA
Source organism: Acidimicrobiia bacterium (assembly GCA_041591895.1). Taxonomy (GTDB): domain Bacteria; phylum Actinomycetota; class Acidimicrobiia; order Spongiisociales; family ZC4RG35; genus JBFHRE01. Next base: position 25,325 of record JBFHRE010000019.1, read on the forward strand.
CCAGACCGGGCACCGTCAAGCGTTATCTCCACCTTGCTCGTAATCACATGAGAGGGGTATTCGATGAACACGCCGGTTGACAGAGAGACGCAGGCATTTCGAGAAGCGTTCGCGGTGATCACAGATCGCGCTCCCAACCCGCCTGAGTTCGAAGAATTGGCTGCGTTGCACACGGCATCCCGGGAGAGGTCCGGTTCGCCGATGTTGAGGGCCCGGGGTCTGGTCCAGGTCGCCGCCGCCATGGCCGCCGCTGCGGTACTCGTTCTTCCAGTTGTCACCGGTAGTCGCTCGGCTCTCGCAGCAATAACAGAGGCTCGCAGCGCCTTCCAGCAGATCACCGCCTTCCGGGCCACCCTGGTCGGTCGGCAGGCGGGACCAGTGGTCGCAGCCGAAGTGCCATCTCGAGGCGGAGAAGATCGTGTCTTCCGGCATGACCTCTGGTTCGCCGGGGTCGATCTCTGGCGGGTCGACATCGTCGAGGACTCGGACCCCGAGCTGAGTGGCGGGTCCGGGAGTCTGACCCTCTGGGACGGTCGCAAGTTGGTCACCTATCGGGCGATGGAGAACACCTACTCGGTCGGAGACCGACAGGAAGCCGGATTCGGGCCGATGCATCTCCTCGATCCGAACAATGCACTCCTACCTGTTTTCGCCGATGGCCGGATGCCTCCGGATGACTACTTCAGGGATGAGTGCATCGTGGGCGGAGAGGAGAGGATCGCCGGGAGGATCACCCGCCGGCTCGACTGCGAAGACCGGCAGATCGGGATCTGGCTCGACATCGAGACCGGGCTGGTGCTCAAGAGCAAGAGCGCACTGGCGGAACACGAGGTCACGAGCATCGAGCTCGAGCCGCCGTTCGACGACACGACGTTCATCTTCACGCCGCCGGCGGGGGCGACCATGGCCACTGACCTCGACGATCATCCGGAGTCGCTCGTCTCGCTGACGATTGGTGAGGTCGCTCCGTCCTGGCATGCCCCGCTTGTCGGTGGCGGAACCATGCACCTACTGGATCTTCGGGGAAAGCCGGCGCTGGTCCTGCTGTGGGCCGATTGGTGCGAGCCCTGTATCGAGGAGGCCCTCCCACTCCTCGACGAGATCGACGCCCGGATGGACGATGACGTCACCTTCGTGGCCGTGGACATCGACGGGGTTGCGGAGTCGGCCGTTGCCATCGTCGCTCAGGAGGCTTACGAGTTCCCCGTGGTTGTCGATGGGAGCTGCTCGACTTGCACGGAGCCGGGAGTCGCCGAGGCCTGGGGAGTCGAGGCAGTTCCGATCTGGGTGGTGCTCGATTCGGATGGCCTGGTGGTCGACGTCCTTGGTGCGGGTACCGGAGGCGCCGATGGGATCATTGCGCTTCTTCGGGGGTTGAGAACGGA
>JBFHRE010000020.1:0-24783 GCA_041591895.1 Acidimicrobiia bacterium
GACGCTGGCCAATACCACCGCCGCCGCTCGCAACAGCAACGGCTGCGCCGACACCGACGACAACTCGAGCGACTTCACGGTCCTATCGCCCGCGCCGCGCAACACCGCATCTCCGCTCTCCCCGTGCGCCAGTCCCACCAACCCGAGCGGGGTCGGGGCCGCCGACCCCAGCACGGTTCCGCTAGGGGACTCCACACTGCTCACCGTTGCCGTCACCCCGGGCACCAACCCCACCAGCACCGGACTCGGCGTCACCGCCGACCTCAGTTCGATCGGCGGGTCGGCCACCCAAGTGTTCTTCGACGACGGGACCGATGGTGACGTCACCGCCGGCGACAACACCTTCTCCCATCTGGCCACGGTGCCCGTCGGGACGGTGGTGGGGGACAAGAGCCTGCCGGTCACGATCACCGATGCTCAATCCCGGACCGGGACCACCAGCATCTCGCTGGTCGCCGGTGCGGTGTGCGAGCAGTCCTTTACCCCGGCCTACGCCATCCAGGGCTCGGGCCTCAGCGCCGCTATCACCGGTTCCGTCACCACACAAGGTGTGGTGGTCGGGGACTACGAGGGCCCCAGCCCTACGCTTCGTGGCTTCTACCTCCAAGACCCGACCGGTGACGGCAACGCCGCTACCTCGGATGCCATCTTCGTTTTCAACGGCAACAACGACAACGTGAACCTGGGTGACGTCGTTCGGGTGTCCGGCAGCGCCGGGGAGTTCCAGGATCAGACCCAGATCAGCTCGGTGACCTCGATCGTCGCCTGCGGGACCGGGTCCGTGTCGCCGGTCGATGTGTCTCTGCCGGTGCCCTCTGCCACCCACCTGGAGCAGTACGAGGGGATGCTGGTCCGGTTCCCGCAGACGCTCTACGTGACCGAGCACTTCCAGTTGGGCCGCTTCGGCCAGGTGGTGATGTCGTCGGGCAGCCGGCTCGCCCAACCGACCAACGTGGTGGCGCCCGGAGCTCCGGCGCTTGCCCTCCAGGCGGCCAACAACCTCAACCGGATCATCTTCGACGATGCCCTCAACAACCAGAACCCGGATCCGATCGTGTTCGGGAGGGAAGGCATGTCCTTGAGCGCATCGAACACCCTCCGGGGTGGCGACACCGCCACCAACACGATCGGCGTTCTCACCTACACCTGGGCCGGCAACGCCGCCAGCGGGAACGCGTACCGGTTGCGGCCGATCAACGCCTTGGGCGGATCGGTGAACTTCGTGGCCGCCAATGCGCGTCCGCCCGCTCCATCTGATGTGGGCGGCACGCTGAAGGTGGCGTCATTCAACCTGCTCAACTACTTCAACACCTTCGATGGACTGCCTGACCTCGTCGACAATTGCACCAACGGTGTCGGCGGTGCCCCCGCCGACTGCAGGGGCGCCGACACCCAAGCCGAGTTCGACCGGCAGTGGCCGAAGACGGTGGCGGCGATCCTCGGGATGGACGTCGACGTGCTCGGGGTGAACGAGATCGAGAACGACGGCTACGGACCGACCAGCGCCATCGCCGATCTGGTTGACAGGCTCAATGCGGCCACCGCTCCAGGCACCTACGCCTTTGTCGACTTCGACACCGCCACCGGACAAGTCAATGCGCTGGGCGCCGATGCGATCAAGGTCGGGCTGATCTACAAGCCCGGTTCGGTGACGCCGGTCGGCACGACTGCCGCACTGAACACGCCCGACTTCGTCGAGGCGGGAGACGGCGTGCTCCGCAACCGGGCAACGTTCGCGCAGGCGTTCGAGCAGCCCAACGGGGCCCGGTTCGTGGTCAGCGTCAACCATCTCAAGAGCAAGGGGAGTGCGTGCAGCGCCCCGGATGACGGCGATGGTCAGGGGAACTGCAACGTGGTTCGCACCAACGCCGCCAACGTGCTGGCCGACTGGCTGGCGACAGATCCGACGGGGACGGGCGATCGCGACGTCTTGATCATCGGCGACCTCAACTCCTACGCCCAGGAGGATCCCATCACTGCCTTGAAGGGCAAGGGGTACGCGAACCTCATCGAGACCATGCTCGGGCCAAACGCCTACTCGTTCGTGTTCGACGGACAGTGGGGCTACCTCGACCATGCCATGGGCTCGCCGACGATCGTGTCGCAGGTGACCGGCGTCACCGAATGGCACATCAACGCCGACGAACCCGGAGTATTGGACTACAACACCAACTTCAAGAGCGCTGGGCAGATCACCGATCTCTACGCCCCAGATCAGTATCGGGTGTCAGATCACGATCCCGTGATCATCGGCCTCGACCTCCGAGTGTTCGACTTCAGCGGCTTCATGTCGCCGATCGGACCTGGGTTGAACACGGTCAAGGCAGGAAGCGCCGTCCCGATCCGTTTTGGTCTGGATGGCGACCAGGGCCTGGACGTCATCTTCGATGGCTACCCGCGTTCTCGTCAGGTGGACTGCGGGACGCTGGCCTGGCTGCCCAACGGAGCCGAGGTCTCGAATCCGGGCTCGAGCGGGCTCACGTACGACCCGTTCACGGGGCTCTACAACGTCTCCTGGAAAACCTCCAAGTCGTGGGCGAACACCTGCAGGGTGTTGCGTCTTCTCCTGGTGGACGGGTCCGAGCACGTGGCCTATTTCTCGTTCAAGAAGTGAGCTGAATCGGCTTCCCGGTCTTGACCGATCGGGGAGCCGATTACCACCCCGGGAGGGCATGGCCGTACCATCCATGGTGTTTCGCGGCCTCAACGCAAGCCGCCCTCACGAAAGCGAGCGATCATGGCCGAGGCAGAAAGCACGGAATCGAACAAGGTCGAGGAGGACGCTGCCAAGATCCCGGCGCCGGTCACTCAGGTAGGCCAACTGACCACCGCTGTTCCTGCCCCCGAGGGGCCGTCGTTCGGCGAGCGGGCGGGTCGCTTCTTTCGCCGCTTGCTGCGCTGGGTGCTCATCCTGGCCGTCGTTGCCGGCCTCGGGTACGGCGCATGGGTCGGGTGGCCGATCCTGCGCGATCGGGTGATCGCCCCGGTCGAGGCGAACATCGCCGACATGGGCGTGGTTCAGGACCGACTCGACGCCGGCGATGCCCGGCTGGCGGGCTTGGAGGCCGACATCGAGGCACTGGCAGCCACTCAGCAGGAACTGGCAGTATCCCAAGCCGCCCTCGGGGAGACGGTCGCCGTTCTCGAGGCGGAGATCGAGGCTTCCGGGGCCCGGATTGCGGCTCTCGATGCGCTGACGGCCGAGTTGGAGGAAGGCGTTTCCGCCGGGTCGGCCGAGACCGCCCGCCAGGTGGCGATCCTCAAGTCGATGGAGCTGATGGGAAGGGCCCGGCTGTTCCTGTACCAGTCGAACTTCGGACTGGCCGAACAGGACGTGCTGGCAGCTCGAGCGGTCCTCTTGGCGGCTGTCGCCGGCGCGACCGGCGAAGAGCAAGAGGTGCTGCAGGGGACGGTCGAGAGACTCGACCGGGTGTTGGGTGCCTTGCCGGCATTCCCGGTGCGTGCCGCCGACGACCTCGACATCGCATGGCAGATCCTGATCGGCCAGATCCCGGCGGTGGCGGAGCCACCGGCGGAACCGTCCGCCGGCGATCAGGTGACGACCACTACCGCCCCCTGATCCCCGTCGAACGCCAAGGCGTCTCGAGCCGGACCGCGTTCGCGCGGGTAGGTTTTGACTACGGGTCGGCGATCGGACAGGAGGAGAGGTGACGATGAATACCTACATCTCCTTGGTCAATTTCACCGATCAAGGAATCCGCGGCGTCAAAGACACCCGCAAGCGAGCCGAGGCCTTCACCGAATTGGTGGAGGAGATGGGCGGCACGGTGCGAGAGATCTTCTGGACGCTGGGCAGCTACGACCTGGTGGCCATTGCCGACATGCCCTCCGATGAGGCGTACACGGCGGCGGCGCTCAAGGTGGCGATGCTCGGCAATGTCCGGACCACCACACTGCGCGGCTTCGACAGCGATGGAATGAAGGCGATCCTCGACCAGATCTGAGCATCGAGAGATCGAAAGGTCCGTTCGCCGACCCGGACCCCACGCGACGCGTTCACCCGGCGAGCGTGCCGGCGAACACCTGCCAGGCGAGAAGCGACTTCGCCACCAGGCTGAGACCGATGTAGAAACTCTCGCCGTACAGGTAGGAACCCCACTTGCCGACCCGACGGTATTGGAGCCACATGTTGAGTGCGAACACGTTGAAGAAGGCGAACAGGGAGAAGAAGATCCCGTAGACGAATCCCGGGGGTTCGGCGGCGCTACCCGGCGAGGCCAGGTAGATGCCGACTGCAGCCCAGGGGATGATCCCCGCGACAGAGCCGAGCCAGAACGGAAGCAGAGAACCGCCTGGGGACTCGTACTTCTCCTGAACCGCTCCGAAGAAGATCATCGACGCATTGACTCCAAAGATCGCCACCAGCGCGGCAGCGTCGGCGATCCCGGTGAGCATGGCGATCAGGACGATCATCACCGATGAGGACAGGGAGTACTCGACCCAGCGGAAGTTGTTTCGACCCAGTCCGAGGCCGGCGATGTATCGATTGAAACCCGGGAAGGCGACGATGGCGTGGAAAGCGGCACTCAGGAAGAGAAACGCTGCCACGCCGCCCGCCACCGACAGATCGAACAGAACACTCGGGTCGGCGTTCGGGGTTCCGGGAGGGCCGGAGAGGAAGGAGGCCGTGACCGGCAGTGTGAAGCCGTTCCCGAGCGCCAGCACCGCAACCCCCTGGACCGCATGGAGCAAGGCCATCACGATGTTGTAGGTACGTAGCCTGGAGGCTCTGGCCGGGGTTACAGCGGCGGCCGCCTGTGAGACCTGTTCTGTTTGCATGACCATGCGAACACTTTAGCACTAAATTTATTCCCATCCGGTAGCTGTCTTCCGTCCCGCGTCACCCGTCGGGCGTCGGTGCTGTGCGAGTGTCGTCGATCCATGACGCATGACGCCGTCCTGATACCGTCCGGAGCCCACGATCACGAGGAGCTCCGATCGATGACACCTGATGAATATCGCGCCGCCGGCCACCGGCTGGTCGACTGGGTGGCCGATTTTCGGGAAGCGATCGAGGAGCTGCCGGTCCGGTCGGGTGCCATTCCCGGCCAGGTGTTGGCGGCCCTCCCATCCGAGCCTCCGCAGGTTCCGGACGGACTCGAAGCCCTCATCTCAGACCTCGAAACGATCATCGTCCCGGCCTCGACCCATCCCCAACACCCCCGTTACCTGGCGTTCTTTCCGGCCAACGCCTCACTGTCGACCGCACTGGCCGACATCGTGTCGACGGGGCTTGGACAGCTCGGGATCACGTGGGAGTCGTCCCCGGCCCTCACGGAACTGGAGACGGTGGTCTGCGACTGGATGAGGGTCCTGTACGGCCTGTCGGATTCTTGGAGCGGCACCATCCACGACACCGCGTCCACCGCGGCGCTGGTGGCCATGATCTGTGCCCGAGAGCGAGCTCTTGGCCACCCGTCGGGTGGGCTGCAGGCGGCCGATCGACCGCTCGTCGTGTACGCCACCGGTCAGGCTCACAGCTCGGTGACCAAGGCGGTGGCGCTCTCCGGGATCGGTCCCTCCAACCTGCGTCAAGTCGAAACCGATGACGAACTCGCCATGCGCCCGGAGGTCCTTCGCAGGATGATCCGGGCGGACATCGAGGGTGGGCTGGTTCCAGCGGCGATCGTCGCCACGGTCGGCACCACCGCCACCACCGCCGTCGACCCGGTCGCAGACATCGCAGCCGTCGCGGCCGATTTCGGCGCCTGGCTCCATGTCGATGCTGCCATGGCTGGGTCGGTGATGCTCCTCGAGGACTATCGCTGGATGTGGGAGGGGGTAGAGGCCGCCGACTCCATCTCGATCAACCCCCACAAATGGATGGGCACTGCTCTCGACTGCTCGCTGTACTTCGTGCGCGACAGCGCCGAGTTGAGAGCGGTGATGGCCACGAATCCCTCGTACCTGCGTAGCGCCGCCGACGGCGACGTCATCCAGTACCGCGATTGGGGGATCCCCCTCGGCCGCCGGTTCCGGGCGCTGAAACTCTGGTTTCAGCTCCGGCTGGACGGTATCGACGCCATTCGCGCTCGAATCCGTCGAGACCTCGAACATGCCCGATGGCTGGCTGGCGTCGTGGCGGCCGAGCCCGGTTGGGAGTTGGTGACACCGACCAACCTGCAGACGGTGTGCGTGCGACATCGCCCACCCGGCTTGGCCGCGGGGGACGTGGACGCGCACACCAGAGCCTGGGTGGCGGCGATAAACGACTCAGGCGAGTTCTATCTCACCCCAGCCGAGGTCGATGGTCGCTGGATCGCTCGGATCTCGTTCGGTGCCGAACGCACCGAACACCATCACGTGATGCGGCTGTGGGAGCGAATGCGAGAGGCGGTCAGCGGCGTGGAGCCTTGGGGCGTGCCTCGTTGACCGTGAGCTTGCGCCCGTCCATGTCGGCGCCGTTCAACTCCTGGATCGCATTGCGGGCGTCGTCATCGGCCATCTCAACGAACCCGAATCCCCGGGAGCGTCCCGTTTCGCGGTCGGTCACGACCGAGGCGGACTGAACGGCGCCGTAGCGGCCGAACAGCTGCTCGAGGTCGTAATTGGTGGTGCGGAAGGGAAGGTTTCCCACGTAGATGTTCATCAGCCTCTCGTCTTTCCTGTCCCGGCGGACCCTGTCCGCCTTTCAGGGCCGGGAGGATAGCGGGTTGGAACGACGCTGACGGCCATCGACCTCACGCGGCCAGAGATGCCCAGAGTTGAAGCCGGTCGGCAGTGGCGACTTTCTCGAGTACAACGGGGTGAATGAGGGCATCTGCGGCGGTATGACCTGCCGAAACCAGCGCCTTTGCGACGTGCACAGCGGTCACGGGGTCGACTACATCGGACACCGGCGGCACGTGGTGGTGGAGAACGACGTCGACCACCTCGCGAGGCAGTTTCCACATCGCGCAAAGGAATCCTCCGATGTCCGAGTGAGACACACCGAAGAGTGACCGCTCCGCTTCATCCGTTGGGTCGATGGAGAGATAGTCGTCCCTCCAGTTCTGGAACAGAACGATCGCCCCGATGTCGTGGAGCAATCCCCCGAGCTTGGCAGCCTCCACCGCAGCGGCGCCAAGACCCTCGTGCTTGGCGATCGCGCCGGCGAGAGACGAGACCTCGAGCGCTTCCTTCCACATGCTTTCGATGAGGCGGATGTCGAGCTTGGACGCCTGCTCGAACACGGCAACCGCCAGAACCAGGTTGGAAACCCGGTCGATTCCGAGCAGCACTGCCGCCTGGGCCACGTCGGCCACGGTGGTACGAAGACCGAAGAGCGCCGAGTTGACGGTCTGGATGACCTTCACCGAGACCGCTGGGTCGGTGCGAATGATCTCACCGACCTGCTGTAGGGAGGGGTCCGATCCCCGCAGCAGGTCCTGGAGCTTGATGTAGACGGTTGGAAGTGCGGGCATCCGCAGCGTGCCCATGAGGAGCGAATCGAGCCGCTCGCTGGAGATCCGGTCGCCGAGAAGGGTGGCGGCCAGCATTGCTCGACGCAGCTTCTCGGCGTCCAACGGCCGGCGTACGAGGTGGTTTGTCGTGCCGCCGAGTTGGACGTGATCGGTGCCGATTCCCAGCCGGGCGACTCCCGGACAGGTCTGAGCGGCGTGCTCGAGCGTGCGCACGGCTGCTTTGGAGTCGTTGCCGACGGCCGCGATGAGCAGGTCGTAGCTCGCCGAACCGAGTGATTGGATCGCATCCACCTCGGATCTCGAAATCGTCACGTCGAATCCGAGCCGTCCCCCCTCGACCAGCGAGGCGAGGTCTTCGGCCGATCGCTCGTCTTCGTCGATCAGCAGCGCCTTGAATGTCATCGGTCCTGCTCCTGTTAGCTCGATGCCTTGCCGAGTCCCGTCGGCATCACCCCGATGTGGTCAAGCAATGTGGTGAAATGCGGGATGCTTTCGCCATTCGAGCTCCAGCCGGTGCTGGCTCCGAAGCCATGGGGAGGCACGACGCTGGCGAAATTGGGCAAAGTCGTCCCGCCGGGGGTAACCGTCGGCGAAAGCTGGGAGGTCGCCGATCTGCCGTACGGTGAGGTGTCGACCGTCGAGGATGGCCGGACGTTTGTAGCACGCGGGAAGTTCGCGGGATGGGACCTGGGGCGGCTGATCGCGACGTTCGGTCCCGATCTGCTCGGCACGGCCCAAGCGACGCCGGATGGCCGGTTCCCGTTGCTCGTCAAGCTCCTGGATGCGGCCGAAAACCTCTCGGTTCAGGTCCATCCGCCGGAGGCCTTCGTCGCCAGGCACCCGGGAGCCCGGCTCAAGACCGAGTCGTGGTACGTGGTCAGGGCGGACTCCGGTGCCGTCGTGTACCTCGGTGCCAACCCGGGCTGGTCACGCCAGGAGGTGGTGGACTCGTTCGGCACGCCAGACGTCGTGGGTCGCCTCCGCCAGATCCGCGCAGAAATGGGGTCGTTCTTCCACCTCCCGGCGGGGGCGCTCCATGCTTTGGGTGCCGGTGTAACGGCCATCGAAGTGCAAACTCCGAGTGACACCACCTACAGGGTCTACGACTGGTCCGGAGAGCACAAACGCAGGCCGCGCGAGCTCCATGTCGAGCAGGCCGCCGAGTCGTACCTCGCCGACCCCGAGGGGATGCTCATCCTCGGGCCGCAGGCGAGCGCCGGCTCGAGGACGCTCACCCGCAACCCGCACTATGTCATGGTCGAACACCGTGGCGTGGGTGTTGCCTGGAACGACGCAGAGCTGCGGATCGTGATGGTCGTGGATGGCTCACTTGAGGTGGACCAGCGCGAGTACGGCCCCGGAGCCACGGTGCTCGTTCCGGCGGCCGCAGCGCCCTCGACCAGCCTGAAACCGTCCCCAGGTGGAGTATGGCTCGAGATCGGATTGACTCAGGCGGTTGCCGAAACAGCCTTGCCCAACGCCTCGAGTGCCGTGTCCACTTCTTCCTGATCGACGGTGAGAGGAGGCATGAAGCGAATCGTGTTGCCGCGGGCGCCGGCGTTCATCAGCAGGAGCCGGGACTCTTCCCTGCAATGCCGGATCACGGCGTTGCACCGGTCTGCGTCCGGCATGCCCGAGGCGGACACCAAATCGGCTCCGACCATCAGTCCGGGTCCTCTCACGTTCGTGAGCGCCGGGTATTCGGATCCCAGCCGGGCGAGGCCTTCCCGAAGTTGGTCGCCCCGCTCGATCACGTTGTCGAGGAAGCCGGCTTCGCTGATCACCTCGATGGTGGCCAGTGCAGCTGCACATCCCATCGCGTTCCCCCCGTAGGTGCCGCCATGTGATCCAACCGGCCACCGATCCATCAGTTCGGCGCGGGCTCCGATGGCAGCGAACGGAAAGCCGGATGCAATTCCTTTCGCCATGGTCATGATGTCGGGCGAGATCTGATGATGATCAGAGGCGAACATCTTCCCTGTTCGCCCAAAACCGGACTGGATCTCGTCCATCACGAGCAGGAGGTCATGGTGCCTGCAGATCGCTTCGACGGCTTCCAGATATCCGGCTGGGGCTGGTACGTATCCGCCTTCGCCCAGCACCGGCTCGATCACGATCGCCGCGGTCTCGGCAGGGGAAGTCTGGGTCTTGAGTAGCCACTCGAGTCCGGTGATCGAGCGACGCACGGCGGCATCTGGGTCTTCACCCGACGCCCAATGATCGGGGAAGGGGGCAACGAACACGCCGGACGGTAGGGGAGCGTGCCCTGCGCGGTACCCCGTCTTGGAGGTGGTCATCGCCATGGTCATCGATGTGCGACCGTGGAACGAGCCCTCGACGACGATGACATGCGGTCTCCCGGTGGCCTGCTTGGCCAGCTTCACGGCTCCCTCCACCGCCTCGGCACCCGAGTTGGTGAAGAAGAACCTCTCGATCGAGGCCGGCGTGATCTGGGCCAGGCGGTCGCCGAGCGGCCTGAGCAGGTCGTGCGTGTAGATGTTGACCTGGGCGTGGAGGAATCGGGCAGCTTGCTCCTGGACCGCTTTCACGACCTTGGGATGGCAGTGCCCCGTATTGGTCACCGCGATCCCACACGTGAAGTCGAGATACCGATCACCGCCGGTCGTGTAGACCCAGCTTCCCTCGCCGTGAGCGACCTCGAGATCCGTCAACTTGAACCAGACATCGGCCAACGATCCGGCCATTGGGACTCCTCCTCGTCACGGTTCACGTTACCGGTGCGGGACCGTCCTCTGAGCTGCGGATGATGAGGTAGGTCTCGTCGTTGAACCAGATCTCACCGTGGCGATCCATCACCTTTCGGGTCGCCTCGACGTAGGCGTTGTCGATCATCGCCTGAGCCAACCTCTGATCGTCGATCTGCGCCACGTAGGCGGCTGCGTTCCAGGCCGCGAGGATCGTCGAGGTGCCGATGTGCTCTGCCGACTCGGACGGCATCGCATGCAGCCTGTAGCGGAGCAGTGCCTCGTCGTCGGACAGGTCGGGGTACTCCAGGTCCGACCGACCGGACAGTTGAAGCCGGGTTTCCCGCACCACGGCGTGGCGGTCGTGAGGAAAGGGATCGTGATCCGGCCACAAGGTGCGAACGATTTCCTCGGCCGGATCGGATCCCCGGGCGTGGATCCCGATCAGCCTCCCACCAGGCGCCAGGGCCCGCGCCAGTGGAGCGACGACCATCGAGACCTTTCGGCTCAGCGGTGTCACCGATCGATACGCCTGGCTGGCGATGATCAGGTCGTATCCTGCAGGCCCGTGTCCGGGGCGGGGGATGACCGAATCGAGCACGAAACGGCGGTCCGCCCTGTACAAGACGAGAGCCGTCGGCTTGCGGTAGACCGGGTTTCCGGAGACCGAGGACGTCTCGACCGCCCAATCTTGGGCGATGTCGGGGACCAGACGCCTGATCTGCTCGGCGAATGCGTAGCTAGTCGATCCCTCCAGAGAAACCTCGCGCCACACGATCTGATCGGCCGAGGTCAGTTCCACGGCCTCGCCGAACCGGAGGTTTGTGATCACCCAAACGAGCTCGGGATGTTCGAGGAATCGCTCTGGCATCCGGCCCAGAGCCTGACGAACGTCCTCGATGCTGATCTCCTTGCCGACCACGAGCCACGGGATGTGGGGGAACGACTCGTGCATCTGCCGCATGAGGTGCGACAGGAGCGCAGCATCCCCCATCCCGGCGTCGAAGATTCTGAGCGCCGGCTGCTGCGGCTGGATATGGCGGAGCTCGAGACCGATTCGCTCGGCAGCCGCCACCTTCTCGTCCGTGGTCGTGACGAACATCATGTAGGCGGCTCTTGTGTCGAAGAACCTGGGGGCCGAGCCGGTCGTCATGATTTGAGGCTATTCGAGAAGCGCCCGTTCGCAGGGGACCGAGGAACCGTCCCTCTCAGCGGTCGGACGGGTCAGCCGGCCACGCGTGCTTCGGATACCGACCTGCCATGTCTTTGCGGACGTCGTGCCAGGTGCCGGTCCAAAAGCCCTCGAGATCACGGGTCACCTGGACGGGTCGTCCCGCCGGCGAGAGCATCTCGATGACGATCGGCTCTCCTGCCACGACCGGAGTGGTGGTCAAACCGAACAGTTCCTGAACCCGAACCGACAGGACCGGGACGTCGCCCGAGTAGTCAAGGCGCCGGCGGCGCCCCGTCGGGAGTTCGATCGCAGCCGGCGCCAGCAGGTCGAGATCCGGCATGAGGTGCCCGATCAGACCGGCTACCAATCGTGAGAAGTCGAGCCGACGTACGTCCTCGAGCGACGTCGCACCGACGAGGTGAGGCCCCAGCCAGACGTCGAGCGTCTCAGTCAGGTGAGCGTCCGAAAGGTCCGGCCAGGGCTCACCGAGTTTGCGGTGGAGAAGAGTGGATCTCGTCCTCAGATCGATTGCGCGGTCGGACCACGGCAGGCGATCCAATCCCTCGGTCCGGATCCGATCGAGCAACGCATCGACGGTGCGTTCGTCGGGCGGGGGACGGTCGACGGACGAGTCGAGGACGAGTCCTCCCAGCCGTCGTTCGCGGGTGAGAACCAACCGATCCCCCGACCATTCCAGGCGGGTTTCGGTCGACACCTCCGAAGCGAATCGGTCGGCGACGTCGGCCGGATCGATGGCCGCTGCCAGCCGAATGCGGCTGTCCCTGCGCTTCCCGTCCAGATCGGCGGCGATCAGGAACGCCTCCGTCGCCAGAACATCCCCCGCATCACAGAATGCGGTGGGCCCCGTCCGCAGCTGGAATCGCCCTGGGGTACCGCGGCGAATCGCCAGCCGGTCGGGATAGGCCATTGCGAGCAGCCGACCGGATTCGCCCGGATCGATCGGGCCGCTCCCATGCATGCCGGTGCGTCTGACGAGATCTGCGGCATCCCTTCGAATACGGTCCAAGCCGCGGTCGTCGGCCGCGGGATGCCGACCGATGCCGGCTACCACCGACGCCCTCAGGGCGAGGTCGATAGGCAGCTCATGAGGTGGTCCGCGGAACGGATCCCTGTCCTCGAGGATGGCTGCGAGGATGGCGGCGAGTTCGAGATGGTCGCCTGCCCCGGCGAGCATCGCCCCGAGTCGAGGGTGGACCGGCAGATTGCTCATCGTGCGCCCGAGATCGGTGAGGACCCCGCCGTCATCGATGGCGCCGAGGGATGCGAGCAGGGTCATCGCTTCGTCGACGCTCCGCGGCGGCGGTGGATCGAGAAACGGCAGAGAGCCGGCCGTAGCTCCCCACGCCAGCAGGTCGAGGACAAAACCTCCCAGGTCGACCTGGGTGAGTTCCGGTTCCGCGTGCGCCTTGCGGGCCGCGTGCTCGATTTTGGACCAGAGCCGGTAGGCGATGCCGGGTCCAAGCCTTCCGGCCCGTCCGGCTCGCTGGTCGGCCGAAGAGCGCGGGATCGTCACGGTCGTGAGTCGGGTCATGCCGGTTCTCGGGTCGTAGCGGGGGACACGGCTGCGACCATCGTCTATGACCACGGAGACGCCTTCGACGGTGAGGCTCGACTCGGCGATGTCGGTCGAGAGGATCACCTTCCTGTGTGTTCCCGGACTGAGCGCTGCGTCCTGCTCGTCGACAGACAGCGAACCGTGAAGTCGATGGACCGTGGCGGGCAGGTCGCCGAGGGCGCGACGGGCTCGCTCGATCTCACCGATCCCGGGGAGGAACACGAGGATGTCTCCTCGATCCACGGCGAAGGCATGTCGAACCGTGATGGCGACGTGCTCCTCGATCCGGGCGCCCCTGGATGGAGGGCGCCAGCGCACCTCTACCGGGTGAAGCAGGCCCTCGGCCTCGACCACCGGGGCGGGGTTGCCGCTTCCGGCCAGATGTGTGGACAGGCGCTGGGCGTCGAGCGTTGCGGACATCACGAGGATCGCGAGATCGGGTCGCACACTCCTTCGGACATCGAGGGTCAGAGCGAGTCCGAGGTCGCTCTGGAGGTTGCGCTCGTGGAATTCGTCGAAGATCACCAGATCGACACCCGTGAGCAGGGGGTCGCTCTGCAGGCGCCTCGTGAGGATGCCCTCGGTGACGACTTCGAGCCGGGTGGCGGGACCGGTTCGGCGGTCATCCCTCGTGACGTAGCCAACGGTTTGACCGACTTCCTCGCCCAACGTGTTGGCCATCCAGCGTGCCGCTGCGCGCGTGGCCACCCGACGTGGCTCGAGCATCACGATTCGGGAATAAGTGTCGAGCAACCGCAACGGGGCGACCGTTGTCTTCCCCGACCCCGGCGGGGCCGTGAGGATGGCTTGCCCGTGGTCGGCGAGCGCTCGTTCCAGGTCGGGGATGGCAACTTCGACTGGCAGACCCACGTGGCGACTGTAGGCGCTCGGTCGTGGGTCTCGACCTGTGCGACGGGCGTTGTACCGTGGAGTCGTGGTGGACATCCAACGCGGGCAGATGACGCTCGCCAATGGCGAAACAGTCGACGTGGAGCTCGAAGTGAGCGCCGATGTCCTCCGGATGGTGGCGGACGGATCCTCCGTCGGCGCGTGGCCGATTCGCTATTGCCGGGTGACGCCGCGTGGCAACGGGCTGTTCGATCTGTCGATCGATGGAGAGGCGGTGCTGTTCGATCCGGCTGACGGGGGGGCTTTCGCGGAACTGGCGGCGAGGAGGTTCGTGTCGTCCTCCCTGGCGGATCGCATCGCGACTGTGAAGACCCTCCCTGCCGAGCTGCCACCCGAGCAACCCTCTCCCGTCACCGAAGATTCAGAGACGCCGGCTCCGGCCGTCGACACCCGGAAGATGCTCGTGGGAGCCGGCATAGCGGCGTTTCTGGTTGCGGCCAGCTACGGGCTCCTGGTGCTGCGGGACCGCCCTCGTCCCGATATTCCCCAGGTGACCGTGCCGCCGACCGCCGCAACTGCGGCGCCCGTGACGCCCTGGTTCGAGCTGACACCCGCGGAGTTTGCGGAACGATGGAACTTGACCGCCGCCGATCTCGGGATCTCGGCAGTCCTGCCGACCGCCGGCGTCGAGAACGGGTTTGACCAGACAATCAGCGACTGGATCTATGTCCAGGGCACCG
Organism: Acidimicrobiia bacterium; assembly: GCA_041591895.1. Lineage (GTDB taxonomy): Bacteria > Actinomycetota > Acidimicrobiia > Spongiisociales > ZC4RG35 > JBFHRE01. Next base: position 14,469 of record JBFHRE010000020.1, read on the forward strand.
TTACCGACGACGGGACGCTGAATACGGTCGTGGTGTCGGTGGACCCCAGCGGGCCCGCTTCGAGCGACCGTTCTGCGATCGCCATCTGGGGTCTGACCATCGCCGCGGTCGACCCTGCCGCCGGGTCCTCCGAGCGGAGGGCCATCCTGGAGGCACTGGGGGTCGATCCCGCCAACCCACAATTGGACCCGGAGGAGACTGCGGTCGACTGGGGCGGCAACCACTTCTCGATCAGATTCGTTCCCGGTTTCTCGACCGTGTTGTTCAGGGTCCAGCCCGTCAACTGACCGTTGCGTTCGCGGGAGCTCCTCCTGTGCTTGCATTTGCGAGCAGGATCTGGTTACCTTCTGCCCCGTCGGCGGTTCGCCGGCACCCCCCCCACAAAGCGAGGCTTCTGTGCGCGCGTTCGCGTCATACCTCATCGGGCTCTTCACCCTGGTCGCCTTGATCGGCACCGGTGGGGCCTGGCACACTTCATCCCGCAGTCATCTCCAGCCGGTTGCGCTGGGAGAGTCAGATGCTGCCGTCTTCGCCCCGTCTCTCCCGGTTCCGGTGGCCGAAGCTCCCGATCTCCTCGGCGGGTGTGACCCCCCGAATGCAGGCTCGGTCTGCCTTCCTGGTCAGCTCCGGACCCCGCCTCCACCGGCGCCGCCCAGTCCATATGACCTCGTCCCGGTGCACGTCGAATCCTCGGAGGATTGGCGGCCGCTCGTGTCCTGGTTCTTCGCACCGGAAGACATAGACCGGGCCATCCGGATCATCCGCTGCGAGTCCCGCGGTCGAGCCGCCGCCAAGAACCCTCGCTCCACCGCTTCAGGGCTCTTCCAGCACCTGGCCTCTGCCTGGCCCAAGCGCTCGGCGAAGGCAGGTTGGGCGGGCAGCGACGTGTTCGACCCGGTCGCCAACGTGGCTGTTGCCGCCTGGCTGGTGTACGACGGCGGCGGGTGGTCGCATTGGAATGCGAGTTCTTCCTGCTGGTGAATCCACCGCTTGCGTGACCCGTTGCTGCATACTTCGATAAAGGCAACCCGCCCCGGTGCCGAAACAGGTTTGGAGTGATGACGGAATCGAAAACGTTCGCAGGTCGCGTGATCAGTGGCGACGGCGACCCCCTTGAAGTCGAGGTGGTCGTCGAGCGCGACCAGATCCGCATGACATCGAGTTCGACCGAGATCGCCGTTTGGCCGGTCGACGGATGCCATCTGGAGCGAGCCGGCGATGAAGGGTTCGACATCGGCGAAGACGGTGATGCCGTCCATTTCGAGCCCGACGATGTGGCCGGTTTCGGTGAGGTCGTCGAGCACGTTGCGGCCGGCACGCTGGCCGGCCTTTTTGTTCCGGCGCCGGCCTCCGACACCGCTTGGGCCGAACCTGACCTCCCTGACTCGGAGTCAGAGTTGCCTGTCACGCAGTCGGCCGACACGTCAAGGGCTGAGCCCGACCTGTCTTCTGCAGCACCAGAGTTGCCTGTCCCGCTCGACGGATCGGGACCCTTCGAGATCGATGTGACCCTCGCCGGCGACCCCGGCAGCGAGATTCAGATCGATCCAGGACCGGAAGACGCCGGCGTCGGCACCGGCTATCTCGACACGGTGGCGGAGGTCGATCTGGGCTTTCTACCGAACACCCCCCGAGAAGTCGAAGAGGCCGGGGAGGAAGCAGAAGTAGACGACCACGCGGACGAGTTGCTCGAACCCGATGCGGCCGACGAGGCCAATGACGGCCTGTCCGCCGATGTAGGCGGATCCGACCATGGAGAGGGGGAGAGCCGTGGCGCCGAAGATGACCCGGTGGTCGAGTTCGAGGGCACCCCGGAAGAGTCGGAACTCATCGGTTCCGATGAATCGGGTGCAGATGGCTCGCCCGGCTCCGAAATAGCCGACGAAGCCGCCGTGGGCGAGGATCCTGCCCCGTCCGTCATCGATGCTCCGGCAGGGGAGGTCATCGAGAACACCGACGATACTTCCGCCGGTGACGGCGCCGAAGAGCACGATCGCGCGCCGGTCGAGGCGTCGCTGACCGACCGTATCAAGTCGCTCGGGACCGAAAACGATGACGACGGAAGCGAGCTCAGAAGATCGTTCGGGCAGCGCCTGAGCCGGCGTCGAGTGGCGGCATCGCCGCCCCCGTCCCCGGCAGGTATCGATCCGGCCACCGCGCGGGCGGCTGACGACCCGCCCGGGCCTGCGGACGGCTCCGATGAGCTTTCGGCTGGTTCCGAGGGCATCGACCTCGAAGCGATCTCAGCCGGGGTGGCTCCGGCCGAGCCGGTTTCCGACACCGCCGCCCTGGCGGCGGCCGTGGATGCACTCCGGGAGCACGCGGAGCCGGCCGAGTTCGCCGGCACCACCGTTGCCGACACCATTCTCGAGGCCCAACGCTCCCTGCGCTCTTCGTCCTCCAAGGCATCCGAGCTGCCCAGTCGGCTCAAGAAAGCCGCCCTGTTCCTCGGAGCTGTGATCCTCCTTGGAGGTCTTGGACTCGGCGGCTATCTGGCGTTCCAGCTCCTCGTCTCATCGGATCCCGATACCCCACCCGCGACCACCCTGGCTGCCGGCGCCACTACGGTGCCATCGGTCACCGCCCCGCCGGCGACCGCCCTACCGACCACGACGGCAGTCCCGACGACCACCATTCCGCCCCAGCCGACGGCGTTCGAGCTGAGTGCACCGGAATTCGTCGCTCGCTGGAATGACACTGCCGACGAGTTCAACCCGGTGTTGCGTTTGCCTTCCTTGCTTCCCGGCGATTTCGAGTTCGAACTGACTCCGTACATCGCCGCCGTTGGCTCGGTCGGCGACGGCGGATCGATCGACCAGATCAGTCTCCTCATCGACCCCTCCGGCCCCACGGACTCCGACGTACTCGGCATCCAGGCGATGGGGATGATGATCGCTGCCGTGGATCCGAATCTGAGCGGACCCGAGCGGAAGGCCCTGTTGGCGGCGATGGGATTCGACGTCGAGAACCCAGCCCTGGTCGGAGTCGACGGGCTCTCTGCCCGCAACGGTGTCGAATACCGGCTGATCTTCGACAACGAAGCCGTCGAGTTGAGGTTCACGGCCTCAGCCGCTTGATTCACTCCATCCGGATGTGTCGAAATCTCGCCGTTCGCCCTCAGCGAGACTCACCGGTCCGGACGGGAGCACGAACGAGACCGATCCTCCCCGGGCTTCGACACTCATCCGGTCGTGGACGACGTGGATCAGCATCAGGGTCCCGCGGTACGTCATCCTGAAGCGGAGGCCGCGCCAGGTGGTCGGAAGCCTCGGCGACAGGTGAAGGTCCCCCCTTACCAGTCGGAGACCACAGAAACCCGACGTGAGGGCCAGCCACACGCCGCCGGCCGAGGCCATGTGAACCCCGTCGGTGGTGTTTCCCGCCAGGTCCGCCAGATCCATGAAGAGCGCCCGCGAGAAGTGCTCGATCGCGAGGCCCGATTGCCCGACCTCGGCGGCCATGATCGCCTGCACGCAGGCCGACAGTGACGAGTCGCCGGTGGTGATCGGGTCGTAGTACTCGAAGTTGCGACGCTTGAGGTCGGGGGAGAACTCGTCTCCAAGCAGGAAGTCGGCGAGGATGACATCGGCCTGTTTCAACACCTGGAACCTGTAGATGACGAGGGGATGGAAGTTGAGCAGGAGTGGATAGGCCGACGCCGGGGTTCCTTCGAAGTCCCAGACCTCCTTCTCGAGGAAGTGGGCATCCTGAGGAGTTATACCGAGCTCGGCGTCGTGCGGGACGTACATGGCGTCGGCCGCCTTCCGCCATTCCGTTGGCTCGTCGTCGCCGATCTCGAGGTCACGACGGAGCTGTTCGAAGCGCTCCCGATCCCGGGTTCGCAACTCGCTCACCACGTCGAATGCATACCGGAGGTTCATCCGCGCCATGGCGTTGGTGTAGGCGTTGTCGTCCACGAGGGCGGTGTACTCGTCGGGTCCGGTCACCCCGTAGATGTGGAAGCGGCCGGCCCGATAGAACCCGAGATCATGCCAGAGCCTGGCGGTTTCGACTGCGAGTTCGACGCCCACCTCCCAGAGCAGGTCCTCGTCGCCGGTCATCCACACGTACTGCCGAAGGGCATAGACGATGTCCGCATTGATGTGATATTGGGCGGTCCCGGCGAGGAAGTAGGCGGATGCCTCATCGCCGGTGATCGTTCGCCACGGGAACAGCGCTCCATCTTGTGCCAGCTCCGTCGCCCGCCTCCGGGCAGCCGGGAGGAGACTGTGGCGGAATCTGAGGATCTCCGCGGCCGCCGCCGGGTTGGTGGCGGCGAGGAACGGCAACACGTAGATCTCGGTGTCCCAGAAATAGTGGCCGTCGTATGCCTGGCCTGTCAGGCCTTTGGCGGGTATCGACCTCCCGTCGAGCAGGGCGCTGGCTTGATGGAGCTGGAAGAGTGTCCAGCGAATTGCCCGTTGGATCTCTGGGCCGGCGTCGACCTCGACATCGGAGGATTCCCAAAAGGCCCCGAGGCTTGCTTGCTGTTCGGCCACGAGCGTGTCGAACCCAGCTGCGCAAGCGGCATCGAGAGAGGCAGCCGCCATCTCTCGGGAGGGCTGCGGATCGCCGGTGCGATAGACCGCCAATTTGGTGAGCCCGACGGGCCGGTCGGGCTCGATCCGGCCGCTGAGCTCGAAGCCCAGAACGTCGGTGTTTCTGATCTGAGTGATCTCGGCGTCGATGCCATTCGCCAAGTGGTCGACGGCGGTGACCAGTGGGAGCCCGGATGCCGACGTGGTCCAGGTCTGGACCACCCTCAGCTCGTCGAATCCGGCCGCCACCGGTTCCAGCACCCGGCGATCGAAGTGGAAGGCGCGGCGAGGATCGTGGACCTCTTCGGCATCGGTTTCGAGATCCTGGCGGTTGATTAGCAGCGATCTCATCCGGATGTCCACCGGGCGATCACTTTCGAGTGATACCTGGAACGCGATGGTGTCTGCTCGTGCGAGCGACACGAGTCGGCGGTGGGATGCCCGGATCTCTGTTCCGGAAGCCGTACTCCAGGTCGTCCGCCGCTCGAGGACACCGGTCCTGAAGTCGATCCATCTCTTGAATGAGGTGGAGGCATCCGGGCCCAGCTGCTCGCCGTCCACCTCGATCTCGATCGTCCCGGCATCCGGGATGTTGACGATCGTCTGTCCGGTGTGCGCGAACCCGTAGGCCGACTCGGGGTGCACGATCGGCCAGGTCTCGTGATAGCCGTTGAGGAATGTACCGAACGCGTGGACGGGTCGACCTTCGTCGAGCGTTCCCCGGATCCCGAGATTGCCGTTGGACAGGGCGAAGATCGTCTCGGTGAGGTACACGAAGCGTGGGGCCCAGCGGTCCTCGACGAGTTGCCACGGATCATCCGGGTAGATGTCGGGAGGGAGGTCGGTGCGCGGGCTCTTCACCGGAGGTCCTCGACCACTTCGGAGAGGTCTGAAACGACCCGGTGTGCTCCGGCTGCCACGAGCTCGCCCGGATCGACCTCCCGAGCAACTCCGAGCACCAGCCCGAAGCCTCCGGACCTGCCCGCCGCCACCCCGGAGATCGCGTCTTCGACCACCACGCAGTCGGAAGCCTGGAGGCCGAGCAGAGATGACGCGGCCAGGAAGGTGGACGGGTCGGGCTTGCCGGGAAGGGACTCGCGGGCGGCGACGATCCCGTCGATCACCATTTGCGGCCGGCCGGCCAACCCGGCGGCATCGAGGACGTCCGTTGCGTTGGCGCTCGAGGAGACCACGGCCCAGGGTGTGCCCCGCTCGTCCAGGAGATCGATCAAGGCAAGCGAACCCGGATAGGGATCTATGCCGTCGCGGGTGAGAACGGTTCGAAAGGCGCGGTTCTTGGCGTTGCCGACGGCCTGGATCGTCTCGAGTCCGCCCGCATCGTCGGGCGATCCCTCGGGCAGATCGATGTTGCGGGAGGAGAGGAAGCTGCGGACACCGTCGTAGCGAGGCTTGCCGTCGACGTACGCCAGATAGTCCTCCTCGGTGAATCCGCGGCTCTGGTCGAGGCGGTCGAGGAGCGCGTCGAATGTCTCCTTCCAGGCGGCCCGATGAACGACAGCGGTTGGCGTGAGTACACCGTCGAGGTCGAAGAGAAAGGCTTTGGCGTCGGCAGGGTGGAGCATTCGGGAGGCAGGGTAGATGGCCGGGGCCGTCTTTCGATCGGCGTTCGATTCGGCGACTCGGTGGATTGCGATCGTCGGTCCCGGGTGGGCACTTGCCCGGTGCGGATCCGTCCGGCGATGATTGTGCGATGCGCATTCTGGTCGTGGAGGACGAAGTGGATCTCGCCGAGGCGGTGATTCGAGGCCTGCGCCGGCGCGGGCACGCCGTCGACGGTGCCGCCCGCGTCGTCGAAGCGGAGCAGAAGATTGCTTCAGCCGAGTACGACCTCCTCATTCTCGATTGGGGTCTGCCGGACGGCAGCGGACTCGATCTGTGCAGGGCAGTGGCGAACTCGGAGGTGGCGATGTTCACCGAAGTCCGCCCGCGCATTCTCATGCTGACCGCCCGCGATGCCGTGTCTGACCGGGTGGATGGACTCGACGCCGGGGCCGACGACTATCTCGTCAAGCCGTTTGCCTTTGCCGAATTGGAGGCGCGAGTGCGGGCGCTCCTACGCCGCGACGCCGAGGAGGGTGCCCCGGTGCTGGAGGTCGCAGGGGTACGGCTGGACCCGAGCCGGTTCCTCGCCGAACGGGACGGAAACCGGCTCGATCTCACGGTGAAGGAATTCGCAGTGCTGGAGTTCTTTCTGCGACGGCCCGACCACGTCTTGAGTCAGGAGACGCTTCTCGAACACTGCTGGGACGAGATGGCGGATCCGTTCACCAACACGGTTCGGGTCACGGTTTCCAATTTGAGGAAGAAACTCGGTCCGCCATCGCTGATCGAGACCGTTCCCAACCGCGGGTACGTACTCCGTACCGCTTTACCTGCCGATTAGTGAGGCGTCCCTAGCCTGGCAGGCGATGACGCTGCGCCATTTCGTCCGCTCGGTTCGATTCCGGCTCGCTCTGACCGCCTCGGCGGTGGTCTTCGGCACCGGCGCCGTGGCGATCGGAGCGGTGTACCTCGTCCTTCGCTCCTACCTCCAGAGCGAGACGATCACCCGCTACCGCGTCGAAGGCGAAGTGATGCGCGTCGGAGGGCGGGTGTTCGTCGTTCCCAGGCAGGTGACCCCCGAGCAAGTGCAGTCAGTGGAGGCCGTCTATCGGCAGCTGATTCTCAATCGGGTCACCCTCATGGTGCTCGTGTCGCTGGGCGTGTTGTTCGTCGTCAGCGTCGTGATGGGCTGGATGAGTGCCGGGCGCACGCTCCGACCGCTGGGCGAGATGACCCGGGTTGCCAACGACATTCAGGCCAGGGACCTCAGTCGGAGGATCGAGGTTCGGGTTCCGGACGACGAGCTCGGACAGCTGGCCTCCACCTTCAACGCGATGCTCGATCGGCTCCAGAGGGCATTCGACCAGCAAAAGGTCTTCCTGGCGCAGACCTCCCATGATCTGCGCACGCCCTTGGCGGTCATGAGGTCCAACCTGGAGGTGACACTCGACGACCCACAGGCGAACGTCGAAGACTGGCGTTCCACGGCCGCGGTGGTGGTCAAGGCCGGGGAGCGAATGTCGGAGATGATCGACTCGTTGTTGACATCTGCGCGTTTCGAGGCCGGGGCGAGCGAGTCGACCGAGGTCGATCTGGTCCTTTTGGCCTCCGAACTGGCCGAAGAGGCCAGGGCCCGGATCGAGGTCGAACCCTATGAAGGATCGGGCTCGGTCGTCGTGCACGGCAACCGGCCGGCTTTGGAGCGGGCGGTCGGCAACCTGATCGAGAACGCCATCGACGCCGCCGGAGGTCCCCTGGCGGTTGTGGCCGGCCGGGAGGGCGAGTGGGGATATGTGGCGGTGGCCGACCGGGGACCGGGATTCGATCCCGATTTCCTGCGGGCCAGTCCCGGGCTCGGGCTGGCCATCGTCAAGCGGGTGGCCGAGGCACACGGTGGTTTGGTTGAGATGGTTCCGAGGGTTGGAGGAGGGACCGTTGTGGTGCTCTTCATTCCTCCGGTGGATGTCGTTCCCCAGATGCCACCCGTCTCGGTCCGACTCGGTGACCTCTGAGCTCCTTTACCGGACGTTTAGCTCGCATCCGGCAAAGTCGGGTGGAGTCAGGTTTGTGTAGGAGTCGCAGGAGACCATCATGAGTGACATGTCCGAATCCCCGCAGCCGGAGCCGAGCGCCCGGCGAAAGGCCTCGCGTTGGTCGGCCCTCCTGGGTGTCGTAGCGCTCTTCGGATCGGGTGTGGGCATCGGATATCTGTTCACGTCCGCGCCGGTGCCGGCCACCACGACGACCTCGGTGACCGTCAGCGACGTCACGTTCACGACCGACCCGGTGCAACCACCGGCCACGGCTGGGGACCCTTCGACCTTCGACACCGACGAGCCGATCGCCGACGTGGCCGAGGCGCTGCTTCCCAGCATCGTCCAGATCCAGGTGCGGGGGGTGGCCGGTTCCATCGGAGGAGGTGTCGGCTCGGGTGTGATCTACGACGCCAACGGATACGTCCTCACCGCAGCTCACGTGGTCGAGGGCGCTGTGAGTGTCGAGGTGCGGTTGTACGACGGCACCGTGCTCGATGCGGAAGTCATCGGCACCGACACCACCAATGACATCGCGGTGGTCGAAGTCGACCTCGGGACCACCGACCGATCGTTGGTGGCGGCTCCCCTCGCCCTGGGTGACCGGCCCCGGGTCGGCCAGGTGGCGATCGCCCTCGGGAGCCCTTGGGGACTCGATTCCACCGTCACATCGGGCATCGTGAGCGCCGTGGATCGGAGTCTCGACAGCCCCATCGGGGGTGTCCCGCGCTCGATGCTCCAAACCGACGCCGCCATCAACCCCGGAAATTCCGGCGGGCCTCTTGCCGATCGGAACGGACGCGTGATCGGGATCAATGTCTCGATCTTCACCGAATCGGGTGCGTCCGACGGGGTTGGGTTCGCGGTGCCGATCGATCGGGCGTATCGGGTGGCGGAGGCGATCCGTTCGGGCGGCGAGTTCGTCCCTGGGTTCCTGGGCGTTCGCGGGGACAACGCGCCCACCGGGTCCGCGGCCGGCGCCGTGATCGTCGAAGTGACCCCGGGTTCGGGCGCAGAGGCAGCCGGTCTCGAAGTCGATGACCTCGTAACCGCCGTGGACGGCTTGCCCGTGACCGGGATCGTCGATCTGGCGGCCCGGATCCGCGATCGGGAGGCCGGCGACGTCGTCACCCTCACGGTCGAGCGCGACGGCGAGACGCTGACACTCGAGGCGATGTTGACGGCGAACCCGAGCTGAACCCCGTCTGCCAGCTACCAGTCGCCAGCTACCAGTCGCCAGCTACCAGTCGCCAGCAGACGGTCGCCAGTCAACCGTCTTCGGATGACGGGTTTTGAACGCTGTCGTCTTCCTCGGAGGAAAGGGGGTCGCTGGCTGGTGGCCGGTGGCCGGAAGCAGGTAGCTCGGTTCCCGCTATGATCACCCGACTCGCCCGATCAAAGGGCGGGGTCGTCTGCTCAGCGAAGTCCGGTGAGATCCCGGCGCTGTCCCGCAACTGTGAATCTTCGAGACCTCTCGAGGATGAGCCAGGTCGCCTGAGCCGACGACGACGAACGAACCTCGGGTGAAGGCACAGTTCGTCGGCGACAGGGAAAAGCCGACAGCTCCTTCATCCTCCAGACACTGGAGGATGTTTCATGTTCAGGTCCTCGAAATGGCTACCCCTCATCGTGGTGGCCGTCGCCACTGCCGGGTGCGGCTCGGCCGCCACCGACGCCACGCCTGCCGCCGCAGAGCCGACATCGACCACCGCGGCCTCGGCGACCACTCAGGCGCCTACGGCCACAACCGACCCGGGTTTTCCGGTGACGGTGGAGGCGGCGAATGGTTCGATCACGATCCCGGCCCGACCTGAGGCGATCCTCTCACTGTCTCCCACCGGCACGGAGATGCTGTTTGCCGTCGGTGCGGGTGATCAGGTGGTGGCAGTGGACGAATTCTCTTATTACCCCGAAGAGGCCCCGGTCACCGATCTGTCCGGGTTCACACCCAACATCGAGGCGATCGTCTCATACGAACCGGACCTCGTGGTCGTCTCGGACGACATCGACGGCGTGGTTGCAGGTCTCACCGGGGTTGGGGTCACCGTGGTCCACCTCCCTGCCGCACAGACCATGGACGACGTGTATTCGCAGATCGAGACGGTTGCAACGATGACCGGCAACGGTGCCGAAGGCGATGCGTTGGTCGGCTCGATGCGCCAACGTGTCGAGTCGCTGATC
>JBFHRE010000021.1:0-24632 GCA_041591895.1 Acidimicrobiia bacterium
CGACCTCGGAATCGGGAGAAACCACGGAGACCACGGCCGCGATCGAGGCACGCCTCGGACACACCGGCTGACACGCCCCACCGGAAATCCCCGGCTGAACACCACAGACCCGAATGAGCAGCTCAGTCGAATTCCTCACCCGAACCGGCTGCACTCTCTGTGGGGAATCCGAGCCCTTGGTACGCCAGATCGCCACGGTCCTCGGGATGCGGGTTGAGCGGGTCGACATCGATACGAGGCCCGACCTGTCCGACGAGTTCCATACGCGGGTGCCGGTCGTCCGGCTCCCCGACGGGCCGGTCCTGGCCGAAGGCCGGCTCGACCGGGGCCGGGTGACACGAGCGATGCTCAGGGCCCGGATTCGGCGAACTTGATCGCAGGAAAAAAAACTTCAGAAACCCATCAAGTGGGGTTTTTCGATAGCCGAAGTAAACTATCGACAGGGTCGTTTGGACCCTGCGAGAGAGCATCCGGTCCGCCCTCGTCATGCCATGGGCACGTTCAGACCCAAGGTGTGATTGGATAGCCTCCCAGCCCGCCCCAAGGCGGACTCGCTCTCTCGTTCGACGAAGCCCCCTTGCCCCGGGGGCTTCGTCGCGTTGGTCGGGGCCAGCGGCCCCGATGCCTCCAGTCGCCAGCCTCCAGTCGCCAGCTTCCAATCTCCAGTCCACAGCCTGCAGCCGCCGCCAGTCATTGGTTGCCCGGCCGCTCAGGTTGGAGTGGATTCGACTCATCGAGTCCCCGATTCTGGCCGGAAGCTGGACGCCGGTGGCCGGCAGCCGACGGCTGGATTGGTGGGTGACGGGCGACGGTCGACGGTGGCACAATCGTTCGCATGCGCCCGGGAACCGCCATCGTCGTCGCCGCACTCCTCCTGCTCATAGTCGGAGCGTTCGTGATCTGGCTCTTCTGGGTCAGGGGCCTGCCGGCCTAGTGGCCCGTCGTCAAAATACTGGTGGGGTCTCTCCGGCCCTCGACACCCCTGGCAGCGTCGAAGTACTCACCGCAGCTCCCAGGCTGCGCCTGCGCGCTTCTCCTTGCCCGATGACGTCGATGACTCGGAGATACCCTCACCCTATTCGGGCGACAGACCCCTAACCGCCACCAATGACACCGCAGTCCCGGGGGCGAGCCGCAACTCTTCGGCAGGATCTCCGTCGGTCACACCGATCGTGATCAAGCCGAACTCGTCGACGTACAGGAAGGCGTCGGCGCTCTCACCGCCAGGGGCCGCCCACGCCACCGAGTAGATCGAGGCTCCGACTCTCAAAGCGGCGACCATTCCGGGACGGAGGCCGGCGAGCTCCAGGTCCTGAGGCCCGATATTGGTCTGAAGATGACCTTTGCGATTGCGCCACCAGGCTTCGCCGACCACCGACCGCTCCTCGACCTCAGGCAGCGGCAGGAGGAGGGGCTGGACCGAGACCGGAGTGACGGCCGGTCCAAGGTCACCGAGTCGCACCTGACCGGATGCGAGCGCGGCAGCTGCCGGCGCCAGCACGTCCCGGACGGGATCCTCGAGCCCCGGACTCGGAATCCGCAAGTCGGGATTCTCGATCGAGACCATCGACGTTGCCCCACCGACCATCGCCACGGCGGGCGAAAGCACCCCGTTGTCCGGGCCGAGCGCGACCCCGAACGACGTCTCGACCGCAAGCAGCCTGATATCCGCCTGGAGGCCTATCGCTGCCAATACGACCCCTTCCGGCAGGTACTGAATCGCCCGGGTCAGCGCAAGGGCTCCGGCTCGAACGTCACCGGTGGGGATGTCATGGCCGAGATCGACGACCGTCACGTCGGGAGCGACGCGCGCCATGACCGCTCTCGCCACACCGACGGACTCGACGTCGCCCAGGTCGGACAGGAAGCTGATCACGACCGGCAGGATACGGTCATCCGACCGGTAGGATCGCCGCTCCATGAGCGAACCCTCAGTTGAACGGGCGATCGAGCACGCCGCCACCCAGAACTCGGTGATGCTGATCGGAGCGATGGACACCGGGAAGACCACCGTGGCCAAGGCGATCATCGAAAGTGCGCTCGACCGAAAGCGCACTGTGGCCTATGTCGATGCCGACATCGGGAACACCACCGTTGGTCCTCCGGCGTGCGCGGGTCTCAAGATCGTGCGCAGCCGGGATGATCTCGTCGAGCTGTCCAAGGCGGACCGATTGCACTTCGTCGGAGGGATCAGCCCGGACCGTCTGATTCTGCAGACCGTCCTGGCGGCAGCCGCCCTGGCCGACCGGGGCCGGGCGATGGCCGACCTCGTGATCGTGGACACCACCGGATCGATCTCCGGTGTGACCGGCGAGACCCTGAAGTACCACAAGGCGGAGTTGATCCGGCCCGATCAGATCATCGCTCTGCAGCGTGGCGGTGAGCTCGAACCGATCATCGGGATGCTGCGAAGGTTCTTCAGCTTCCAAGTGGATTCGGTTCCGGCGGACCCGGGCGTGGTCCCGGCCGGACCCGACCGGCGAGCGACGCATCGGGCCGAGCGTTTCGCGCAGGCATTCACACCCCCGCTCGATCGATGGCGAGTTCGACCCACCGTGTTTGCTCCGACGCTGCCTGTCGGGCTCGACCTGGAGCGACTCGATGGGATGGTGGTCGGCGTGCAGGACGGCGCCGGAGAATGTCTCGGCCTCGGGCGCCTCGAATTCGACGAGGATCACCTCCGGGTGGTGACGAACGCCGGCGAGGGGATGCAGGGCCTTCGGCTCGGTTCGTTGCGCCTCGATCTGGACACCTTCCAGACCAAGCCGGTCAATCTCCGCGAGATCATCTTCGGGTTCTAGCCACTCAAGGCGTTCTTTCTCCCACTCTGAGTGGGAAATAGCTCTCAAGGCAACTCCGAGCGGCACCGATATCTCCTCCATGCGCTGGAGAAACCTCGGTCTGGCTACGGCCTTGCTCCTCTCGACCACCGTTGTCGCCACCGCGGCCTCGGCTAGCTCCTCCGACGAGTCGGGCTTCGTTTCGGCCATGAACTCCGCCAGAGCCTCCGAAGGGCTGCCGGTGCTGACGGTCGACGGCACGCTCCGCTCGTATGCCAGGTCACACACGGCCGACATGATCGAAGCCGGAACCATCTTCCATTCGACCAGTGCCCAGCTGTCCTCGATCACCACCGGTTGGAGCAGAATCGGCGAGAACGTCGGCATGGGTCCGAGCGTCAGCGTCATCCACCAGGCGTTCATGGCATCCTCGGGTCACAAGGCCAACATCCTCGGAGACTTCAACTACGTCGGCGTCGGCGCCGACTGGTCCGGCGATGGCACGCTCTACGTGACGGTGATCTTCATGAAGAAGAACGCGCCCGCGACCACCACCACGACCACCGCCCCCCCGACCACGACCACAACCACTCCGGCGCCCCAGCCGGCGCCGCCACCGAAGTCAGAGCCAAAACCCAAGCCGTCCGCCCAGGCCCCGACGTCGACGACCACCCAGCCGGAACCGTCATTCCTGGCGGTGGCTCCCGACCTGTGTGATCCGAGCCGCGCCACGGCGATCTGTCTCGACTGATCCGGCTGAGCCGCTCGACTGGTCCCGCTCGACTGGTCCCGCTCGACTGGTCCCGCTCGGTTGATCTCGCTCGATCGGGGAGGCCGGTCAGGCAGGTGAATCTGGCAGGAGGCTCTGGCAGGCGAATCTGGCAGGAGGCGAAAGAGCAATCGAGACGCCCGACGAACCTCGCCCACGGCAGCATCCGCACTTCCCCGAACGGTCTACTCCCTGAGCCCGGCACATCGGGCGTCTCGATCTCGGAACGTACACGCGCCCGCGGCGACGGTCAACGGGTCCGGAGAATCATCTCTTCGCGATGTGCATCCGAACGAGCGCCGGAAAGGTGATCTCGACCAGGTCGTAGATCTCGGCAAGCGTCAACTCGAGCTCCAGGTGGGTCAGGGATTCGAGCGGCAACCGCGCCCGGACCACCAGGGAATCCTCACCGTCGAGCGCAACCCGCGTCCTCCAGCAGTTCGCATTCCGCAGGAGAGCCAGCCGCAGGGCCTGTTCACCCAACTCATTGCCCGGAAACAGGTACGCCTCGGCACGGACGCTCCGCTCACCCACCTCCCACCACACCGTGGTGGCGTCCCGGACCGTCTGCCGCATCCGCATCGCCCATCGGCCCTCGACCCACTCGGCGTACTCGACGTCGGAGTCGGGGTCCGCAACCCAATTCGAGATGACACCCGCTACCAGGGCGGCGGCATCAAACTCCGGCACGGGCGACTGCACCCGAGTACAGCTCCAGGAAGCGGTTGGCGGTGGCATCCCAGCTGAAGCGCTGTGACCAATCGACGGCCCCTTGGGCGTATTCCCGGGCGAGAGCAGGGTCATCCAGGATCTTGAGCACGGCTGTGGCGTGATCGAGGGGCTCCCAGCCCTCCACCAGAACGCCCGACCTGCCGTCGTCCACGGCATGGGTCAGGCCGCCCACCCGCGTGGCGACGACCGGCAAACCGCACGACTGCCCCTCAGCCGCGACCAGCCCGAAGGACTCGCTGCGGGACGGCACGTGAAGGACATCCGCCGCCCGGTAGTAGTCCGCCAGGCGGGAATGCGCCACCGGCGGAACCAGGTCGACGGAATCAGCCAGCCCTGCCGATTCGACGGACGCGGCCAGCAAGTCGAGTTCCTTCGAGCCTTTCGGCCCGCTCGGGCCGCCCACGACCAGCAGCCGGGCGTCTGGCAGCTTCTCGTGGGTCAAGCGGAACGATTCCACCAACACATCGAGACCTTTCAGAGCCTGGATGCGGCCGACGAACAGCACCAGCGGTCCTTCGGGAAGGCCCAGGCGTCGCCGGGCCGAAGCCCGGTCACCGGGTGAGAACACATCGTGGTCCACCCCGGGAGGCGACATGCACAGCCGGGCGGGATCAGCCCCATAATGGGACAGGAGATCCTCTGACTCGAGCGGGGTGGAAGCAACCAAGCAATCGGATCCCTCGATCACCTCGTGCTCGGCCGCCAGCCTGAGCAAGCTCTCGGGCGGTTCGCCGTCGCGTCGGGTCAGATCTTTCACCCGACCCAGCGTGTGGAAGGAGTTGGCGAGAGGAACCCCGAGGCTCCGTTTTACGATCAGCCCGGCCCAACCGGAGAGCCAGTAATGACTGTGCACCATGTCGGGTCTCGCGGACTCCTGGTAGTGGTCGAGCACTCCGTCCGCGTATTCGCGCACGAACAACGCCTGCTTCGTGATCGGGAGGGGCCGGGCGGGGCCGGCTTCCACATGGTGGACTCGGTACCTCGGTCCGACCTCGACGATGTCCGGCAGCGCCGGTGACTCTCGCCGGGTGAACACATCGACATCGACCCCTCGAGCGGCCATCGTCTCCGAGAGCTCCTGCACATAGACGTTCATGCCACCGGCGTCCCCCTCCCCCGGTTGGAGGAGAGGCGAGGTGTGCATCGAGAGGTAGGCCACCCGTTCGATCACGATCCCACCACCCGGTACAGCGGGCGCCGCCTGGCGCCGAGCCGGAACTTGTAATCTTCCTCGCCCTTCAGGAAATCGAATCGCCTGAGACCCGCGTCGATGGCAACCGATATCGCCTCCGACAGCACCACATTGCACGGGGAGGCGTCGCGGAGGTCGGGGTCGTAGGCCGAGTTGTACAGGTAGTACCCGTGTTCGTCTGCGAACCCGAACAACATCGCAGTCGGTTGGGAGCCGTCCGGGTGAAGGAGGGCGTCGATCCTCCAGCCAGGCAAGCGCAACAGCTCCCCGAAATAGCCGGCCATCGAATCATCCATGAAATCGCCCTTCTCGCCGCCGGCGCTCCGGTGGAGGCGAACAAACCATTCCAGCGCGGATGGATCGTCGAGCGTTTCGAACACCACCGGTCCGACGATCTCCTCGTACCGGCGGTGCTTGCGGCGTATCTCATGCCGCTGCTTCTTGCCGATTGCATGCAGATAGCCGTCGAACGTCTCCGGAAGGGAGAGCACCGCCGCGGCCGAGTGCTCCGTCGTGTCGGTGGAGAGGCCTGCCAGTTCCAATCCCTTGGCGATCACCTCGGCGGCCTCGAGCGGCAGGCTGTCGAAGTCGAAACGGTGGCCCCCGCCGACTTCGAGAGCCAACCGGGACACCAGCTCCGGGATGCGGGAACCAACCGGCGAGTGGTAATCGCACAGATCGGCATGACCGGCCATCCGCACTACGCCGTCCTCGACGACGACGGCGATCGCACCGGAATCCGATCTGACCAGTCGCAACTCCCCCACTCCATCGACCGATGTGACGGCGCCGAGGAAATCCAGACGCGCAAAAGGACCGACGGCATGAGCCACCGGTTCTAGATCGACCGGGAGTGAAGGCGAGTTCAAACCATCTCCAGAGAGAACGATGGGCGCACCGTACCCACCGGATGTCCTCTACCCAACACCGGGCGATGCCACATTTCTTCCGCGATCGGGCGGACGCCCTCGGGAATCCACCCGACTTGTTCGAGGGTTGCGTTCAGGGCCACCGGCAAGGCCCGGCTCTCGTTGCCGTCCCACACTTTGACGGCGATCGCGCCTCGTCCCGGCAACCAGGCGCCGATCGCTCCCTCGGCCCCGCGCTTGGCAATGCCGCCGAAGGCAACCGCCAGCTGCTGGTCGGTGTTTTCGACCCCCGAAACCAGCGCCGGGTAGCGCAGCATCGCGGTCCGGACCTCCTCGTAGCCCGGATCCGAGCCGAGGGCCGAGTAGGAAATCGCCAACGACTCCACGGTGCAGCGGAACACCGGCGCACCGCAGCCATCCACCCCGACCGGCAACGTAGAAGGCCCGAGCAGTCGGAGCATTTCCAACACGATCTGCTGCTGAATCGGATGCTCGGGTTCGAGATAGTCCGCGACAGGCCACCCCCGGGCAACACACGCCCGCAACATGGCGGTGTGCTTGCCGGAGCAATTGTGGGTGAGGAGGGCAGATCGGTGAGGCCGCTTTCGAGCGCCGGATCCCAGCGGCGCGGCGGCGGGACAACGGAGCGCCAACTCGTCCAGACCGACGTCGGCGAGCATCTCCTCGACGATCGCCAGATGAACCGGGTCTCCGGCATGGCTCGAACACGCCACCGCCAGCCAGGGCGGAGGCAGCTCGGCACCCAGGTCCTGGCACACCTTGGCCTGGAATGGCTTGGCCGCCGAACGGCTGAAGAGAGGCCTGCGGATGTCACCGGCGGATGCGATGATTCGCCCGCCTTCGTCGGTGACCGCCACCGCCACCGAGTGGAACGCCTCCGCGAGTCCGGACCTCTCGACCGCTACTCCGGCTCTTCGTTCCGCTGGATCATCGGCTCGTCGGCCCTCGGCTCGCGCGTTCAGGGCGCGACGTCCTCGGCTTGGGATCGATACCGGCGGGTTACGACCTCCGAAAGGACGTCCTCGACCTCCTGGACGGCCTTTCGCTGGTCGGAGATCTCCTCGGCCATCTCGGCCAGAGCATCCATCGACCGGGTGATCCCTTCGTCGTCGATCTGGTCGAGCCGAAGCAGCGCATCGTCACCGAGCACGGCGTCGATGTCGCGCTTTCCTACATCGGGAAGAGGCGGCAAGTCCGTGTCCACGTGACGGGGAGCGCTGGTCCTGTCGTGAGGCGTATCGGCCAGGATCTCGGGCAGGGCTTCGATCAGGCTGCGGGTCTCGGTGCCGTCTCGCCTGCGCACTTCGAATGCCAGTAGATCGAGCCGGCCGTGGAGAAGGCGCCGGTAATACGAGAGTTCGTTCTCGACCTCGCGGGCCATCCGCCGCCGTTCACGGACCTCCTCGAGGTCGAGTTCGTCGAGTCCCGCGAGGAACTCAGGGTCCAGTACCTGGTCGATTCGTCGCCGCTGCATCGGCCTCAGCCTACCGATCGTCCGGCCTACCGGCACGCAGCGGCGACGGTCGGATATGGATTGACCGCCGCAGCACCCCGCCCACCGGGATGAATCTCGAAGTGGAGATGCGGCGCACCACCGGATGCGTTGCCGCTGCTGCCGTTGTATCCGATCACCTGCCCGGCCGACACCGACTGACCACTCGACACCGCGAACTCGGACAGGTGGGCGTAGTAATACCCGTATCCACCACCGACGAGCCAGACGGTCTTGCCACCCAGCCCGCCGTTTCCGAGCGACACCGTCCCGCTGACCGTGGCATAGAGGGGAGCCCCATAGCCGCCCATCATGTCCACACCCTGGTGTCGCCGACCTCCGGATCTCGGATATCCCCACGAGTCGATGAACGATGATCCGGGGAACGGGCACACGAACCCTCCGATCGCGCCAACGCCGGCGCTGCCCGACCCGCCGCCCCGGGCGGCTGCCCGGGCCGCAGCCTGCTCCGCCTCGTACTTGTTGGTGAGCTCCTTGCAGCGGCCCTGGAGCTTGTCGTACGCGGCTCGCTCTGCATTGGCCGCCTCTTCTTGATCCTCCATGATCGAGAGGCGTTCGGCCTCCGTGTCGCGGAGCTGGGCGTCGAGATCGACCATGTCCGCCTGGAACCGATCGAGATCGGCCCGCACCACCTCGAGTTCGTCGAGGTTTCGGAGGCTCTCCTCGTTGGCCGACGACAGGAACTCCCTCCCCGTAACCAACTCGTCGAGCGAGCCAGACATGAAGAACAGCCCGGGGTCACTGGTGCCACCCTGCATGTACAGCTCCACCGCCTGGTCCTGCAGGGCCGCCTGCATCCGCTCCATGTCGGCCGCCCGGTTGTCGGCGATCGCTCGCACCCGGTCGCGCTTCCGTTGGAGCAGATCGATCTCGAGCACTACCGCTTCGTATGCGTCCGCCGCCTCCTGGAATCTCGCACGCGCGGCTGCATACTCCTCGTACTGGGCTCGAGAGCTGGCACAGGCTTCTTCGACCTGCTTCTTCGTGACCGACAGCGCAGGCGTGGCAACACCGAAACCAGCGACGGTGAGGGCGAGGAGCATGACAAGGCGACGTCGTGTGCGTGGCATGCGCCACAGAGAGTAGTGGACGCTTCTCGGGATCGAGAACCCGGACGCACCTTCTGGCATCGGTCGGTCAGGCGAACAGCCGGAAGATCGGAAGGAAGACGGCCGTGGCCAGGACGGCGCCGTCGAGTGTCGAAAGCGAGCCTGCCGGCAACTCGGTGAGGCGCACGACCCGGGAGCGGATGATCGAGCCGAACCCCCGTCCCGCCACCAGCGCGAGCGCCGAGACGGCGCCGACGATGAAGTAGGTGATGAGGTCCTGATCGAAGAACGCCGCCGCGGCGAGCATCGCACCCACGGTCACGACTCCCGCCGACATGATCGGGTCACCGAGCGGCGATCGGGTCAACCGGTGCACCACCATCCCGGCGATGGAACCGGCGATCAGCCCGGCGAGGATCACGTTGATCCCCTCGGTCGAGATCTCGGCCCAGCGGTGGGCGACGATGAGCGATGCGACCGACGAAGAGGCGACCACACCGACCATGATCATCGGGGCGAGAATCGAGATCATTCGGCTCGAATCCGACATCACCGCCCAGGCCATCGGCACGACCACGGCGAGGACCACCGCGAGGGCCACTCCGGCGAAACCGAAGCGGTGCGCAAGGAGTGCCGAACCGAGGACGGACAGCAGCGCCGGGCCCGCAGGAAAGTCGCGGCCGCGGTCGCCGATCGTGAAGGCGAGATCCGCGATCCAGGCGCCGACCAACCCGACCACCAGCGCCGCCCACACCGCCTCGCCACCCGCCTGGTTCATGATCACTGCGAGGATCCCGGCGGAAAGCCCCGCCAACCCTGCCACGGACACCGTTCGGGGCCCGGCCCCACCCGAGACCGGCGGAAGGATGGCAATCTCGTCGTCGGGACCCAAGGGATCGTCGAGGTCGGCCTCGTCGCCATTCACCCAGATCCGGGCTCGCTCGACCCCGGAGATGAAGCCGTTGCCAAAGCGCCCACCCGCCTCGGCGATCGCGTCACGGACGGTGACCGCACCCACCGTGACCTCACCGCTGCCGGCGATCTCTCGCAACCCCGCGAACAGCCTCATCTTTGCCATGAGGTCACGATAACGAATCAGATGTATCAGGAACCGGCCGAGGTGCTCCGGTTCGATGTGGCGGCGAAAGACCGCTGCACGGGTGGGGTCGGTTGGGCCGGATCCTGGCACGGGTCCGGTTGGGACTGGGGCGGATCCGATCGTCGGTCCCTACCGGCCTCCTTCGTTTCGGCGATCCTCGCTGACCTTCCTCCTCGCCGCGGTCCTCCAGCCGGTGAAGACTGAGACCAAAAGAGGGCTCCCGAAGCGGCGGGAGTTCCACCGTCTGCGTTCTTGGGTGACATACCCCGGGGCTAGCCTCGAATCACATGAATGCGCCGCTGGTTGCAGTCGACATCCCGCTCGTGGGAGACGAGCGGCACAAGAACTGGGCGAAGGTCGTGCACTCGGTCGACGCCGCCAAGAGTTCGGGCTGGGCATACATCGGAGACTTCATCGCGGCCGGTGGCATCCAGGATGTCCCGGCCGGCTCGGTGCTGCTGGTCTACGGGGAACGCGGATCCAGAGCCAACCCGCAATCGGAGGCTCGCGTGTTCGTTGCCAATCCCGACGCCACCCTCTCCGAACACGCCGCCGCTCGTGGCCGGGCCTGGGCACGAACTATCCGGGACACCGTCGAACGTCTCCTCGACTCCGACCTCCCGGTGACACTCGACTGGCAACCCGAGTTGGGGACGTTCTCCGACGAAGCCCTCGCCGACGAACTGCGCCGTCGGGGATGGACGGTGGACCGGGGAAGCACATGAGAGCGATCGAGATGCATCAAACCGGAGGACCCGAGGTCCTCGAGTGGAGCGAGGTTCCCGACCCCCGGCCCGGCGAAGGGGAGGTCGTCGTGCGCGTGGCGGCCGCCGGAGTGAACTTCATCGACACCTATCACCGCGAAGGCCTGTACCCCGTGCCCTTTCCGTTCGTTCCGGGGATGGAGGGTGCCGGGACCGTCACCGACGTCGGAGTCGGAGTCGACGGGATCCGCCCTGGCGACCGCGTGGCGTGGGCGTTTTCCGGCGGGTCATATGCTCAGCTGGTGAGGCTCCCGGCCGCGAAAGCAGTGCCGGTTCCGGAAGAAGTCGACCTCGAGGTGGCGGCGGCGGCGATGCTTCAGGGCCTCACCGCTCACTACCTAGTCACCGACACCTACCCGCTGGCCCAGGGCCACCGCTGTCTCATCCACGCCGGCGCCGGCGGGGTAGGTCTGCTGCTCACGCAGATCGCCAAGAGAATCGGCGCCGAGGTGTTCACGACCGTCGGCACGTCCGCCAAGGGCGACCTGTCACGCGCAGCCGGCGCCGATCATGTCATCGACTACCGCTCGGAGGATTTTCGGTCGAAGATCGAGAAGATCGCCGGTGAGCGGCCACTGGATGTCGTGTTCGATGGGGTGGGTGCCACGGTGTTCGACGACAGCCTCGCCCTGTTGAAGCCGCGAGGAATGATGGTCACCTTCGGCAACGCCTCCGGACCGGTGCCCCCGGTCTCTCCTCTCCTCCTGATGACATCGGGCTCTCTGTTCCTGACCCGACCGACCCTCGGCCATTACATCGCCACTCGCGATGAGCTGACGCGCAGATCCGGGGAGCTCTTCGAATGGATCCTCGACGGCCTCGACGTTCGGATCCACGAGCGGGTGCCCCTCGCCGAGGCAGCTCGCGCCCAGGAGATGCTGACCGGCCGGCTGACCAGCGGGAAGGTCATCCTCGTCCCCTGAGCCACCCTGGGAAGCTCAGGCCACCATCCACTCGGTGACGACCTTCCCTCCCGATGGCGATTCCACCGAGAGCTGGATCGGGCCGACGGGCACATCCGAGAACGAGAACCGTCCGAGGTCATCCGTGGCTCCCTCGCGCACCTGATCGCCGTGCCGCAACTCGACGGTCGCCGACTGCGGATTCGCACACTGGAGCGGGACTTCGTTTGCGGCGCCACGGGCGCTGGCAGCGATCCTGCGGTGGGCAGGTGAACGAGATCTCACCCCTGGCCGCCTGGGGTGAGCTCAAGGCCGAGACCGACACCTTCTGATCACCCTCGTCGGTTGCGCGTATCAGCCACACCGCTGGGCGCTCTGATCACGCGAGAGAACCGGGCGAAGGGGCCCGGGTGCGCTCAGAAGGGGGCGGCGAGTGGTATTCGGGGTTCCCGTCGTCACGTCGGGATGAGGGCCGCCCAGGCCCTCACCTTCGGCGCGAGCCGAGCGAACGAAGCCGGTCGAGGGCGCTCTCGAGCAGGGAGTCGTCCTTGCAAAAGGCAAACCTTACGAGCCGTCTCCCCTCATCCGTGCGGTGATAGAAAGCCGAGGGAGGGATCGCCGCCACTCCCACCTCGTCGATCAGGTGATCGACGAACTCGAGATCGGAGCCAAACCCGAAAGGCGTGTGATCGGCCAGGGCGTAATAGGCCCCTGCCGGAGGTCGGACGTCGAACCCGATCTCGCGGAGACCGGATACCAAGAGGTCGCGCTTGGCGCGATAGGAGGCCTGCAGGTCTTGGTAATAGGAATCGGGTGCCCGCAGCGCCACCGCGGCGCCGGCCTGCATGGGATTGGGAGTCGTGAACGTGAGGAATTGGTGAGCCGCCCTCACCCCCGCGGTCAGGGCGGGAGGCCCTATCGCCCAACCCGTCTTCCAACCGGTCAGCGAGAACGACTTTCCGATCGAAGAGAGCGTCAGGGTCCTGTCCCACATGTCCGGGAGCGTCGCGATTCTCACCATGGACCCCTCGTAGACCATCCGCTCGTACACCTCGTCGGTGATGACGATTGCGTCGTGTTCGGCGGCGAGCCGACCGATCAGCAGGCACTCGTTCATGTCGAACACATGTCCCGTCGGATTGTGTGGTGAGTTGACCAGGACGGCGCGCGTGTTGGGCGTGAATGCAGCTTCCAGCTCGGAGGGGTCGAACCGAAAGTCGGGAGCGTGCAGCGTCACGTATCTCGGAACGGCACCTGAGAGGGCACAACCCACCGGATAAGCGTCGTAGGTCGGCTCGAAGAGAACCACTTCATCGCCGGGTTCGAAAAGGCCCAGGAACGCGGCCGCAAGCGCCTCGGTGCATCCCGACGTGACGGTGACCTCGGCAACAGGGTCGAGCTCGTGACCGGTGTCTGCCTTCCACCGTTCGGCAATGGCGCTCCTCAACTCGGGCAGGCCGGTGGACGGAGGGTATTGGTTCGAGGCGTTCGCGATGGCGGTCGCCGCGGCTTGCTTGACGAACGTTGGCCCTTCCCAGCTCGGATACCCCTGACCCAGGTCGACCGCCCCGGCTGCCGCTGCCCGGGCGGTTATCTGACTGAAGATGGTGGATCCGAAGGGGGCCAGTCGGGAGGAGACCATCTGTCAGCCCCCGCTGACCGCCAACTCGGCCTCCCGCGAAGGCCTCCCGACCCAGGTCCCATCCAGATAGCCGTGAGGCAGGCTCACGTCCCGCGGGCCATGGCTGTGACCTCGGGTCATCGAGGTGGAACCGGCGTGGGGCAGCGCGTCGGGGTCGAGTTTGTCCAGCCACAACTCCAACTCCACGAGATCGGACACCTCCGCCAGCGCACGCCGAACGTCGGGCCCCACCGGGTACCCCTTGAAGTACCAGCCGACATGCTTGCGGAACAGCCGAATGCCGATGAACGGGTCGATCCAGTCGACCAGCATCGCCGCGTGGGACCGCATGACGTCTGCGACAAAACCGAGGGTCGGGACCGTGTTGGTTGGTCGCCCTCCGAATGTCGCGGCAAGGTCCCCGAACAGCCACGGACGGCCGAGACAGCCACGACCGATGACAACCCCATCACAGCCGGTCTGCTCCATCATCCGCACCGCGTCGGACGCCTCCCAGATGTCCCCGTTTCCGAGGACCGGAATCGTGGTCACCTTCTCCTTCAGCCTCCGGATCGCATCCCAGTCGGCCGTCCCCGAATAGAGCTGGTGGACGGTGCGGGCGTGGAGTGCCACTGCCGCTGCGCCTTCGTCCTCGGCGATCGAGCCGGTATCCAGATAGGTCAGGTGATGGTCGTCGATCCCCTTGCGGAACTTGACCGTGATCGGCCGCCCGGAAGAATTTTGAACTGCCGCCCGAACGATGGAGCGGTACAGATCCTCTCTCCAGGGAAGTGCACCTCCGCCACCGTGACGGGTCACTTTCGGGACCGGACAGCCGAAGTTGAGGTCGATGTGATCGGCCCGCTCGCGCTCGACCAGCAACGCCACCGCCTCGCCCACCGCACCCGGGTCGGTCCCGTACAACTGGATCGAGCGAGGCGACTCGTCCTCGGGGAAGGTGGCGAGGTGATTGGTCTTCTCGTCACCGTCGACGAGGGCGCGGGCGCCGATCATCTCGCAGACATAGATGCCGGCGCCAAACCGACGGGCGAGCCGGCGGAACGGCGCGTTGGTGACACCTGCCATAGGGGCCAGGACAACAGGTGGATCCACGTGGAGATTGCCGATCTGCACGAGCGGAAGGGTAGGACACAAAGCCCGCGAGGTGGCCGGCCGTCCTCAGATCAAGACGACATGGAGGTGCTTTGGCCCGTGGACGCCCAGTGTGAGCTCCTGCTCGATGTCGCCGGTCCTCGACGGGCCGGAGATGAACACGACGTTGGCGGCGTCGCTGATCGAGTCTGCCCGGGCGGTCGACCAGTGGGCCAGCGACCCGTACACGGCAGATCGTTCGAGCACGGCGACGTGTACGGGCGCGACGAGCGAGGCCATTCGAGGCCGGCCGGGACCGGACCTCACGACGATCGATCCGGATTCGGCGAACCCGGCCTCGGCGCCGGTGATCCCGAGATCGACCTCCATGTAGCCTGCCTGAGTCTCAGATCGGGCACCGGGCTCGAAGGCGGATTCGATCCGGTCGAGCCCGAGCGGGGCCAGGCGCGAGGAGTCGAACGGCAGCCACTCCGAGTCCCAGGACAGGTAGGTTCGGGCACCGTGCGCCCGCACGACCTCGGCGATCACATCGACCGGGTCGCGGTTCGAGTGGACCACGCCATCGATCCCCGCCAGGCGGTCACAGAACAAGTCGACTGGATCGCGCTCGGACAGATCCGGGACCAGTCCTCCGGGATCGGTCTCGGACAGCTCGGGGAGCCTCGACCAGGCCACGGCGGCGGTCACCGTGGACAGGAAGGTCTCACGTTGCACGGTTCTTCCTCCACCAGGAGCGAAACGATTCCGACGCAGGCGCCGGGAGATCGCGATAGTCGGTCCAGTTCCCGGCATGAAAGGGGAGCCGCTCGATCCAACCATCCCTCCCGGCGGCTTTGCCGAACACTGCGCCGGCAGACAGAAACGCTCGCCAGAGGACCGGGTGGGAAGCCACTCGAGAATAGGCGGCGAGCCCGGTCCGCAACCAGCCGAATCCCGATTCCTTGCCCATCTCGGCCCGGAGTTCCGCCAGCATCCTCGGGATCTCGATCCGGATCGGGCACACCTCCTGGCAGGCCCCGCAGAGGGTCGAGGCGTACGGCAGATCAGCCCAGCCTTCAGCGCCGGCCATGGCCGGTGTGAGCACCGACCCCACCGGTCCCGGATAAACCCCGCCATAGGCGTGGCCACCCACAACCCGATACACCGGGCACACGTTGAGACAGGCGCCACACCGGATGCAGGCCAGGATCTCCGATGCGGACGACGACAGGACCCGAGAGCGGCCGTTGTCGATGATCACGACGTCCAGTCGCTCAGGACCGTCGGGATCGCCGGGCCGTCTCGGTCCTGTGACGATGTTGGTGTACACGCTCAGTCGCTGACCCGTGGCCGAGCGGGCGAGAACGTCGAACATCACCATGAGGTCTGCGGGATTCGGGACCAGGCGCTCCATCCCCATCACGGCGACGTGAACCCGCGGTGCGGTGGTGGTAAGCCGCCCGTTGCCCTCATTGGTCACGGTGGCGATCGACCCGGTGGAGGCCACACCGAAGTTCACACCGGAGATGCCCATGTCTGCCGACAGGAAGATCGGCCTCAAGTGCCTCCGGGCGATCGCGTTCAATTCGGAGGCCTCGTCGGTGTAATCGACGCCCAGTTCGTCCCGGAACAAGGATCCGATGTCCTGACGGGTCTTGTGCAACACCGGGGCGATGATGTGGCTCGGTCGATCTCCCGCCAGTTGAACGATGAACTCACCGAGATCGGACTCGACCACCTCGACCCCGGCAGCCTCCAGGGCATGGTTGAGTTCAATCTCCTCTGTGACCATCGACTTGGACTTCACCGCCAGCGACACTCCTTCCTCGCCGGCGACCCGCGTGACGTATTCGTTGGCCTCGGCGGCGTCGGCGGCGAAGAACACGTTGCCTCCCAGACGCTCTACCGAGTCTGCGAACTCTCCGAGATACCGATCGAGGTGAGCGAGCGTGTGAAGCCGGATCTCCCTGGCCCGATCCCTCGTCGACTCGAAGGCCGAGAACTCGGCGGCTGCCACCGCCCGCTTCTTGTGCAGACGACGGGCGGACACGTCGTTGGCCGCCGCCTTGTGGGTTCCGATGTCGAGGTTGGCGCGCTCCCGGAATGTGACCGGAGTCATGATTCGCCTGCCAGCACCTCGGCCACGTGACGAGCCGCGATGGGCGAGCCCTTCCGATGGAGTCCACCGCCGATGTGCATCAGACAGCTGACGTCGCCGCCTACCACCACGTCCGCGCCGCTGGCCTCGATGTTCTCGATCTTCTGCTCGAGGATCGCAACCGAGACCTCCGGCATCTCGATCGAGAACAAGCCACCGAAGCCGCAGCACTCCTCGGTGCCTTGCAACTCACGACGGTCGACTCCCCCGGCGCCGTCGAGCAGCGTCTCCGCCTGACCGCTCAGCCCCAGGTTCCTCAGGCCGTGACAGGAGCGGTGATAGGTGACGCAGACATCGGGACCGGATCGACCCAATGATTCGACGCCGAGGTCGTCCACCAGAAAGGCGGTGAGCTCTCGCACTCGATCCGCCACCCGGCGAGCGGCCGGATCGTCGGGGAGCAGATCGGGGACGTGATGAACGAGCATGTCGGCGCAGGAACCGGACGGAACCACGATCGGGCCCTCTGTCTCGTCGAGCACCGCAACGGTGTGGGCGGCGATCGATCGGGCCTGGTCCCGGTACCCGGCGTTGAAGGCCGGCTGTCCGCAGCAGGTCTGATCGACCGGGAACTCGACCTCACAACCCTGGGCCTCGAGCAGTCGCACCGTGGCTCGACCCACGTCAGGAAAGAAGCCGTCGACGAGGCACGTCACGAAGAGCTGGACCCGGCTCACGATCCGACGGTAATCGCCCAACTCTCCTCTGACCTGCGGCGATGTTGTGGGGCTATACGCTGGCCGGCATGGACATGTCCGGCGAGCCGGAATCCGCAACACGGTCGATCGATCGACTCACAGCCACCGATCCGGATCTGGCACGGGTCGTGTCCGAGTTCGGCCGCCCTGCCGTCTGGTCGCGGCCCGAGGGATTCCCGGCATTGGTGCTGTTCATCCTCGAGCAGCAGGTGTCCCTGGCGTCGGCCCGTGCTGCGTACGACCGGCTCGATTCGCGCATCGGCGGGGTGACACCGGAGGGTGTGCGGAACTCGTCGGACGAGGATCTGCGGGCTGACGGCTTCAGCCGGCAGAAGGCCCGCTATGTCCGGGCGCTGGCCGAGGCGTGCGTCTCCGGCGGTCTCGATCTGGCCGTGATGCGAAACCTCCACGACGACGACGTCCGCAGATCGTTGACCGCCATTCCAGGCATCGGCCCGTGGACCGCCGACGTCTACCTCATCGCGTGTCTCGGACGACCGGACGTCTGGCCGACGGGTGACCGCGCCCTCCAGGTGTCGGCCGGAGAAGTGCTCCATCTACCGGGACCGCTCACGGTGTCGGAGCTGGAGCTGCTCGGCGAGAGATGGCGCCCGCTGCGTTCGTCTGCCGCCAGGCTTCTGTGGCATGCGTATCTGTCACGCCGCGGCCGCTGAGGTCAGTTGCCCTCCCGCCGGCGGGCCGATTCCTCGAGACGCGCTGCGAGTTCAGGATTCTCGGCGACCACCTCCCGGAAGTCCCAGGTCATCAGCTTGGCGAGACGGGTTGCCTCCGTCGCCTTCACAGTGGCGTTTCTGCGGGTCCCCCGGACGAGCGCGACCTCGCCAAAATGATCACCAGGTCCGAGTTCGGCAACTTTCTCCCCGCCAACGTCAACCCGCACCTGTCCGTTCAGCACGACAAAGAGCGAATAGCCGAAATCCTCCTCGTGGGTCAGCTTCTCCCCCATGCGGACCCAAACCTCGTTGAACCGGGCTGCGCAATCCGTCAGTTGCTCGTCGCTCATACCCTCGAACAGCGGCACGTCGGCCAGAGCCTGGGGGTCCATCGAATCCTCCTCGTCGGGTCTCCGAACTCGACCCTAGCCATCGGGGCTTTTTCGCTCGACGGTCGGCGGTCCTTCGCAAACCGGGATCGTCAGCCCGAACGGCGCTTCTTCAAGGCCGCAATTGCCTCATTGAAACGGTCCATCTCGGCCACGTAGGCCTTCGAGTCCTCCTTCACCGACTCTCCCAGATGCGCATGCCGCAAACCCATCACCTGGGCGGCAAATCGGGCGCCTCGGAAGTAGAACGACATGCCTTCGAATGGCATCGCCCTCGGACCGGGCCGTGGATCACCCCGCTCCGGAGGACCCTGGCTGGTCGGCGGCAGTCCGAGCTCGCGAGCTGCGGCGATCACATCGTCTTCCGGGAGACGGTCGGCGAAGTCGCGGGAGACAAACCTCCACCGCTCCGAGCCCTCTCGATCCAGCAACACGAGGGCGGGGATGGCGATGTTTCGCTCATCGGTCGGGTTCGACAACCGGAATGGTCCAATGGCCTTCGAGCGGTCAGGATCGGACAACATCGGGAACGGAAGCGAGAGCTTTTCGATCATGGCGGCGTGCTGCTCAGGCGAGTCGATGTCGATGGCAACCACTCTCACGCCGGCGGCCAACAACTCCTCATGCCGGGAAGCCAAGCTGACCAGCTGGCCGTTGCAATACGATCACCAGTCACCTCGCAGGAATACCAAGAGGATTCCGGCGTCGAGGTGTGCCGAGAGCCGGAAGGGTTTCCGGGCCTGGTCGATGAGCTCGAAATCGATCATCCGGCAACCCTAGGCGAGTCCCCGACCGGTCGCCGCGAGCCTGCGTACGATCCACGAATGGTCCGCTGGAAGGAACTCGAAGACTCCGAACCCGAATTCGCCGCCCGGTGCCGCGCCGTGTTCGACGCCGGCCTCCACAAGGTCCTCGCGACGCTCGACGCGAGCGGAGCACCGCGGGTGAGCGGGACGGAAATGGATTTCCTGGGGGGCGACGTGTGGCTGGGCTCCATGCCCGATTCGCGAAAGCTGGCCGATCTGCGCCGGGACCCCCGGCTCGCCGTTCATTGCGCGACGATCGACCAGGCGCTCTCGGCCGGCGACGCCAAACTGACAGGGATCGCGCTCCCGGGCGACCTGGACACCTGGACCGAGTTGACCGGCAAGAAGGTGCCTCCCGGAGGAGCGGCCTTCTTCACCATCGACCTGCGGTCGCTCACCCTCACCCGGGTCGCAGGCGACCGACTCGTCATCGAGCACTGGACGCCTGAGGCCGGATACCGAAAGAGCGACAGAGCATGATGGAAGTCGTGGACCCCGGTGACGGTCGGCTCCGGTGCTGGTGGGGAGCAACCAGTGACGACTACATCGCCTACCACGACACCGAGTGGGGCTTCGGGGTGGTGGACGACCACCGATTGTTCGAGAAGATCTGTCTCGAAGGCTTTCAAGCCGGTCTGTCATGGCTGACCATCCTCCGCAAACGGGACAATTTCCGGCGGGCATTCGCCGGCTTCGACCCGGCCGCCGTCGTCGAGTTCGACGAAAGCGATGTCGACCGGCTGCTGGCCGATGCCGGCATCGTTCGCCATCGAGGCAAGATTCGCTCGACGATCAACAATGCGGCTCGAGCCCTGGATCTGATGGACGAGTTCGGATCGCTCGCCGCCTACTTTTGGGCCCACGCCGCACCCGGTTCCGATCCACCGCTGGAGATACCCGCCACCACCCCCGCTTCTCTGGAACTCTCGAAAGACCTCAAACGCCGCGGTTGGAGTTTCGTCGGCCCCACCACCGTGTACGCCTTCATGCAGGCGATGGGGCTCGTCAACGACCACCTGAAAGGATGCTGGGTGCGCGATGAGTGCGAGGCGAGCCGCTCACGCGCCAGAACTCACGTGCTCGGATAGCGACGTTGGCGCCCCCCGAGTGGGTATGTTGACGCGATGGGGATCGAATCGCCGTCCTTCACAATCGGGATCGAGGAGGAGTATCTCCTCGTCGACAAGGAGAGCCGCAACCTGATCGCCGAGCCGGACCCGGACATGTGGTCCGATGCGGAACATCGTCTGGGGGCGAGCGTGATGAGGGAGTTGCTCCGGGCCCAGCTGGAGGTGGCGACCAAGCCCCACTCCTCGGTGGCGGGGCTGAGCGCCGACCTGAAGCATCTTCGCAAGACCGTGTTCGACCTGACCAACGACCACGGCGCGGCATACATCGCCGCCTCCACGCACCCGTTCGCCCTCTGGTGGGAGCAGAGGCACACCGATGCCGACCGCTATCAGCTGCTCGCGTCCGACCTGGCGGTCGTCGGTCAGCGGCTCGTGATCTGTGGGATGCACGTTCACGTGGCGATCGAAGATCCCGAAATGCGGATCGACTTCATGTCACAGATGTCGTATTTCCTGCCCCATCTGCTGGCGCTGTCCAGCTCGTCGCCGTTCTGGGGATCACGCAACACCGGGCTCAAGAGCTACCGGATGAACGTCTTCCGCACGCTGCCGCGAACCGGCCTCCCCGAGCAATTCGCCAGCTGGGCCGAGTACCAACGCCATATCGAGGTGCTGGTCAACGCCGGGTTGATCGAAGACGCATCCAAGATCTGGTGGGACATCCGGCCTTCGGCCAAGTACCCCACCCTCGAGATGCGGGTCTCGGACATCTGCACCAGAGCCGAGGATGCGATCGCCATCGCATGTGTCTACCGCTGTCTGCTCCACATGCTCTACCGGCTCCGGACGCAGAACCAGCGGTGGCGCAAGTATGCCGACATGCTCGTGGCCGAGAACATGTGGCGGGCGCAGCGGTTCGGGATCGGGAGTTCGATGATGGACTATGGCAAGTCGGCTCTGGTCCCGTTCCCTGAACTGGCCGAGGAGATGATCGAGTTGCTCCGGCCGGACGCCGAACACTTTGGTTGTGTCGAGCAGCTCGAACATGTCCGCAAGATCGTCGCCAATGGCACTTCGGCCGACCGCCAGGTGGCCGCCCACCAGCGAGCACTCGACGAAGGCGCCACTCCCGAGGAGGCGTTGCGGGCTGTGGTCGACGAGCTCATCGTCGACACCGTGTCGGGCCTCTGACCGACGCCGGCAGCGCGCTCGAATTCGACTAAACCCGCCGATCTCGTACCTTGGTCTCTCCAGAGCCCAGAGAGGTCATTCAATGAGCCGCCCCATCCGTATCGCCGTCCAGCTTCATCCTCAGCACGCCGAGTACCGCCAAATCCGCGATGCTGCGATCCGTGCGGAAGAGCTCGGGGTGGACATCATCTACAACTGGGACCATTTCTTCCCGCTGTATGACGGCGCGCCCGGGAAGCACGACGGCAAGCACTTCGAATGCTGGACGATGCTCGCTTCGTGGGCCGAGGTCACCGAACGAGTCGAGATCGGTGCCCTCGTGTCCTGCAACTCGTATCGCAACCCCGAGCTGTTGGCGGACATGGCGAGGACCGTCGACCACATCTCCGAGGGCCGGCTCATCCTCGGCATCGGCTCCGGTTGGTTCGAGAAGGATTACACCGAATACGGATACGACTTCAAGACGGCCGGCGGGCGCCTCGACGACCTCGGCTCAGCGCTCCCCCGGATCGAGTCCCGGCTCGCCAAGCTCGACCCGCCCCCCACCCGCAAGATCCCGATCCTGATCGGCGGCGGCGGCGAGAAGAAGACGCTGCGATTCACCGCCCGCCATGCCCAGATCTGGCATGGCTTCGGTCATCCCGACGTCATCGCCCACAAGAACACGGTGCTGGACGAGTGGTGCACCAAGGAGGGGACCGACCCGGCCGGCATCGAGCGCTCGGTGGGAATCGACGCCCCCAAGCTGCACCTCGGCGATCGGATGCTCGAGGCCGGAGCCACCCAGATCACGATCGGGCTCAACGGGCCCGACTACGACCTGGGTGCGGTCAAGGACTGGCTGGCGTGGCGGGACGAGAGGAATCGCAGCTGACGCTGCTGCTGCCGGCTACCGGCTGCCTGTCGCCGGCCGACTATCTCTGGGGAGCAACCCGCGAACCCCCGATCGGACCTGATGCGAAGCGAACCGGCGTCACCCGCCCGCCAGGGAAGGAAGCCGCGGGACACTCTGGTACCCGTTCAGCAAGAACGTATCGCGAAGCTGGTAGCTGGTAGCTGGAGACTGGTAGCTGGAGACTGGTAGCTGGAGACTGGTAGCTGGAGACTGGTAGCTGGAAGCCGGTGGCCGGTAGCCGGTGGCTGGTTGCCGGTGGCTGGTTGCCGGCAGCTGGCTCAGTCCAGCCGGCCCGTGACTTCCTCGGCGGCGGCGAGGATCGCCCCCGACCTCACCAACTCTTCCGCTGCCGCCAATTCGGGTGCCAGATGACGGTCGGGTCCCGGTCCCGGGACCACCTCTCTGAGCTTCCGGATCACAGTTCCGGTCGCTGCTGCCGGCCCTGCGATCGGGGCCCGAAGATCCACCGCCCGGGCTGCAATGACGAGTTCCACGGCCAGGATCCGGGTCAGGTTCTCCACCACCTTACGCAGCTTTCGAGCCGCTCCCCACGCCATCGAGACATGGTCTTCCTGCATCCCCGAGGTGGGGTACGAGTCGACGCTGGCCGGGGTGGCCAGCCGCCGGTTCTCCTCCACCATCCCCGCCGCGGTGTAGTGGCCGATCATCAGTCCCGAGTCGACACCGGGGTCGTCGGCCAGGAACGGAGGGAGTCCGTGGCTCCGGGACTTGTCGAGCACCCGGTCCATCCGCCGCTCGGAGAGGGCGCCAACATCGGCAAGAGAGATGGCGAGGAAGTCGGCGGCGTGTCCGAGTGGGGCTCCATGGAAGTTCCCTCCCGATTCGACGCGGCCGTCGGGCATCACCATCGGGTTGTCGATCGCGCTGGCCAGTTCCCGTTCGGCAACGCCGGTCACATGACCGAGCGTGTCGCGGCCGGCGCCGTGGACCTGTGGTGTGCACCTGAGCGAATAGGCGTCCTGGACCCGGGGATCGTCGTGACGGTGGCTGGCGACCAGCGGGGATCCGTCGAGCAGCCGCCGCAGGTTTGACGCGCTCGCGGCCTGGCCGGGGTGGGGACGCAAAGCCAGCAGGTCCTCGGCGTAGGCGCGGTCCGTACCCAACAAACCCTCGACCGTGAGGGCGGTGACTATGTCGGCGGTCCTGAGCAAGAGAGCCGCATCGGCTGCGGCCAGGCACAACATCCCCAGGATCCCATCGGTCCCGTTGGTGAGTGCGAGTCCCTCCTTTTCGGCCAGCACGATCGGGGACAGCCCGGCGCCGGCCAACCCTTCGGCCGCCAGGACGTAGTTCCCATCGACCTCGACGACCCCCTCGCCGATCAGCGCCAGCGCCACGTGGGCGAGCGGCGCCAGGTCTCCGCTGGCGCCAAGCGATCCGTACTCATGGACGACCGGGTGTATGCGATGGTTGAGGAGGTCGACCAGGGCCTGAGCCGTGGCCGGGTGAGTGCCGCTGAAGCCGAGTGCGAGGGTGCGGGCGCGGAGAAAGGTCATCGCCCTGACAACTTCGACCTCGACAGGCGGCCCCATCCCTGCGGCGTGCGACCGGACCAGCGACACCTGGAGCGAAGCCCTTCGCTCGGCAGGAATCGAAACGGTGGCCAGGGCCCCGAATCCGGTGGAGACCCCGTAGGCGGGTTCGCCTTCTGCCAGTTCCTCGACCACCCGGCGGGACGCAGCCATCCGCGCCACCGCGTCGTCGGTGATCGCCACAGGCTGGAAGGCCCGCGCCACCGCCACCACGTCGGCGATCGTCACACCCGGGCCGGAGAGCTCGACCGTCATCGCTGCGACGTTAGCCAAGGAGGCGGGTCGCGAGGGTCCGCCACCGACGGGGCGGAGCGGGCAGAATGCGATTCATGGTCCGCACGATCCACGCTCCCACCGGAAGAGACCTCACCTGCCAGGGCTGGCCGCAGGAGGCCGCCTTCCGGATGCTCCAGAACAACCTCGACCCCGATGTCGCCGAACGTCCTGACGACCTCGTTGTCTACGGCGGGACGGGCCGGGCCGCCCGGAGCTGGGAGGCGCTGGACGCGATGCTCGCCACCCTCACGACGCTGGCGGACGACGAGACGATGCTCGTCCAGTCCGGCAAGCCGGTAGGTGTCTTCCGAACTCATGAATGGGCGCCACGGGTTCTGATCGCCAACTCGAACCTCGTTCCGGAGTGGGCGAACTGGGATGAGTTCCGGCGACTCGAACACCTGGGGCTGACCATGTACGGGCAGATGACCGCCGGGTCCTGGATATACATCGGCACTCAAGGAATCCTCCAGGGCACGTACGAGTGTTTCGCCGCCATCGCCAACAAGCGCTTCGGCG
>JBFHRE010000022.1:0-23868 GCA_041591895.1 Acidimicrobiia bacterium
GGCTGATCGTCCTCTCAGACCAGCTACCCGTCGATGCCTTGGTGGGCCGTTACCTCGCCAACAAGCTGATAGGCCGCGAGCCCATCCCAAAGCGCTAAAGCCTTTCCTCGCAGAATCATGCGGTTCCGCGAGGGTATCCGGTATTAATCCAAGTTTCCCTGGGCTATCCCGGTCTTCGGGGCAGGTTGCTCACGTGTTACTCACCCGTTCGCCGCTCCGTCACAGGTTTGGTTACCCTCTCCTGTGCGTCGCTCGACTTGCATGCATTAAGCACGCCGCCAGCGTTCGTCCTGAGCCAGGATCAAACTCTCCATCGAACACTCACTGGCTCGCTCCGAAGAGCGGGCTAGATCCTGTCAAGTTTGAGTTGCATCCTGACCTCCCGATCCTGGTCGCGGTCTATGACCGGACTCGTGATCGGACTGTCTAGGTCCCGAGTTTCTACCGACCGAGGCCGGCTTCCACTCGAGCTTGCAATTTTGCTTCCGCAACGACCGGGCTCTGGATCTCGTGACGACGAGCCTTCGCCTGATGGCCGTTCGGTAGCGCATGCTGGTTTTTGGTGCACTGTTCAGTTGTCAAGGAGCCCTTCCGGGCCTCGCCGGCATGGCGAAGCGAACGAGAATGATACTCGCATGCGTGGACCCCAGCCAAATCGACTCGCGATCGAGTCGCTTGGACTGGGCCGGGACTCCACACTCGGCTCGGAGACGGTTGCGATTCCATCCCGATCCCGTACCCCACCAAAGGTGGGTGCGGGCTTTCAGGCCGAGGCCCACCGACGCTTGTCGGCGGAGGCGGAACAGTAACACATCCGGGGGCCGGGTCAAATCAAGGCGGTATCGAGCGGGCCAGCCTCCCGAACAACGTGGACCAGAGCAGACGACATCACCCCATCAACGCCGGCCGGACCACGACCCACCCTCTCGTCAGGACCGACCGGGGGTTTGGGGGTCGCCCCCCAAAGGACAAGCGCCTTTCACACCAGGCGGGCAAACCGTCGTTTGCCGACCTGGAGCACCTGTCCAAGAAGCACCGATCTCGGCACTTCGACGTCACGCACCACCTCGCCGTCGACCTTGACCGCGCCCTGCTCGATCAATCGTCGGGCTTCACCACCCGAGGCGGCCAGACCCGCGTCTCGGATCAGGCCTGGCAGCGAGATCGGATCCTCGTCGGGAAGTCCGACCTCGGGAATGTCCTCGGGAACCTCATGTCGCTTGAAGACCAGGTCGAACGCTTCCTCCGCATCCGCGCCCGCACCTTCGCCGTGGTAGAGGTCGACGATCGCCCTCGCCAGGCGGCGCTTGGTTTCGCCCGGGTGAAGTTCACCGGACCGCAGACCAACCGCGATCGCGTCCACCTCCCCCTCCGGCATCTCGGTCGCCAACCGAAACCATTGTTCGATCAGGTCGTCGGGAATCGACATGGTCTTCCCAAACATGTCCTCGGCCGTGTCTTCGACCCCGATGTAGTTGCCGAGGCTCTGCGACATCTTCTGGACCCCGTCCGTGCCGAGCAGAAGCGGCATCGTGAATGCCACCTGAGGGGTCATGCCATATCGCTCCTGGATCACCCGTCCCATCATCAGGTTCCAGAGCTGGTCGGAACCACCGAGCTCGACATCGGCCTCCACCGCCACCGA
The DNA here is from genome assembly GCA_041591895.1 of Acidimicrobiia bacterium. Taxonomy (GTDB): domain Bacteria; phylum Actinomycetota; class Acidimicrobiia; order Spongiisociales; family ZC4RG35; genus JBFHRE01. The sequence goes on from JBFHRE010000022.1 coordinate 1,646, forward strand.
GTCGTACCCCTGTAGGAGCGGATACATGAACTCCATCACCGAGATCGGCGAGCCATCGCCGAATCGCTTGGCGAAATCGCCGCGTTCCAGCATCTGGGCCACTGTCGCTTTGGACGTGAGTTCCAGGACGCCGCTCATGTCGAACGAACCGAGCCACTCGGAGTTCCAACGGATCTCGAGAGGGTCGGGCAGGAGCACCCGGCGAAACTGGGTGAGCACCGACTCGGCGTAGCCACGTACTTCGGCGTCCGAGAGGCGCTTGCGGGTTTCCGACTTGCCGCTGGGATCCCCGACCTGAGCGGTGAAGTCACCGACGATCAGCACGGCCGTATGCCCCAGTTCCTGGAAATGTCGCAGTTTGCGCAGAACCACAGCCCATCCCAACGTCACCGCCGGAGCTGTGGGGTCCATCCCGAGCTTGATCCTCAGGGGCCGACCTGACTCCAGCTTCTCGGTCAGGTCCTCTGCGGGCTTGACGGTGTCCACCCCGCGAAGGATTCGGGCGAGCTGTTGGTCAACGGGAAGCATTGCGGGAGGGACGATACAACAGAGCTGCCAGTCGCCGGCTTCCAGCCACCAGCCTCACAGCCAAGCCCCGCCGGAAGCTGGCAGCTGGCGGCGCAGCGGCCGGGACGGCCGCGGCTATTCCACTGCCACGAATCGCCACGGCACCTCGGTGGCCTTGCTGATCCCGATCCGGGGGGTCGCCACGAATGTGACCGGTGGTGTCCCAGGCTCGAGCCTGACAACGCCCTGGCGAAGATCGGTGCCGTCGTGGATTCCCTCGATCCCCAGCGCCTGAGCGACCTTGCCTGGCCCGTTACTCAGGGACGTTCTCCTCCCTCGCCTTCGCTCCATGACCTCGAGTCCGTCGAGCGGCGAGCCGGCCCGGATGAGCACCCCGGCGCCGTGACCCGGTGCGCTCGTGACGACGTTTGCGCACCAGTGAACGCCGTAGGAGCGATAGACATACAGGTGGCCGGCCGGCCCGAACATCGTCGCATTCCTCTTCGTCGGCCCCGGGAACGAATGACTGGCGGGATCATCCTGACGGTAGGCCTCGACCTCGGTGATCCTGATCGCCGTCCTCTCCCCTCCGATCAGCGATACAAGGCGCCATCCCAGCAGCGTGGGCGCAACGTCCGGCGAGTCGCCGGCGAGAAAGCCGAGGTCCCTCACCCGAGCAGATGTAGCAGGATCGCCTTGAAGGAGTGGAGACGGTTCTCGGCCTGGTCGAAGACCCTGGAGCGGGGGTGCTCGAGCATCGATTCCGAGACTTCTTCCCCTCGGTGGGCCGGAAGGCAGTGCAGGAAGATCGCATCATCTCCGGCCAGAGCGAACAGGTCCTCGTCGACCCGGAAACGAGCGAAGTGCCGGCGTCTCAGTTCGGCCTCGTCCTCCTGCCCCATCGACGCCCAGACATCGGTGTAGACGACGTCTGCCCCCGCCACCGCTTCTCTCGGATCCGACGTCATCAACACTTCTCCCGGCAGGCCGTGGGGCTCGTAGCCGGACGGTGAGGCGATCCGCATCCGACCACCCGAGCTCTGGACCGCGAGCGCCAGCGACCGGCACACGTTGTTGCCATCTCCGACAAACGCCACGTTCACACCGCCGAGCGGCACGTTCTCGGCGATGGTCATCACATCGGCTATCGCCTGGCAAGGATGCTCGAGATCGGACAGCAGGTTGATGACCGGCGCCCGCATGACCGAGGCCGTCCGCACCAGGTCTGCATGATCGAAGACCCTCATCCCCAGGGCATCCAGGTACCGATCGAGCACCTGACCGACATCCTCCGGTGTCTCCCTGGTCCCGAAGCCGGTCTGCTCGTTTCGGATGGAGATCGGATGCATCCCCAGCTGGATGGCAGCGATGTCACAGCTCACCCAGGTCCGCAGTGACTGTTTCATGAAGAAGAGTCCGATCGACTTCCCCGCGAGTGCTGTCCGGTACAAGCCCGGATCTGCCTTGACCTTTGCTCCTAGATCCAGCAGCCGCTGCAGACCGACCTCCCCGAGATCGGACACGGTGAGAAAGTTCACAGCTTGCCTCGAAGCTCCGCGCCAAGGGCAACGGCGGCGTCGACCATCGACTTGCGGATCTCGGCGAGTTCGGCACCGGTGAGCGTGCGATCCGCGGCTCGGAGGATGTAACGGAAGGCAATGCTGCGTCGGTCATCCTGCCGGCCCTGATATACATCGAAGATCCAGCCGTGCTCGAACAAGTCCCCGGCTGCCTCAACCGTCGCAGACCAGAGTGTGACCGCCTCGACATCCGGCGGCAGTAGGAAGGCGAGGTCGAATTCCACCCGAGGGAACACCGAGGGCGAGACAAATGGGCGCTCGCCGACTCCGTCGACCAGCCGGTCGACGTCGAATTCGCCGACAGCCACCCGGGCCTCGAGATCGAACCGCTCGGCAATGGCCGGGTGCAGCTCCCCGATCACGCCCAGTCTGAGACCATTCCGGCCGACCACGATTGCGCACCGACCGGGGTGGTAGCCCGCCTGATCGTCGGCCTTCACGATCTCACAGTCGATGCTCATGGACTCGACGACCGACTGCCAGATGCCGGCTGCCGTGTAGAAATCGACCGCTCGTGCCCCCGCACCCAGTTCCGTCGGCCCGAACGACCCGGCAACGGCGAACGCCATGCGATCGGGTTGATCGGGGATCCGGGGGTCGGCGGCCGACGGGCGGTCGAAGAAGACCTTCCCGATCTCGAAGAGCGCAACGTCCTGGGTGCCGTGCGACCGGTTGTACCTGAGCGCCCGGACGAGTCCGGGCAACAGACCCGTCCGTAGGATGGATTCTTCTTCTCGCAAGGGGTTCTTCACTCGCACCACCGCCCGCCCCTCATGATCGGACGGATAGGAAAAGGCGTCCAGGTCGCCCGGGTTGAGAAATGACAGCGACAGCGCCTCGTGCAGTCCGGCTCCGACCAAAGCATCGCGCAACCGCATCACGATTCGTTGCGATGCGCTCCAGCCCGAGCCCGTTCCCCGGGGCACAGATGCTCCGAAGTTGTCGAACCCGCGTAGGCGGGCGACTTCCTCCACCAGATCGATCGGGCGAGTGAGGTCGGGCCTGAACGTGGGGACGGTGACTTTGATCGGGTCCCAGCCCTCGACGCCGAGATCGATGCTCTCCAGCATCTTCGCCACATCGACCGCCTCGAACCCCGGGCCGAGCGTGCGCATGATCTCGGACATCTGGAGCGAGATCGACCACGGCGCGTGTTGATGCTTCACGACATCGATGTGCCCATCGAGTATCTCGCCACCACCGATCTGTTGAAGCAGCGCGACCGCACGAGAGTTCGCCTCGAGCGAGAGATTCGGATCCACACCGCGTTCGAACCGAGCCGACGCCTCGGATCGCAGGCCGTGACGGCGCGACATGAACAGGATCGTGGGAGGGTCCCACGACGCGGCCTCCATGTAGACACGATTGGTGCTCTCGACCACCTCGGAGTCGAGCCCGCCCATCGTCCCGGCCAGGCTGGTCGGGCCCTCACCATCGACGATCACGAGGTCGGAAGAGGTCAGTTGCCTCTCGACTCCGTCGAGTGTCACCAGTTTCTCGTCCTGGGTCGCCCAGCGAACATCCAGCACGTCACCCCGCACCCGCTCGGCATCGAAAGAGTGCAGTGGGTGACCGAGTTCCAACATGACGTAGTTGGTCACGTCCACGATGTTCGAGATCGGCCGGACGCCGGCAGCTTTCAATCGGCGCCGCAACCAGAAGGGAGAGGCACCGATCGCCACCCCGCGAATCTCCCGGACGGTGAACCGATTTGCGCCGGTCTCGGCCGAGATCGTGACGCCGACCGAAGGCTGCCCCGGCACCGTCTCCAGCTCGACCGACGGCCGCCGGTGGGGAATTCCATAGAACGCCCCCAACTCGCGGGCGACTCCGACCATTGACATCATGTCGGGACGGTTGGGCGTGATCTCGAGGTCCAGCACGAAGTCGGGAAACTCCACGAATTCGGCGAAGTCCTCGCCCACGGGTGCCCCTGACTCGAGTACCAGGATTCCACCGTGTTCCTCGCCGAGCCCCAGTTCCTTCTCGGAGCAGATCATCCCGTGCGATTCGACTCCACGAATCGTGCGGACCCCGATGTCGAAGCCACCGGCCAGGACCGCCCCCGGTGCGGCGAACGCAACCTTCGCTCCTGCGTCGAAGTTCCACGCACCGCAGATCACCTGAATCGGATCGCCTCCAGTGGTGACGGTGCACACGCGGATCTTGTCGGCGTCCGGATGAGGGGCGACCGTCAGCACCTCTGCCACCTGCACACCCGACCAGTCCGCGGTGAGCTCGGTCACGCTCTCGATGGCGTGCCCGAGCGACTCGAGCACGCGGGCGATCTCCGCCGGGTCCTTCGTGGGGAGATCGATGTACTCGGCCAACCAGCGCAGCGAGACCTTCATGATCCCTCCCCCGCCGCCCGAGCGTCGGGTTGGGAAGGCAGCAGGCAGTCGGCAGCCGGCAGCCGGATCATGGGAACTGCCTCAGAAAACGAACGTCGTTCTCGATGAAGTGGCGAATGTTGTTGATTCCGTATCGAACCATCGCCATGCGTTCCACGCCCATCCCAAACGCGAACCCGGTCACGACGGCTGGGTCGTAACCGACCGCGTCGAACACGTTTGGATCGACCATGCCGCATCCGAGCATCTCCAGCCACCCGGTTCCGCCGCACACCCGACATCCGGCCTGACCACCGTCGCACGCGAAACAGGACACGTCGAGCTCGGCAGACGGTTCCGTGAATGGGAAAAAGTGGGGCCGTAGGCGAACGTTGGTCTTGCTCCCGAAGTACGCCCGGGCAAAGTGCTCCAGGGTTCCCTTGAGATCGGAGAACGTGATGCCGGAGTCGACCGCCAAGCCCTCGATCTGGTGGAACACCGGCAAATGGCTCGCATCGATGGTGTCCGCTCGATAGACCTTGCCCGGAACCACCACCGCCACCGGTGGGTCGTGGTTTTCCATCCAGCGAGCCTGCATCGGAGATGTCTGGGTTCTGAGCACCAATTCGTGGTGCTCGCTGGGATAATCGAGGTACAGCGTGTCGGACTCGGCCCGCGCCGGATGAGTGGGGGGCGTGTTCAACGCATCGAAGTTGTACCAGTCGAGCTCGGCTTCCGGTCCTTCTGCGACGTCGTAGCCGAGGCCGACGAAGATCTCGCACACCTCTTGGATCGTCTGCTGGATCAGGTGTCTCGAACCGAGTGGAAGTCGAACCCGGGTCAACGTCACGTCGACGGCATCGTCGACCAACAGCGAGTTGGCGGCTTCGATCTCGAGCGCCGAACGTCGGGAGGCGACGAGCTTCGAGAGCTCGGCTCTGGTCTCTTGCATCGCCTTCCCGACCTTCGGTCGTTCGGCGTCGCTGAGGGCGCCCATGCTCCGCTGGATCTCGAGCAGCAGAGAGCGCTTGCCGGTCAGTTCCGCCTCCACCTCCTCGAGCTGCTCCAACGTCCTGGCGTCAGCGAGCAGCTCGGGCGCCGACTCGACCAGGCGTCGGAGTGATTGAAGTGGGTCCATGGAGGGTTCTTCCGGGGTGGAGGGCGGCAGGTTAGCCACCCACCGGGGGCAGGCCTTGGGCTTTACGCCAGCGGGCGAACTCGTATGCGACGATGGAACCGGCCACGGAAGAGTTGAGGCTCTCGGTCATGCCCGGCATCGGGATCGTCACAAGGACGTCGGCCGCCTCGATCGTCTCGGATGCCAGGCCGTGGGCCTCCGATCCAACTCGAATTGCCCACAATTTGGATGGATCCAGAACGTCATTCAATCGGGATGGGTCGATGCCGCGCCTCACGACGGTGGCAATCGAGCCGACTCCTTCCGCCCGATCCACGAACCTCGTCCTGAAATGGGCGCCGGCGCCGGCCCGAATGGTCTTCGGCGACCACGGATCGACCCCGGCGGCGACGAGTACGTCGAGCCCGAAGGCGGCACCGGCCCGGATCAAGGTGCCGGAGTTGCCCGGATCGGTCACCTCGAGCGCCAGCAGGTCGCGGCGGAGAGAGCGCATCTCCGGGATCTTCATCAGCGCCACCGGTCCCCGTGGGTGGTCGGTTGGAGCGAGCCGGTCGAGCACGTCCTGGGACACCGCAACCGGCTCGATGCCGCGGGTGCGGCACAACGCTGCCGTTGCCTCGTCATCAGGCAGGCAAAAGACCTCGACCACCGCCTGGCCGGTGGCGAGTGCCTCCTGCAGCACGTGGGGACCCTCCAGAATCGTCATGCCCCTGTCGCGACGCTCGGCCGCCCGTCTCAGACGAGCGGCCGACGCGATGCGTTGATTCTTTCGGGAGGTGATGACCTCCGAATCGGTCATCAGGCCCCCTTGGCGACCTCGACCACGTGTGCGAATGCCTGCGGGTCGGAGACGGCCATATCCGCCAGCATCTTGCGGTCCACCTCGACCTCGGCCGCCTTCAGACCGGCGATGAACTGGGAATAGCTCATGCCATGCTGACGCGAAGCGGCGTTGATCCGGGTGATCCAGAGACGGCGGAACTCGCCCTTGCGGTCCTTGCGGTCCTTGTAGGCGTCCTGCATCGCATGCATGACCTGCTCGTTGGCGGTCTTGAATCGACGACTTCTCGCTCCCTTGTAACCGCTGGCGCGGTCGAGGACCTTCTTGTGCTTCTTCTTGGCGTGCACCGCACGCTTCACGCGGGCCATGGGTTACCTCCTAGAGACCGAGCTGCTTCTTGATGACCTTGGCGTCGCCCGGCGCGAGGTCCGTCGTGCCCTTCAGCCTGCGGAAACGGTTCTTGCCCTTTGTGAGCTTGAGGTGGCCGCGCCCGGACTGACGTCGCTGAAGCTTGCCGGACCCGGTCACCTTCACGCGCTTTTTGGCCCCGGAGTGGGTCTTCATCTTCGGCATTCGTTCTCCCTATTCCTCTTCGTTTGAATGCGAGGTCGCCTGCTCGGAATCCTGGTCGGCGATCGGTCGCTGGCGCTTCCGGTTGGGGACGAGGGTCATGACCATGTTGCGTCCGTCCAGGCTCGGCGCCTGTTCGACGATCGCGGCATCTCCCACCGCATCGACCAGCCGGTTCAAGACCCGCTCGCCGTATTCCGGTCGCTCCCGCTCCCGGCCTCTGAACCGCAGGGTGACTTTCACCTTGTCACCCTCGTCGAGCCACTCCGTGGTCTTTCGGACCTGAAGTTGAAAGTCGTGCTCTGCGATTCGCGGGGTCAGCCGCGCCTCTTTGATCACCGTTCTCGTCTGCTTCTTGCGTGCTTCCCGATCTCGCACGGACTGCTCGTATTTGAACTTCCCGTAGTCCATGAGGCGGCACACCGGTGGTTTGGCCTCTGGCGCGACCTCCACGAGGTCCAGCTCCAATTGATCTGCCAGCCACAAGGCTTCGGCCAGTTTCTTGACCCCGATCTGGGTTCCGTCGGGGGCGATGACCCGCACCTCCTGGGCACGGATGTAACCGTTCACACGCAAGTCAGCGATCTCACATCCTCCTGTTCGTCATCATCGTTCGTACTCGTCCAGCTCGTGGCCGGTCGAGCAACAAAAAAGGCAGCACACGGAGTGCTGCCGCGAACAAATCGATTCCGACGCCAATGGCCTGGTCGGGCCTTTTGGCATGTGGACCGTGGCTCGCCCGGGGCGGCCAGGTGGGAAGCAGCGGCCTCCGCTTGTGACTCAGTTGTGGGCGCGAGTGTAGACCGCCAGACCACCGCAGCGAAACCCCAGGCATGCGGCCCAAGCAATGTCAACGACGAACAAGACTCAGAATGCGGCGATGGCGGCGTACGTTGTCAGCACCGCCTCGGCCGCTTCGGCCCCCTTGTTCGAGGGACCGGGCTGCGACCGATCGACGGCGTGTTCGTATTCGCGGACGGTGAGGACTGCGTTCCCGACCGGCCTCCCCGTCCGCAGCCCGACCTCGGTGATCGCCCGCGCCGATTCAGAGCAGACGTATTCGTAGTGGTCGGTCTCGCCCTTGATGACCGCTCCAACGCAAACCACCGCGTCGCATCCGGCCTCTATCAGGGCGAGCGCAGTGACCCCGAGCTCGAGCGCTCCCGGAACCCGAACTATGTCGATCTGTTCGACACCTGCCTCCGACAGCACGGCGACGGCCCCCTGGGCGAGGGCTTCTGTGATCGTCTCGTTGAAGGTCGCCACAACGACGCCGACCCGCGCCGGGACGGCATCACCGGTCACGTCACGGACGGGCATCGGTGTCGCCGTCGAATCGGTGGCCGAGCTTTCGCTCCTTCGCTTCGAGATAGCGCTCGTTGAACTCCGTGCTCCCGACGGCCAGGGGCACCCGTTCGCTGATCTCGAGACCGTATCCCTCGATGCCTGCCCGCTTGGTGGGGTTGTTGGTCAGGAGCCGCATCGAGCGGACGCCGAGGTCGTAGAGAATCTGGGCACCCGTGCCGTAGTCGCGGGCGTCGACAGGCAGCCCGAGATCCTGATTGGCTTCGACCGTGTCCCGACCCATGTCCTGGAGGTTGTAGGCGGCTAGCTTTGAAAACAGGCCGATCCCCCGACCTTCGTGACCGCGAATGTACAGAACCACCCCCCGACCCTGCGCCGATACGAGTTCGAGGGCTCGGTCGAGTTGCTCTCCACAATCACAACGAAGGCTTCCGAACACATCCCCGGTGAGACACTCGGAGTGAACCCGGGTCAGCACGTCGAATCCGTCGCCGATCTCTCCCATCACGAGTGCCACATGCTGGCGACCGTCGATCTTGCTCCTGAATCCGACCGCCTCGAAGATGCCGTGCCGGGTGGGGATGGGTGCCGACACCATCCGCTCCACCAGCTTCTCCTCTTGCGAGCGCCGGTAGGCGATCAGATCGGCGATCGTTCCGATCAGCAGGCCGTGCTCCTTGGCAAATCGCTCCAGTTCCGGGAGCCGAGCCACCGATCCGTCGTCATTCATGATCTCGGCCAGGACGCCGGCAGGCTGTAGGCCGGCGAGGCGGGCCAGGTCGACCGCCGCCTCCGTGTGCCCGGCACGCTTCAAGACTCCACCCGGGTCGGCCCGAAGCGGGAAGATGTGACCGGGTCGGGCGAGATCCTCCGGCCTGGTTGCGGGATCGAGAACGACCCGCACCGTCTGGGTCCGATCGGTGGCCGAGATACCGGTCGAAACACCCTCCCGGGCGTCGATCGACTGGGTGAAGGCGGTGTGGCGCCGATCGGTGTTGATCCGCACCATTTGGGGGAGCGCCAATTGATCCAGCCGCTCCTCCGTCATAGGCAGGCAGATGATGCCTGAAGTGTGCCGGATCATGAAGGCCATCTGAGCGTCGGTGATCTTCTCGGCAGCGACGATCAGATCGCCCTCGTTCTCGCGGTCGGCATCATCGACGACCACCACCAACTCGCCCCGGCCAATCGCGTCGATGAGGTCTTTCGCGCCTGCAAACGTCACGATGACCTCCTCGCGAGGAGCTTGTCGAGATACTTGGCGAGGATGTCGGCCTCGAGATTGACCTCGTCTCCGGGCCGGAGCCCGCCGAGTGTCGTGACGTCCAGCGTGTGCGGAATCAAAGCCACCCCGAAGCGGGCGTCGTCGACGTGGGTGACGGTCAGACTCACACCGTCGATGGTGACCGATCCCTTCTCGACGAGGTACTCGGCCACCCCCGGCAAGGCTTCGAACTCGAGGATCCGCCCATCTCCGGCATCGCTGACGCTCAGAACCGAGCCCACGCCGTCCACGTGGCCCTGGACGATGTGCCCATCGAAACGCCCGGAAGCGGGCATCGCCCGCTCCAGGTTCACACTGTCGCCGGGGCGAAACCGCCCGAGTGTCGTGCGGCGCAGCGTCTCCGACACGAGTTCGACGGTGAACCTCTCTCCGTCGGTGCGGATCGAGGTCAGGCAGGTCCCGTTGATGGCCACCGACGCACCAATCGGGAGGCCTGAGGCGACTGACGGCGATTCGATCTGAAAACGCCGGCCCTCGTCGGTTTCCTCGACCTCGACCAGACGGCCGACGGCCTCGATGATTCCGGTGAACACGACCGAGAGTGTAGAAGCTGCGCACCCGGGCCCGGCCGGGACCGACCGCCTTCTGACGGCCCGCTGGGACTCGGGTCGATCCCGTGAGACCCGAGGTCAGCCACCGGCTGATCCGGCGCCGTCGAGCAGCCAGTCGATCCTCAGATCCGGGCCGACCCGGTCTGTGGCGACGATACGGACGGCTCTTGCTTCTCCCATCGAGCGGAACAACCGGTCGAAGACCCCGCTTCCGACCCCTCCCGCCAGCATCGCTCCGACATAGAACACCCCCCGGTCGAGGAGCCCGGCGTCCCACAGCCCGCCGGCGAGCCCACCGCCTCCCTCGACCATGAGCTCCAGGTGTCCCCGGTTCCCCAGGTCTGCCACCATCGCGCCGAGGTCGACCTTTGCACCGGTTGCGTCCGGCAGGACCACCTCTTGTCGCGCAACTCCTTGAGCCCGGGGGACGTACACGATCGGGTCCCGTTCGAGAACTCTGGCGGCAGTCGGGATCGGTCTCTGCCCGCTCACCACCACGGGCCGCGGTTGCGGACCCTCGTAGCCCGGCAGCCGGACATTCAGAAGCGGATCGTCTGCCAGCACCGTCCCGGAACCCACGATCACGGCATCCGACGAGGCCCGCAGCGCATGAGCGTCCCGCCGTGCCTCCTCGGAGGTGATCCACTGGGAGGTGCGGTCGGTGGCCCCGACCTGACCGTCGAGGGTGAGGGCCGTCTTGAGCGTCACCCGCGGTCTCCCCATTCGCCGGTGATGGAAGTAGGCGGGATCGGCGGACTCCACCTCGGCGGCCAGAATCCCGGTGTCGACCTCGACGCCTGCAGCCCGGAGGCGGGCGATGCCGGCTCCCGAGACCCGATCGTCGGGATCGAGGGCGCCCACGACCACCCGGGCCACACCGGCACTCAAGATGGCATCGGTGCAGGGTGGGGTCCGGCCGTGATGGTTGCATGGTTCGAGCGTCACGACGAGCGTCGCTCCAGACGCCCGGCCGCCGGCCTGATCGAGGGCCAACACCTCGGCATGCGGCTCCCCGGGGCCGGCATGTGCTCCAACGCCCACCTCGGCGCCGGCCGGATCGAGCACCACCGCCCCGACCCTGGGATTCGGGTGCGGCCGGTACGCGACCGCCAAGGCAATCGCTCGCCGGATCACATCCTCGTACACGTCAGTTGGAACGACGGTCGATCTGGTAGGAGGAGCCGGGTTGCTTCTTGGCGAACTCCTTCATCTCGACCGCTATCGCCGAAGCCTCCCATTGCGAGGCAACCGGCCGGTGCAGATTCGAGACGACTCCCATCGACATCGAGACCATCGGGAAAGCGTATCGCTCTCCCCTGCGGTCCGTCACCTCGATATAGCCTTTCATCGCGTCTGCGGTGTCGTAGTAGTCGAGGATGCCGTCGTCGAAACGGTCGATCACCGCCTTGCAGAACGACTCGGCGACGGCCCCATCGGTGATGACGACGAAGTCGTCGCCGCCCACGTGGCCGACGAAGGCCGACTTGTCGCCGACGTCCTCGACCGCACCCGCCAGCACCTCGGCGGAGAACTTGATGACCTGATCGCCCCGCATGAAGCCGTAGTGGTCGTTGAAGGCCTTGAAGTTGTCGAGGTCGCAGTGGATCAAGGCGAACGACTGCCCGGTGTTGATCCTCTGCTCGAGCTCGGTTCCGATCCGGAAGTTGCCCGGGAGTCCTGTGAGCGGTGAGGTGTCGCGAGCCGCTTTCGTTCGGCGGAGCACCGCCTTCACCCGGGCGACCAGCTCTTCCACGTCGAACGGCTTGGAGATGTAGTCATCGGCCCCCAACTCGAGACCCTCGACCCGGTCTTCTGTGAGCCCACGAGCGGTCAGCAGGACGATGGAGGTCCCGGCGAGACTCGGATGACTCCGCATCTTGCGGAGGGCCGACAGACCATCCATCCGCGGCATCATGATGTCCAGCAGCACGAGATTCGGTGGGCTGGCGATGGCGGACTCGAGCGCTTCCACCCCGTCGAACGCAGAAGCGACCTCGAACCCCTCCAGTTCGAGATTGATGCGCACGACTCGCACGATGTCCTCGTCGTCGTCTACGACCAGAATCTTCTCGTTCACGGACCCTCGATGATCGCTCTCAACTCGTCTGCCGCTGCGGCCGGATCAGGCGCTCCGAAGATCGACGTTCCGGCCACGAACACGTTGACGCCGCTGTCTCTCGCCAGCCGGATGTTCTCCATCCCGACGCCACCGTCTATCTCGATATCGGTCGTCAGTCCGCGGTCCTCAACCCATTTCCGGGCCAGTTCAGCCTTGCCGAGAACGTCTGGAATGAACCGTTGCCCGCCGAAACCGGGCTCAACGGACATGACCAACAGCAGATCGCATTCTTCGGCGAACGGTTCGATCGCCCGCCAGGGAGTGAGGGGCGACACGGCCAGCCCAAAGCTCAAACCGGCGTCTCGGGCACGTTTGATCGCCCGCGAAGGGTCGGTGGCGGCCTCGATGTGCACGGTGACGTGGTTGGCGCCCGCCTCAGCCAACTCGCCGAGGAAGGCATCGGGGTTGGCGGTCATGATGTGGCAGTCGAACTCGAGTGCGGTGACTTTGCGGAGGCCCGCGACCACGGGAATGCCGAAGGTGATGTTCGGCACGAAATGGCCATCCATGACGTCCAGGTGGAGCATCTCGACGTGGTCCTCGACCGCTGCCACCTGCTCACCGAGGCGAGCGAAATCGGCGGCCAGGAGCGAGGGCGCCAATTTCAGTTCCACACCGGACACCGGCGGAGTCTATTCGGCCCCGCCGTCAGTCCCGGGAGCGTCGAAGACCCACAGGAACATGCCATCGGTTGGGCCACGGTCGGGAGACATCAACCACCCATCGCCCCAGGGGCGACCCGGAAGCCCCTTCGGGGCCTTCCCCCCTCGGCCGTCGACGACGGCGCTCGTCTCCTGCGGAAGAACGGTGCAGACCGAATAGGCGAGTCGACCTCCCGGTGCGAGTAACCCGAGCGCCTGATCGAGCATCGCGTTCTGGAGTTCGGCCAGGCGGTCCACTCCCTCGGGACGAATCCGATATCGGATTTCCGGTCGCCGCCGGAGGGTTCCGAGACCCGAGCAGGGGGCGTCGAGGAGCACGCGGTCGAACTTCGCCGCCCTCAGCGCTGGTGCGCGGCCATCGGTCACGATCCAGTGCGCTCCGGGCATCCGCCGTGAACCGGTCGCGGCTCTCCGACGATGCACGTCGGCAGCCACCACCAAGCCATCCGGTCCCGCCAGTTCGACCAAATGGGAAGTCTTGCCCCCGGGGGCGGCGGCGATATCCGCCACGGTCATCCCGGGCCGAACGTCGAGGGCGTTCACCACTGCCACCGAAGCGGGATCCTGGATCGCGACCCCGTCCGGTGGTCGGCCTCCGCTCCACAGCCAGGCCGAGGGGATACCCGACACCGGTTCCGCACCACTCACAGGGACCGCCGACCGGATGCCGACCGGTGCCGGCCGGTCGAGCGCAGCCCAGAACGTGTCGAACTCGTCCGGTCCCAGATGGTCCCCGAGACCTCGATAGACCCAGGTCGGGATCCCCCGGTCCCGTCCGCCAGGGGTGGCGTTCGAAGGAGGCTGTTCCGCGACCCGGCGTAGGACGGCGTTCGCAAAACCTCGATACCTACGGGTCATCGAACCGGCGTCGCGCACCGCTCCGTCGACGATGATCGCCACCGGCCGGTCTCCTCGGCCGTCCAACTCGGTGGTGGCGATCCGGAGGAGGTCGAGCAGTGCATCATCGATCCGGCCAGTCGGACGGCCGGAGGCGCGCTCGATGGTGGCGTCGATCAGCGGCAGACGTCTCAACGACTCCATCAGGAGAGCCCGCGCCCGCCCGGAGCCGTCCCTCAACACGATGTTGGACCATGCGCCTTCGCGGAGGACACGGCCCAGCGCCACCGCCGCGTCCCGACGATCACTCACGTGAGGCGGTCCGGGCGATGGCCACGATGCCAGGCTGCGGCTGTCATGACCCGGCCCCCGGCCGGTTGGACCTCTCCGAGCACGAGCACCCCTTCACCGGTACCCACGAGGACCCCCGTCCGGTCGGCCACGATCTGACCAGGAGCCAGGTCGCCGGTGACGGCTCGGGCCGAGAGCACGCGGAGTTGCCTCTCGCCGTCTGAGGCCAGAGCACCCGGGTTGGGCGAGAGCGCCCTGACCTGGCGAGCGAGGGCGGACGCCTTCCGGGTGAAATCGAGGGGCCGGACCCGTGCGTCGATCTTCGGGGCGTAGGTGGCACCGATCTCCGGCTGCGGACTCGGCCACCGCCGACCTTCCAGCATCGGATCCAGCTCAGCCGCAAGCAGCGCGGCCCCGGCTGCTGCCAGCCTGGCAGTCAGCTGCCCGGCGTTCTCGTATGGAGCGATCGACATCGACCGGACGGCAGACACCGGTCCGGTGTCGAGGCCCGGTTCCAGCCACATCAGGGACACACCCGTCCGATCGTCTCCCTCCATCAGCGCTGCCTGCACCGGAGCCGCCCCACGCCATCGGGGAAGAATCGAAAAATGGAGGTTCACGTATCCCAGCCGGACCGCGGCGAGCGCCGGCCGATCGAGCAGCATCCCGTACGCCACGACGATGCCGAGATCGAATGGGCCCGACCCGGAGATGACATCCGCGACCTCGGCAGGCCTCGACGGCTGAGCCACGGGGATGCCCAGCTCGGCACTGCGCTCCTTGACCGGGGGCGGCTGGGGTGCTCGCGATCGACCGCGGGGGCGGTCCGGCATCGTCACCACGAGGTCCACACGACTCGCGACACGTTCGAGCACGGTCACCGCCGCCTCGGGCGTCCCGAAGAAGACGATCCGGCTCACTCGTAGCTCAGCAGGCCGAGTGCCTCGTTCCGGAGATCGCGCAGGGCTTGTTTGCGCACCCCCTTCTCGAGCCGCTCGAGCAGCAGCATTCCCTGGAGGTGGTCGAACTCATGCTGGAGAACCCTCCCCATCAACTCCTCACCCGAGTACTCGATTGCGTTTCCATCGAGATCCAGGCCCCTCACCAGCGAGAAAGCGGGCCGCACGATCGGCCAGTAGTGACCCGGCACCGACAAGCAGCCCTCGTCGTACTCCCATTCGCCCGACGTCTCGACCATCTCAGGATTGATCACCGTGCGCGCTCCGAGGCCGTCCTGGGCGTCGAAGACGAACACCGCCCTCGACACGCCGATCTGAGGCGCAGCCAATCCGACCCCGGGGGCGTCGTACATGGTCTCGATCATGTCCTGCACGAGCTTGTGTACGCCGGCATCGATGTCGGAGACCGGCGCCGCCTTGGCCCGTAGAACCGGGTCGCCGAACGTTCGAATGGGAAGGATGGCCATTGGACCTCGGGGTCGGAACGGGCGCAAGGGTACCCCGGTAACGGTGGGATCCGGTCGGTCCTCAGAGGTCGATCGGATCGGCGTCCACCCGAACCGTGACCCCGCCGTCGCGCAGCCGTCTCAAGAGCGCCCTGAGTTCCAACTTGAATCGGTCCAGGTTGCGATCCTGGACCAGCCAGCGCGAACCGTCTCTGACCGCCGCCGGACCCATCACCATCGCGGTTCCCGAAAGCTCTCTCAGGTTGGCGTCGATTTCGCCGGGCTCGTGGGGGCCGCGAGCTTCCATGACCATCAGTTGGCCGGCCGGCGGGTATCCCAGCCGGCCGCGGTGGTCGACCTCGGTCTCGAGGAACGGCACCGGCGACCCTCCTGCCAGGGCTACGACCACGGGATGTGTGGGATCCTGCGTCTGAACGATCATCCTCCGCCCCCGCTTCACCTTCCCCGCCAGTCGGGCGCCGATCCGCATTGCCTCCTCGGCCGCCCGATAATTCGTGGCAAAAAGCAGTCCATCCAGGTCGACCATGACGACGAGATCCTGGGGTGCGACGTCGACCAGATCCCGCTCGGTGCCCACCTGAACCGCAACCGCAGCGGGAAAGGCTCCTACTCCTGCTCTGCCTACTACTCGGGAAGCTTCTTCGACCAGTCGTCCGACGCCAGACCCCAGCGGTTCGAAGCGATCGCCCTCGCACCCCGGACATCGCCCGGCCATCTCCCCGCACCGCTCACACGGTCCGCCGGCCACGAGCCTCGCCCCACAAACCTCACAGCGTCTCAGCCTCCGACACCCGATGCAACGGGACGCGGCGGCGTGGCCACGTCGATGGGCGAAGAGGAACGCCGAGCCACCATCCGACACCACCGCTTGAAGCGCCCTGCGCGCCGTGTCGGCGAGAAGGCCGCCTCCGGGAGCGTCGGCTCTCCGATCCACGATCTCGACGAGGCCCCAAGGTCGTCCGGGCTCGACCGCGATCTCGCTCCCCCACCCGAATGCCTCGACACTCGGGGTCGGTCCGGTCACCACCAGGTGGAAACCCTCTCGCATCGATCGAGCCCGCAGCAGATCCCGAACGTGGATGGTCGGAGTCTGCCGGTCCTTCAGGGCCCGCCGCGCATCATCGACGACGATCGCCGTCCCGAGCGATCGCACCTGCCAGGCGGCGATCCGGGGAGTCCCGATGAGAAGCACCGGACCTCTCTGACCGCGCCCCCAGGCCGCAGTCATCGCCTTTCCATCCATTTCGCCGTGCACGACGACCACGTGTTCGCCCTCGGGAGCAAGCGCCGAGACTTCGGCCGCAGTCGGAACGACCACCATCACGCTCAGTCCAGCAGTCAGGGACTCGGCCGCCATGGCTGCGATGGCCGCCGCATCGGGAAGACGGCGCACCAGCACGGTCGGGCGTGTTCTCTTCGGCGTCGATCGGTTCACGTCAACAGCCGCCCCACGGAGGGTGGGGTTGTTCGGTGGAGCCGCCCGTTCGAGAACCGCGGACAGCGGCGCCACGTAGTGCCGGGCCGCCCAGTTGAGCGAGTCGAGCAAGCCGGAATCGAAAACAGGCGCATTACCGGACCGCGCAACCACCGGCTTCAGGCGCTCAGGGGGCCGCATCGCCGTCTCCACGACAAAACCCCGCACCCTGCGGCCCGACAGGGGAACTCGAACGATCGCTCCCACGTCGAGCGCCAGATGGTCCGGCGCCTGGTACCAGAACCCGTCATCGACCGCGAACGTCGGCACGGCCGGCACGACGCGGACGGCGGGGACGGGGTCGGCTGTCAGAAGCGCGACGCGAGCTCACCCGCGGAGTCGGTTTCTTCCCAGGGAAACCCCGGGCGGCCGAAGTGGCCGTACGCAGAGGTTCTCCGGAAGATCGGCTCTCGCAGCCCGAGGCGCTCGATGATCGCTGCCGGTCGAAAGTCGAACACTTCGCCGAGTACGACCCCGAGTGAGATCGGGTCCACCTTTTCCGTCCCGAACGTCTCGACGAGGATCGAGAACGGCCGGGCTTGGCCGATCGCATATGCCAGTTGGACTTCACAGCGAGTCGCCAACCCGGCGGCGACGACGTTCTTGGCGGCGTGACGAGCGGCGTACGCACCGGACCGATCCACCTTGGTGGCGTCCTTGCCCGAGAAGGCACCGCCGCCGTGCCTGGCATAACCGCCATAGGTGTCGACGATGATCTTGCGACCGGTCAATCCGGTGTCGGCGGTCGGACCCCCCAGTTCGAATCGTCCAGAAGGATTCACGAGCAGGGGCACGTGGTCGGAGTCGAGATAGGCCTCGAGCACCGGCTTGGCCACGGCTGCGGCGAGGTCGGAGCGCATCGCAACGATGTCGACGCCCTCGGAGTGGTGGGCCGAGATCAACACGTTGGTGACCCGCAACGGCCGGCTCCCTGCGTATTCCACCGTGACCTGGGTCTTTCCGTCAGGTCTCAGGTACTCGAGCTCTCGCAGCCGCCGCACCTCGCTCAACCGCTCGGCCAAACGGTGGGCGAGCGTGATCGGTAACGGCATCAACTCCGGGGTCTCGTCGCAGGCGAATCCGAACATGATTCCCTGATCACCGGCGCCGAGCTGGTCGAGGGGATCCGCGGAGCCGGTCCTGGTCTCCAGCGAGTCGTCCACACCCCCGGCGATGTCAGGGCTCTGACCGTGAACGATGTTCTGGACGACCATCGACGCGGAATCGAACCCGATCCCTTCCCGGGTGTACCCGATCTCGGCCACCGTGCGTCGAGCGATCTCTTCGATGGGAAGGAGATCGGCGACACTGATCTCACCGGCCACGATCGCAGTGTCGGTGGTGACCAGGGTCTCGCACGCCACCCGCGCCATCGGGTCGACGCCGATTGCGGCGTCGAGGACGGAATCGGAGATGGCATCGGCCACCTTGTCGGGGTGCCCCTCGGTGACGGATTCGGACGAGAAATAGTGGATCGGCTCGGACATTTCGATTGGGAACGCTAGTCGGAGGAGGCGCCCCGACGGCCGAACTCGGCGACGATCAGCTCCATCAGGCGATCGGCAACCTCCTGCTTTGTCATCTGGGGCCAGGGGTCCACCGACCCATCCGGCCACACGATCGTCACCCGATTGGTATCGACCGAAAAGCCAGAACCCTGCTCGGCGACATCATTCGCCACGAGGAGGTCGACACCCTTGGTTCGCGCCTTTTCCACAGCTCGCTCGATGCCGCCCGTTTCGGCCGCGAAACCGACCAGAAACGGACGCTGCGGCCGCCCGGCGACTCCGGCGAGGATATCCGGGTTTGCTTCGAGGACGACCTCCGGCGGCCCGTCGGTCCGGGCGAGCTTGGTCCCGGCGGCCTGCGCCGGCCGGAAGTCGGCCACCGCGGCGGCCATCACCGCCACATCGATCTCGATCTCGCTGACCGCTTTCTCCATCTCGGCCGCAGTCTCGACCACGACCCGCTCGACGCCGGGAAGTGTCGGGATTTCTGAGGTCGTGACGAGGGTGACCGACGCTCCCAGGCGCAGAGCGCTGTCGGCGATTGCATGGCCCATCTTTCCCGACGATCGGTTGCCGATATACCGCACGGGGTCGATTGGCTCCCTGGTACCACCCGCCGTGACGAGGACTCGGAGTCCGGAGAGGGCACCCGCCAGCAGTGAGGCCGCGGCCGCGAGGATCGCCTCGGGCTCCACCATTCGACCCATCCCCTCGTCGCCACCGGCCAGATGGCCTTCTACGGGTCCGACAAGGGTCACCCCGTCGGCTTTCAGGAGTTCCACCGCCCGAAGGGTCGCTGGTTGTTCCCACATCTCGGTGTGCATCGCCGGCGCAAGCAGGACCGGGGCATGGGACGCGAGGACCGTCGCCCCGAGAGCGTCAGAGGAGATCCCGTGCGCCAGCCGCGCCATGGTCGCCGCGGTGGCAGGTGCGATGATGATGAGATCGGCCCACCGGGCGAGGTCGGTGTGTGGACTCACCGATTCCGGATGCGAGTGAAGGTCACGGAGGACGGGGTGCCCGGTGATCGCCGCCATCGTCGCCTCCCCGAGGAACTCGGTGGATGCGTCGGTCATGACCACCCGCACGTCGGCCCCGGCGTCCAGGAGACGGCGCGCCAAATAAGCGGCTTTGTAGGCGGCGATTCCACCCGAGACGCCGAGGACGATCCGTCTCCCGGCGAGAGGCATCAAGCCTCCTCGCGCTCCACGGCGACCTTGCCTTCGGCGATCTCCTCCATGGCGATGGTCAGCGGCTTACGAGACAACGTGTGCACCTGCGGCGGCACGTAGCTCCCGTACCCACCGCCGAGTTGATGGAAATATGCGTTGATTTGGCGGGCCCGACGCGCCGACACCACAACGGTGGCAAAGCGGTTCCCGATCTGGTCGATGACGTCTTCGAGTTTCATGAGGAAGCCAGTCTATACCCCGTTCCGACCGGCTCCGGACACCGTCAGTCCTCCAGGCGCTCGATGAGGCCCTCGACCTGGTCGATCGAATCCTCGACGTTCTCGTTGACGACGATCTCGCCAAACAGCCCCGGCGCCTCCGCCAACTCCCGGGCGGCGATGGCGAGGCGCGCCGCGATCTCGTCCTCACCGGTGTCGCCCCGGGCCCGAAGCCTGTCCTCGAGCGAGTCGAGGGAGGGCGGAGCTATGAAGATCAGATGAGCACGCGGGTATCTCAGCTTCACCTGCCTGGCACCCTGAATGTCGATCTCGAGGATCACGTCCTTGCCCTCCCGCAGGCGGTTCTCCACTTCGGAACGGAGGGTTCCGTAGAAATGGCGGCCGTACTGGGCCCACTCGAGGAACGCGCCGACCATCACCAGTCGCTCGAACTCGGCAACGTCGACGAAGTGGTAATTGATTCCATCGACCTCACCCGGTCGCGGAGGCCGGGTAGTTGCGGACACGGAGAAGTCGAGCGTGAGCCGCTCTCTGAGGGATCGCACAATGGTCGATTTTCCGACCCCGGACGGGCCGGCGATCACGATCAGCCGACCCGATGGTGGTGGTGGTTCAGGAGAGCTCTGCGAGAAGGGCGGCACGCTGGCGGTCACCGAGACCCCGCAGCCGCCGATTGTCGGCGATCCCGTGAGCTTCCATGAGCCGCTTGGCTTTCACTTTGCCGGTTCCCGGAAGCGACGCCAGGACCGACTCCACCTTCAGGCCTCCGAGGATGGCGTCGTTCTCCGCTCGTTTGATGAGCTCGCTGAAGCTGACGGAGCCCGTCTTCAGCAGTTCCTTCACCTCGGCCCGGACCCTCCGGGCCTCGGCCGCCTTTTGAAGCGCAGCGGCTCGCTGTTCGTCCGTCAGCTTGGGTGGGGGCATGGGACCTTCTCTCCTCGACGCGTCGATCGTACCCACCGTTTGGGCCCGGTTGGGGCATGTCGCGAAAGTCCGTCATACGCCCGACGCAGCCCGAAGCAACAACTCCTCGGCAGCCTCGCGTCCTCGTTCGGAGTCAGGCAGGCCTGCCAGCATTCGCGACAGCTCCTCGATCCGCCGCTCGCCGTCGATTCGCTCCACACTCGCCTCGATCTCGGACCTGGTCACGACGTAATGGGTATCCGCAAAGGCCGCCACTTGCGGCAAGTGGGTGACGGCCAGGACCTGCCGTGACTCGGCCAGGACCGCGATCTTCTTCCCGACTGCCAGGGCGGTTGCCCCACCGACCCCGGCATCGATTTCGTCGAACACGACGGATTCCGCTTCACCTGCCCCACCTGCGAGCCGCAGCGCCAGCACCAGGCGGCTGAGTTCACCGCCGGAGGCGACCTTGGAGATGTCGGCCGCTTTGAGGCGAGAGTCGGAGGCGAAAAGGAGAGTAGGTGCATCGAGGCCCGTGGGAGTCGGTTCGACCCGGTCGAGCGCGACCTCGAGGTGCGGATCGCTGAAGCCGAGGTCCCGGAGGTGGACGACGGCGGCTTCGGTCAGAGCTGCGGCCGCCCGAGTGCGGGCAGCCCGCAGCTCGAGACCTGTCGCAGAGAGTTCACGTTCAGCCTCCTCGATCTCCACTGTGACCGAGTCCGCACGCGCCAGGAGGCCGGATAGTTCCGTCGCCCTCGCCCGGGCGGAGGCGGCGTACCCGAGGACCTCGTCCAAGGTGTTCCCGTATCGCCGCCTGAGGTCTCCGAGCCGACTCATGCGGTCTTCCGCTTCCTCGAGCGCCTGAGGATCAGCCTCGATCTCTTCGAGAAGTCCTCTGATTCCCGCTGCCGCGTCGCCGGCTTCCGCCTCGAGCCCGCCCAGGAGTGCGGCGCTGTCGTCCAGCGAGGGGTCAAGACCGGCCGCTCTCCGCATGTCCGAAACGGCGCGACCGACTGCCTCTCTCGCCTCCTCGAGCCCCTCCCAACTCCGCTCGAGGTGTTCGCGAAGTTCACCGGCATTGCGAAGGCGTGCGAGTTGGGTCGCGAGCACATCTTCGTCGCCTGACGCGAACCCTGACCGTTCGATCTCGTCCACTTGATGGGAGAGGAGATCGCGCTCTCGTTCGAGAGCCGGACGGTCGCCTCCCAGCAATTGGAGGTCCTCGAGTAATCGTCGGCGGCGTTCCCACGCCTGGCTGTAGGAAGTCCGCGCCTCCTGACCTCGTCGGTCGAGCCGGGCGTCGATCAGGGCTCTCACCTCTGAGGTGCGCGTCAACGAGAGCTGGTCGTGCTGAGCGATGATCTCCACCAGCCCTCCGATGGCGTGATCGAGCGCGGCGGCCGATGCCATCGCACCATTGAGATACGCCCGGCTCCGACCACCTTCCGCCATCCGGCGGCCGGCAGCGATCTCCCGGTCGCCGAGCAGGAAACGTCCTTCGGCCGTCGCCTCGCGATCGCCTGGCCGAGATACCGGATGCGGACC
>JBFHRE010000023.1:0-23515 GCA_041591895.1 Acidimicrobiia bacterium
GCAACCTGCCGCTGGCGGCTGCGCTGTCCTTCATCCCGATCGTCGTGATGATCCTCTATCTGACCGGGGCCCGCAAGCTCGGCGCCTTCGAGGCTCTGTGAGGCGGGCAGGCACATGAGGCAGGCAGGCGCATGAAACAGGCGCGCTGGGGCCTCAAGACCTTGACGGTGGCGGCACTGGCCTATCTCCACCTGCCGATCCTGTTCGTCTTCCTGTACGCCTTCACCACGGAGGACGCCTCGTTCTCGTTCCCGCCTCCGGGCTACACCACCAAGTGGTTTGGCGTCGCCGCCGCCAACACAGACATCCGAAACGCGCTCAGCCTGTCGCTGTCGGTGGCGGCGGTGGCAACCGTCTCGGCCCTGATTCTGGGGACCCTGGCGGCGGGGGCGGTGTGGAGGTCGAAGTTCTTCGGCCGCGAGTCGCTGTCGCTGTTCATCGTCCTCCCGATCGCTCTCCCGGGAATCATCACCGGCATCTCGCTCCGATCGGCGATCAGCCTGGCCGGCATCCCGTTCTCCTTCTGGACCCTTGTCATCGGCCATGCCACCTTCTGTGTCGCCGTCGCCTACAACAACGTGATCGCCCGGATGCGGCGGGTTTCGCCCAACCTCTTGGAGGCGTCATCCGACCTCGGCGCCTCCGGTTGGCAGACCTTCCGGCATGTCTTGCTCCCTCAGCTCGGATCGGCGATCGTCACCGGCGGGATGCTGGCCTTTGCGCTCAGCTTCGACGAGATCATCGTCACGACGTTCACGGCCGGGAACCAGCAGACCCTGCCGATCTGGATCTTCTCATCTCTGGTCCGGCCGAGAAACCGGCCGGTCACCAACGTGGTCGCCCTGCTCGTGGTGGCCATCACATTCATTCCGATCGTCCTGAGCCAGAGGTTCGCGGCGAGAGCAGAGCACGACTGAGCGCCAACGATTGCGGGATGAGCCCGCGGAAAGGAACGACATGAAGACGCTCCACAACTTCGTGAACGGAGAGAAGGTGGCTGCGGCCGATGGCCGGACCACCGATGTGATCAACCCCGCCACCGGCCAGGCGTACGCCACCGCTCCCCTCTCGGGTCAGGCAGACATCGACGCCGCCATGAAGGCGGCAGCCGATGCGTTCGAGGGTTGGAGCAATGCCACTCCGTCGGAGCGAGCGCTCGCTCTGATTCGGATCGCCGATGCCGTCCAAGCCCGCTCCGACGACCTCGTGGCGGCCGAGGTCGAGAACACCGGAAAGCCGAGAGGCATGACCGAGTCCGACGAAATCCCACCGATGGTCGACCAGATCCGGTTCTTTGCCGGCGCCGCACGGAACCTCGAAGGAAAAGCCGCCGCGGAGTACATGGAGAACATGACGTCCTTCGTCCGCCGGGAACCGGTCGGGGTATGCGCCCAGGTGGCACCGTGGAACTACCCGATGATGATGGCTGTCTGGAAGTTCGCCCCTGCCATAGCGGCCGGGAACACCGTGGTTCTCAAACCGAGCGACACCACACCGGCCAGCACGACCCTCCTGGCCGAGATCGCGGCCGAATTCCTCCCGCCGGGTGTCCTGAATGTGATCTGTGGCGACCGAGACACCGGTCGCGGCATGGTCGCCCACGACACCCCCGCACTGGTCTCCGTGACCGGCTCGGTCAGGGCCGGGATGGAGGTGGCGGAGAGTGCATCGAAGTCGCTCAAGCGGGTTCACCTGGAACTGGGCGGCAAGGCTCCGGTCGTTGTGTTCGACGACGCCGATGTCGAGGCCGCGGCAGAGGGCATCGCAGTCGCCGGCTACTTCAACGCCGGTCAGGACTGCACCGCGGCCACGCGGGTCCTGGCGGCTCCAGGCATCTACGACGACTTCGTGGCCGCCCTGACCGAGCAGGCCAAAGCAACCAAGACCGGCATGCCGGACGACGAAGACGTCCTCTTCGGACCGGTCAACAATGCCAACCAGTTGGCGAAGGTCCACGGCTTCCTCGAGCGGGTCCCTTCCCACGCCCAGGTC
Organism: Acidimicrobiia bacterium; assembly: GCA_041591895.1. Lineage (GTDB taxonomy): Bacteria > Actinomycetota > Acidimicrobiia > Spongiisociales > ZC4RG35 > JBFHRE01. The sequence goes on from JBFHRE010000023.1 coordinate 1,993, forward strand.
ACGGCCGGAGGCGGCCTTGTCGACGGCGGTGGATACTTCCACGAGCCGACCGTGGTCGTCGACCTGCGGCAGGACGACGAGATGAGCCAGAACGAGATCTTCGGACCGGTCATCACCGTGCAACGGTTCGATGACGAGGACGAGGCCGTGCGGTGGGCGAACGACGTGGATTACGGCCTGGCGTCGAGTGTCTGGACCCGTGATTTCGGCCGGGCGATGCGGATGTCGAAGCGACTCGAGTTCGGCTGCGTGTGGATCAACACCCACATCCCTCTCGTGGCCGAGATGCCGCATGGCGGGTTCAAGCGCTCGGGGTACGGGAAGGACCTATCCGCCTATGCGCTGGACGACTACACCCGCATCAAGCACGTGATGGCCAACCTCGACTCCTGAGATCAGCGGCGCACGTCGGCGGCGGCGTCTACCGGTTCCTGGAAAGCGGCCGCCGACGACAGTGCCTCGGTTGCAGGTGCCGGGTCGAACCCCTTCCGGGTCATGGTTCCCCACGACTTCTCCTTGCGCAGGAACTCGGCGATGCCCCACAGCCTCCAGAAACTGGTGAGCTGCCGGTATCCGAGGTTGTCGACGATGGCATAGACTGCCATCCGGACGACATGACGCCGCAACGGGTAGCGGCGATAGGTCAGTTCCTCGAGGGCAACCGCCGCCACCGAGAGCAGCATCCCCCAGCCGACGGCGATCAGGTAGAACGCCAGGGCGTACTCCCAGGACAGCCATCCATTGGCGGCCGAGATCGGGAAGGCGATGTATCCGGCCACCTCGACGATCGGGCCGAGCGCCTCGAAGACGACGAAGAACGGAAGCGCGAAGCGTCCGAAGATCCCCTGGCCCGGCTCGATCATCGCCTTGCGGTGGGTCCACAGCGTTTCCAACAGCCCCCTCTGCCACCTCCGGCGCTGGCGGGACAGGATCCGCAGGTCCTCGGGTGCCTCGGTCCAGCACACCGGGTCGGGCACGAAGCTCACCTTGTAAGGCTTGTTTGCCTCCCGCATCCTCCGGTGGATCCGAACGACCAGTTCCATGTCTTCTCCAACGGTCCCGGTTTCATAGCCGCCGACATCCACCATCACGGAACGCTTGAAGACCCCGAACGCCCCACTGACGATCAGGAGCGTTCCGACCGCAGCCCATCCCATCCGACCCACCAGGAACGCCCGGAGGTACTCGACGACCTGCAAGGTGGCGAGCCGGGTACGGGGCAGGTTCACGTCGATGATCCGCCCGTTGCGCACGGTGCAGCCGTTGGCGATCCGCACGATCCCGCCGGTGGCGACCACCTCCGGATCGTCGATGACGGGTGCCATGACCCGAAGGAGCGCCTGCTCTTCGAGTATGGCGTCGGCATCGATCGCGCACACGTACGGGTACCGCGCCAGGTTCACACCACAGTTGAGAGCATCCGCCTTCCCGCCGTTCTCCTTCGAGACCACGGTGAGGTGCGGGTGAAGTCGCGACACGTAGACCTGCCCGACCGCGGCCGTATCCAGTTCGGCTCGCATCACGCGCCGAACTGGCACCAGTTCGAAGGCTTCTTTCAGCACCTCGACCGTCCGGTCCCTCGAACCGTCGTCGATCACGATGATCTCCAGCTCGGGGTACCGGAGCTGGAGGAGCGATTTGACCGACTGCACCACTCCCGCCTCTTCGTTGTATGCGGGCAGCAGAATCGAGACAGGAGGGGTCAGCGGGGAGCGGAAGATCTCGTCGGTGGTCTGGGAGTTCTCTCCGTGATGGTGGTGGCGGATCCGGGACCACGCCAGGATGGTGAACATCGAGAACATCAGGTTGAGGGCGACCGAATAGGAGATCAGGACCGCGCTGACGACCTCGACCGCGGTCCTCATTGCCGGACCTCGAGCAGATCGACCGCCTCTGAGATGTACTCGGAGCCGGCCGTCTCGGAGGCCCCCCGCAGGAGGTCGGGGTCGAGCACGGCAAGAGCCCGGGCTGCAGCCGACGCGGGAAGGTGCTCGTCGCTGCGAGCCATCGACAGGAGACGTTCGGTTTGTTCGGACAGCCCCAGTTCGGCGCAACTGGTCGCCGCCGCAGCACGAACGTAGGGAACAGGGTCGTCGAGTAGTTCCGGAAGGGTTCGTGCAGCCGATCTGGTGCCGAGACGCCCGAAGGCCCGCGCCACGGCCACCCGGACCACCGGGTTGGGATCTTCGACGGCCGCCACCAGAATCGGTGAGTGGCCCACGGCCAGTCGTCCCAGGAGCTCGGCGGCGGCGGCCCTCACCTGTGGTTCCCGCGAAAGGATCAGCGAATCGAGTTCTTTGGCAGCACCGGCGCCGATGTCGAGCAGCGCCTGGCCGGCTACCGCCCTGGCGATGCTGCCGTTGGCCAGTGCGACCACCAGCGGTTCCACGGCGTCGGGGTTCTCGAGCCGGCCCAGGCTGCGGGCGGCGGCATTCCGGACCCGGCGGTCGGGATCACGAAGAGCGGCCATCAGTTGCGGCACCGCCTCCGCCCCGAGATCTCCGAGCCGGAACGCGGCCGCCGCCCGGCGCCATCCCCGGGGAGAATCGAGATCGGCCAGCACTTCGGCCGAGACACCCAACTCGTTGCTGAGCCGGGACAGCCGGGCCCTCGATTCCCCGTGCATCGCTCTCCCATACCGGGCGAGCAGGTCGACCAAGGCACGCCGATCGAGCCCTTCGCATCTGAGGTCTACGTCGTCACCGTCGATCCACCCGAGGAGCCGGGGGCGCACCCGGGCGAGTGCCTCGCCGTAGCGGCGACGAGCGACCGTCACCATGAACCGGTTGAAGATGACTGCGCCGGTGAGCACGAGGTTGAAGGCGACCATCACCAGGGTCGCCTGGATGAGGAAAGACCTCATGGCCGTCGGGCGGCGAGGGCCTGAACCCGGTGATGCAGCTCCTGTGGGCTGAAAGGCTTGGTGAGGTAATCGTCGGCACCGGACTCGAATCCTCGAACGACGTCCGATTCCTGAACCCGGGCGGTCAGGAGCATGACGGGTAGGTCGGCGATGTCTGGGTCCCGACGAATCTCCTCGATGACCTCCGGCCCCGTGAGTTCGGGCATCATCCAATCGAGCACCGCCACATCCGGGCGTTCGTTGCGCGCGATCTCGAGAGCTTCCTTCCCGTTGTGGGCGGGCAGCACCTTGCAGCCGCCCCGCTCGAGGCGGAAGCAGACCAGATCGAGAATGTCCGGATCGTCGTCTGCGACCAGAACCACGACCTCACGATTGGCAGGCATCATGTCACTACGCCACGGATTGGCGTCCTTGACAATCCTGTCGACGGATTCGGCCTTTGATTCAGCGGCCGGCCGCGGTTTCGCCACAATGGGTCGACGATGAGAGAAATCGTCAACGACCTCGCCGCCCAGCACGACCAACTCGACCGGCTGCTGGCCTCGATTCCCCCCGAGGATTGGGATCGCCCGACGCCGGCCGTCCCCTGGACAGTTCGCGACCAGGTCGCCCACCTGGCGTTCTTCGACGAGATGGCGGTGGTCTCGGTCGCCGACCCCGGGCATTTCATGGCCCGGGTGTCCGCAGACCTCGCGGACGGGCTCGAGGAGTACGTCGAGGCGCCGCTCCGGCATGCGCGGTCGTGGGAAGCGAGCGCGGTGCTCGACTGGTGGCGCCGCGCCCGGGGCGAGCTATTGCAAGTGTTCTCGGCGGCCGATCCCGAGTTGCGAGTCCCCTGGTACGGGCCACCGATGAAGGCCCACAGCTCCGCCGTTGCGAGATTGATGGAGACCTGGGCTCACGGACAAGACGTGTTCGACGCGGTGGGACGCAGCCAGGAGCCAACTGATCGCCTCCTCCACGTGGCCGAACTGGGAGTGAAGACGTTCCGGTTCTCCTACGAGAACCGGGGACTGACTGCGCCGGAGGGACGAGTACACGTGGCGCTGTCCGGCCCATCTGGCGACACCCGGGTCTGGAACGAAGGACACCCCGACTCCATCACCGGGCCCGTGGAAGACTTCTGTCTCGTCGTCACCCAGCGCCGCCATGTGAGCGACACGGCACTGGTCGTGTCCGGGCCGGTAGCCGAGGAATGGATGGCGATCGCCCAGGTGTTCGCCGGTCCCCCCGGCCCGGGACGGGACCCGGTCGCACCGGACTGACGTCGGGGCGGGAGGCTACCAGTGCCCGTCGAGGGCGTCGCGCAGAAGCGCGGTGTAGAGGTGCGGCTCGATCAGGAACGAGTCGTGGCCCTTGTCGGAGTGGACCGTGAACCGGCGGGCCGGCACCCCAACCTCCTTCAACAGTGAGACCATGCGGACCTGCTCGTCCGGGTAGAAGCACACATCGGAGTCGATGGTGAACACCTGCCACCTCTGGTGCACGCAACGGGCAAGGAGATCGTGCAGGGTCTCACCCTCGCGGCCGACTTCCGCCACGAGGTCGAACTGCTGCCACACCTCCATGATCCGGAGATAGGTGTTGGCATCGAATCGCTTCACGAACTTCTGCCCCTGATGGAGCATGTAGGACTCGAGCGGGTGCCCCACCTCGTACCCCCCGAGGTTCTCCCGCTGGACGATCTCATCCCGGGCACGCTCCCGGAGAGCGTCCAGGGACACGAACGTCTTGTGCCCGATCATCCGGGCCAGGGCCAACCCCAACTCCGGCCCTGCGCCCGGGTAGTAGTCGCCTCCCTTGAAATCGGGGTCGGTGATGATCGCGAACATCTGCTCGAAGTTGTGGAGCACCTGGAGCGAACTGGTCTCGAAGCCGGCGGCGATCGGTATGACCGTGCCGACCCGATCGGGATACCGGGTGGCGAAGATGGCACACATCAACCCGCCCACGGAACCTCCCACGACGGCGTGCACCTTCTGGATGCCGAGATCGTCGAGCAGCGCCACCTGCGAATCCACGATGTCCGTCAACGTGAGCGGCGGGAACGAGGAGCCGTAGGGGCGACCGGTGGAAAGGTCGATCGACGAGGGCCCGGTCGATCCGTAGCAACCCCCCAGATAGTTGATGCACATGACCGCGTACCGGTCTGAGTCCAGTCCCCGTCCCGGACCGATGTAGCCGTCCCACCATCCTTCGTGCATCTCGTCGGACCAGCGGTGCTCGAGACTGGCCACCGCCTGGTTCATGCCGGCGGCGTGCTGGGAACCGGTCAGAGCGTGGAACACGAGCACGAGGTTGTCCCGGAAGTCGTTCAACTCGCCGTACATCTCGTATGCGAGCGTCACCTCCGAGATCGTGTCACCTCGTTGGGTCACGAACGGGCGCGACAGAGTGTGAAACCGGGTCTCGACCGGACCGACACTCTCCGAACCATGCACGAAACTCAGCCTCCTGTCGCTCGACGCGCTCTTCGAGCACCTCGGGCGGAGACCGCCTTACGGGACTCATCGTTCAGGCATTGGCACCGTGGATCACTCGGTTGCCGCGGCTTCACAGGGCCTGTCCCTCCGCCGCTCTCGATGAGCGCGAGGCAGCGAGTCTGCCAGAGCACCGACCGCAATTCAAGGCTCCCGTCTCGTCGGGGATCATGCTTCTCGGGGGTGGCGGGAGAGAAAGCCGAGGATGGCGGCCTGGATCTCCCGGGGGGCGTCGAGCAACCCGAAGTGCCCCGCCGGGACCTCGACCACATCGGCGCCCGGGATGGCCTCGGCCAGGCGGCGACCGGCGGCAGGCGGCGTCATGCGGTCCGACCGGCCGACGATCACGAGCGTCGGGGCCGACACCGCCGGCGCGGCGTCGAGAGGACGATAAGCCCGGCAGGCTCCCAGGTCGACGCCGAGCGCACGCCCCAGGTTCTCTTCGAGGATCCGAGCAGCGGTCCCCCGATGCCAGGCCCCGGGGTCGGCCCGGGACCCGAACTTCGCCTCTCCGGTGTGCGACCAGCCCACCATCAGGTCCACCGCCAGTTGGTCACCCGCCTGGGCTGCTTCGAGCAACGTCGGGTGCACGGCCATGTCGTCGGAGGCGCCGATCAGGATCAGTCCCCGAACCCGGTCGGGGGCCGACGCCGCAGCCTGGAGCGCGACGAACGCACCGCTCGAGTGACCTATCAGTACTGCGGGATCGAGGTCGAGCGCGGCGAGGATCTCGACCAGGCGCTCGGCAGACTCCTCGATGCTCGTAGCCGGATCTCCGCCGCTCCGACCATGCCCGGGACGGTCGATCGCATACACCGCGTACCCGGCGTGGGCCAGTGCCCGGGTCTGGTACCTGAACACCGAGTGGTTCATACCGGCGCCGTGAACCAATACGACCGGGACGGAATCGGGCCGAGGCTCTATCCCGCCGGTGTGGACGAAGATCGGACCCCCCTCGATGCCGATGTTCATCGATGGGCCCGTTGAATCGCTCGCGAGAGGTCGGCGATCAGGTCGTCGGGATCCTCGAGGCCGATCGACAACCGGATCAGGCCCTGCCCGACGCCGGCGGCTTCGAGTTCGGCATCGGTCATCTGTTGGTGCGTCGTGGAGGCCGGGTGGATGATCAGCGACCGAACGTCTCCGACATTGGCGAGGTGGGAGAACACTTCCACGGACTCGATCACCTTCACCCCCGCCGGGCGACCTCCGGCGACACCGAACGAGAGGACCGCGCCGGCACCCTTGGGAAGCATGCGCTTGGCGAGGTCCCGATCCTCGGCGACCTCGGGGTACGCGACCCACTCCACGTGCTCGTTCGACTGCAGGAACTCGACCACTCGGCGGGTGTTGGCCACGTGGCGGTCCATTCGGGGCCCGAGGGTTTCGAGACCCTGGATCAGCGTGAATGCGGTATCGGCAGCCATGGCGGGCCCGAAGTCACGGAGCCCTTCGAATCGAGCCCGAGCGGCCATCGCAGCAGGCCCGAACTCGTCGACGAAGTCGATGTCGTGATAGGCGGCGTATGGCTCGGTGAGCGTCGGGAACTTGCCGGATTCCTCCCAGTCGAACCGGCCGGAGTCGACCAGTACGCCTCCGATCACCGTGCCGTGCCCGGAGATGAACTTGGTGGCGGAATGAAACACGAGGTCGGCACCCCATTCGAAGGGCCGGCAGAGGTACGGGGTGGCGAAGGTGTTGTCGATCAAGAGCGGGACACCGGAGGCATGAGCGATCTCGGAGACCGCTTCGGTGTCGAGGATCGTCATCGTCGGGTTTCCGATCGTCTCCCCGATCACGAGCCGGGTCTCGGGGCGAATCGCAGCTTCGATCCCGGCGAGATCGGACGGCGAAACGAAGGTCGAGGCGATGCCGAACCGAGCCAGCGTGTGGGCGAGCAGGTTGATGGTCCCTCCGTACACCGATTGCGAGCAGACGACGTGGCCTCCGGCCCCCATCAGAGTGGCGATGGCGAGGTGAAGGGCGGCCTGGCCGGAAGCAGTCGCGACAGCAGCCACTCCCCCCTCGAGAGCCGCCATTCGCTCCTCGAACACGGCCACCGTCGGGTTGGAGATCCGGCTGTAGATGTGGCCCGGCACCTCGAGGTTGAACAGGGAGGCGGCATGGGCGGCGTCGTCGAACACGAACGACGTCGACTTGTAGATCGGGGTGACCCGGGCGCCGGTGAGCGGGTCCGGACGCGACGCGGCGTGGATCGACAGGGTCTCGAAGCCCGACTCGTCCGGTTTGACCATGCGGCCACTGTAGGAGGCCTGCCCCTCGCCTCGTTCCCGGATCGGCGGAATACCGGTACACTCGATGGTTCCCGATCCGGATCGGATTCCGAACTCATGAAAACGCTTGCTTATCTCGACGCCGGTACCGGCAGCATGCTCGTCCAGGCCATCCTGGGGGGTGCCGCCGGGCTGATCGTCTTCCTCAAGGCCACCGGCCGCCGCCTGTTTCGCCGCCAGCCGGCGACGGGTGATTCCGGGACTCTGCAAAAAGAACCCTCGAGCACCGAAGTCTGATCTCGGTGGCGTCCGAGCCTTTCGACCGCGGGTCCTTCCGCGACCCTTCGAGTCGCGTCGTCGTCGATGGCGAGCGGGTTCTGCGAACCTTGTCCGGACGGGGCATGGCCGACTGGAGGGCGCTGCGGGAGTCCGCCCTCTTCCCGCGCCGCACCGCAGACGGGACCTTGATCGACGCGACCCAGCAGTCCGAGGACACCCTGACCCACCCGCTGGTTCCGTTTTGGTCGTATCCGTACGAATGGCCGTTCTCGATGTTGAAGCAGGCTGCGCTCCTGCAACTCGACCTGCTGGAAGATGCCATCGCCGAAGACCTCACCCTCAAAGATGCCACCCCGTACAACGTCCAGTTCATCGGCACCAGACCTCTGTTCATCGACATCGGGTCATTCCGTCCCCTGGAAACCGGAGAACCGTGGCTGGGGTACCGCCAGTTCTGTCAACTGTTCCTCTACCCCTTGTTGGTCACCGGCCATGCCGGGATCCCTTTTCAACCATTGCTTCGCGGTTCACTGGACGGGATCAGTCCCGGCGACGCCCGGGAAATGCTTTCAGGCAAGCGCAGGAAGCCGGGGGTTCTGACCGACGTGATGCTCCAGGCACGCGCCGACCGTTCGGTGACCACCCGGGACGTTCGGACCGAGCTCTCTCAGGCGGGATTCAAGAAGGAGATCATCGTCGCCAACGTCAGGCGTCTGAGGAAGGTGATCGAGAAGACGGTGTGGGAGCCGGACGGATCGATCTGGTCCGGATATTCGGGATGCGATCACGTCTCCACCCAACGGGGTCCCAAGACCGAGTTCGTGACCAGGGCCGTCGGCGCCCGCAGGCGCGCGCTTCTCTGGGACCTGGGGGCGAACGACGGCCACTATTCGATCGCCGCCGCGCCGTATGCAGACCAGGTGGTGGCGATGGACGGAGACCAGTTGGTGATCGATCATCTGTTCCGTCACCTGGCATCCGGCGGCCCGTCCAACGTCCTCCCTTTGGTGGTCGACCTGTCCAATCCCTCCCCGGGGTTGGGGTGGCGGGGGTGGGAGCGGAAACGCCTGGAAGATCGGGGCCGCCCGGACCTGACTCTCCTGCTCGCAGTCGTCCATCATCTCGTGATCGGCGCCAATCTCCCGCTCGCCGAGGTCGTGGAGTGGCTGGCGTCGATGGGGGGCGAGGTGGTCTTCGAGTGGGTTCCGCCGTCGGATCCGATGGCGCAGAAGCTCGCCACGAACAAGAAGCCTTGGGAGATCCACGCCGACTACACCGAGACGGCCTGCCGGGCGCTGATCGGTGAGCGATTCCAGGTGCTCGGGGAAGAGCAACTCGAGGGGCGGATCCTGTTCCATCTCGCCCCCAGGGCTTGACCGGAGCATCGGGGTCGCCACAAGTAGGGCCGCATGAAGGGGCGCAATGAAATCCGTCGTCGAATCGTCGAGACAAGGGGCAGGCGTGGCCGGCCTTGAAGTGACGCGGCTCGACCGGTTCGCGGCGCCGGTGGCCCTGGCAGCTCTCGCGCTCGCCTGGCCGCTCCTCGACCTGTTGGGCAACAACGCCGAGTTCTTCCTGTTCCGGAGGTCACCCCGACTCGATGTGGCGGTGTTCGCGGTTGCGATCGGACTCGGGATCCCACTCCTGTTCGGACTCGTCGGCCTGATCCCCGTTCGGACGGTGTGGATCGCGCTGGTGGCCCTCCTGGGAGCGGTCCTGGCCCGGCTCGTGTTGAGATCCGTCCCGATCTCCGACGTCGCCCGGACCGGCTTGGCAGTCGTGGGCGGCGCATTCCTCGCCTGGGCAATCGTGGCGGCTCCGGCGGTCAGGTCGATGGCTCGCTACCTGGCACTGGCACCGATCGTCGCCACCCTTCTCTTCTTCTTCGCCACCCCGACCGGCGCCGTGGTCCGCCACGGCGGCACCGTGATCGGCACTTCGGTCAGCCCTGCAAATCCGGTCCCGATCGTGTGGATCGGCTTCGACGAGTTTCCGGTGGCATCGCTGATGCTGGGTGACGGTTCGCTCAATGGGAACCTCTATCCGAACTTCGCCCGGTTGGCGGCAGACGGGACGTGGTTCAGGAATGCGGTCGGGGTGGAGCAGCAGAGCGAGCAGGCCTTCCCCGCCATCCTCACCGGGAACCGGCCGGCCGGTGATCAACCGCCATTCGCGGGCGAGTACCCGAACAGCGCTTTCTCCCTGCTCGGCGACGCCTACGACGTGACTGCCATCGAGGCCATCACCCGGCTCTGTCCCGACAACGTTTGCGGCGCCCGGCCTCCTGCCGCCCGTGCCGGCGAGCGGGCGGAGCAACTCGTCCGAGACACCCTGGTGGTATCGGGCCACCTGGTCCTCCCAGAGAGCGCCGCAGCCGGCCTGCCTGCAATCGACGGGCGCTGGGGCGACTTCGGCGGTGCCGCCGCCGACGAGGAGTTCGACGTCATCGCAGAATTTCGGGAGCAGATGGAGAACGACCGCCGGCGAGGAGTGGCCGAGTTCGTCGAGGCCATCGAACGTGTCGACCCCGATCAGAGCAACTTCTTCGGGTTCCTCCACATCCTCATCCCCCACCATCCGTGGCAATACCTGCCGTCTGGCCAGGCATATCTGCTGACGGCAGAGAAGTCGCCCGGAACCACACGCACCGGATGGGGCGACGACCAGTGGCTTCTCGACCAGGCGATTCAGCGTCACCTGCTCCAGGCCGGCTATGCCGATCATGCCCTGGGAGAGATATTCGCCGCACTCGACCGCGCCGGCCTCTACGAGGACGCCATCATCGTGGTGCTGGCCGACCACGGGATCGCGATCAAGCGGAACGTGTTCCATCAGCGCTATATAACCGAGGAGACCATCGGCGAGGTAGCGGCGGTGCCGCTGTTCATCAAGGGCCCCGGGATGCCGGAAGGGGAAGTCGACGACCGCCGCGCAGAGACGATCGATGTCCTCCCGACCATCGCCGGAATGCTGGATGTGGAGGTTCCGTGGGCGACGGATGGGCTCGACCTGCGAGGTGAGATCGACCGCACCGAGAGCACCATGCATGGGCCTCAGGGTTCGGTCACGTTCGGAGTGTCGGGCGAGGAGAAGTTCGCCATGGCCGCCGACATCGCCCGGGCGTTCCCGACCGGCGACCCGTACGAGTTGCGACCCGACGGAACCCCGGACTTGCGCGGCCGGCCGGTCGAGCCGTCAGGGCTCCCGATGGCGGAGCTGACGTGGGAACTCGATCGCTCCACCTGGTATCGCGGGGTGGACACCTCCGCCGACACGATCCCCACCCGGATCTCTGGAACGATCGACGGGACATCAGAAGACGTCGTCGTGGCGGTGGTGGTCAATGGCGTCGCCCAGGCGGTGGTTCGCAGTTACGAGGACGACAAAGGTGTCACCCGCTTCCAGGCGATGGTGCCCCCCGGGAGCCTCGTCGATGGAGACAACCGGATCGACCTGGTCCTCGTGTCCGGCGTCGACCTGCTGGCGATCCCGACCGGCTGACACGCTCGGCCGGGCTCAGCTCGAGACGGCCTTCACCCGCACCGGGATCCCGTTGAGGGTCGCATTCCCCGACAGTGGATCGAGCGAGGCCGCCGGGGTCAATCGGTTGACATTGACACCCGGCCGCACCGCCGCCACCGAGAGACGGCTCCCATCGACGTCGTGACCCCAGCCGTAGGGGATGCACACCACGCCCGGAGCGATCGAATCCGTCACCGACACCGGAAGCTCGACGGTCCCCACATCCGAGGACACCTCTGCCATGTCACCGTCCGTCAGCCCGACCCGGGCGGCATCGGCCGGATGCATCTCGAGCGTGCAGCGATGCCTGCCCTTGACCAGGACCTCGACGTTGTGGAGCCAGCTGTTGGCCGATCGGATGTCCCGACGGCCGACAAGGGCCAGTTCGGGCGGCTCCGACTGAAGATGGTCGAGCAAGCGGTCGATATCGGCCAGGATCGGCTCGGCGGCCAATTCGACGGTGCCCGTCGGCGTGGCGAGGACGTCCGGCAGGCGCGGCACGAGCGGACCGAGATCGATCCCGTTCGGATGCGCGGAGATCTTTGCCAGCGACCAGCCATCGGCATCCGCTCCGAACCCGTCGCCGCCCGCACCGATGCGGATGGCGAAGTCGAGTGCCCGGAGTGAAGGCTCTTCCCACTCGTTCAGGGCCTCCAGGATCTCTTCCGGGTCGCGTCCTTCGATCGGTGACCCAGGCGCCGTGCAGGCCGCGGCCACCTGCTGGGTGAGGCCGGCCTGGGCGAGTCCTTCGGCCGGAACCGACGTTCCCATCCCCAGCGCGATCCCCGTCAGCCGGACGAGGATCTCGAACTCGGAGGGCCCATCGGCCGGGAACACGGACGGCGAGTAGCGGGTGTGGTTTCGCACGACGAACGAGGCAAACGCGAGGTCGTAGTGGCTCCGAGCCAGCGCCGATGGCGGCGGGAGCACCACATCCGCATGACGGGTCGTCTCGTTGAGATATGGATCCACCGACACCATGAACTCGAGGGTGTCGAGCGCCTCGCCCAACCGATCCCCCTCCGGGGTGGTGAGAACCGGGTTGCCGGCCACGGTGACCATCATCCGGATCTGCCCCTGCCCGGGCGTCTCGATCTCCTCGGCCATGACGGCTGCCGGGAGCTCACCGAAAGTCTCGGCCGCCCCACGCACCCGCGACTGCCACCGACCGGGACGGTGAGCCCGACGACTCCGACTGCGGGGCTCATGGATCGGAGAGGGGAACATCACCCCACCGGGACGGTCGAGGTTTCCGGTGAGAATGTTGAGGAGATCCGCCGACCACGCCGCCAGGGTGCCGAACGGCGTGGTGTGAGTGCCGATCCTTCCGTAGACGCAGGCACGCTCGGCAGCAGCCAGTTCATGGGCAAGGCGCCGGATCGTCAAGGCATCGATCCCGGTGGAGCCGGCAACCCGTTCCGGGGTGACGGCCACCAGGTGAGCACAGGCATCGTCCACGCCGCTCACGAGACCCTCCAGCCGGCCGAGAGAGACGAGTCCGTCTTCGACGATGACGTTCGCCATCGCCAGCAGCAGGGCGGCGTCGGTCGCCGGCCGGATCGGAATGTGCTCGTCCGCGTTTTCGGCCGTCTTGGTGCGGCGGGGGTCGACCACGACCACCTTGCCGCCGCGAGCCCGGATGTCCTCCAGCCGACCGGGCCAGTCGGGGGCCGAGGCGAGCGAACCGTTGGACTCATACGGGTTCGCCCCGAGGATCAGAATGAAGTCGGTACGGTCGAGGTCCGGTACCGGGTTGAGCAGGCCACCTCCGTAGAGATGGGAGTTGGAGACTTCTCTGGGCCGCTGGTCCACCGTCGAGGCCGAGAAGACGTTTTTCGTGCCCAACCCCTTGATCAGGGGCTTGAGGGCGAGCACCGATTCGTAGTTGTGGGCGTTGGGGTTGCCCACGTAGATCCCGACCGCATCGTTCCCATGTGCGTCGCGCACCCGCCGCAGAGCGGCATCGATGGCGGCGTAGGCGTCGTCCCAGCTCACCGGAACGTGTGCGCCACCCAGTTTCATCACCGGTCCTGCCAGTCGATCGGGATCGGTGTGGAGCTTGCCGAGTGTGGTGCCCTTCGGGCAGATGTAGCCGCGAGAGAACGCGTCGTTCCGATCACCCCGGATCACCTTCACCTCTTCGTCGACCAGGGTGATCTCGAGACCGCAGGTGGCCTCACACAGCGGACAGGTGCGGAATGCGATGCGCTCGGACATCCCTCCACACTATGCAGCCGGACCCCGACGCGGAGCCTCCAACCGCTGCTGTATCGTGAGCCGCGGGCCCCCGAGACACCGGAGCATCACCATGGCGATGAAGATCACATATTCCACGATGTCGGCCGACAACCCCGAGTTGCAGGCGGCATACGACAAGGCGGTCGAGGGCATCCGCTCATCGCTGGGCGCCCACCAACCCTTCTTCGTGAACGGTCAGGAGCGGTTCACGGAAGACGTGTCCACGGAGTTGTCGCCGATCGATTCCGACATCGTGATCGCCAGGTTCAGCCAGGCGACGCCGGACGATGTCGACGACGCCGTCAGGGCCGCCCGGGCGTTCCAGCCGGAGTGGGAGGCGCTCGGTTGGCAGAAGCGGGTGGAGCTGATGCGGGCTGCCGGTGACCTGATGGAAGCCGAGATGTTCGACCTCGCCGCTCTGGTTGCTTTCGAGGTAGGGAAGAGCAGGCTGGAGGCCCTGGGCGACGTGGCCGAGACGGTCGAATTCTTCCGGTACCACAGCTCCCAGATGGAGGCCAACGAGGGTTTCGTGCGGCCGTTGGGACAACTGTCGGCCTCCGAGCACAACGTGTCGGTGATGCGGCCGCACGGAGTATGGGGGGTCATCTCCCCGTTCAATTTCCCGATGGCGTTGGCGGCAGGGCCGACGATCTCGGCCCTCGTCACCGGCAATACGGTGGTGTTGAAGCCGTCCAACGTAGGGGCCCTTTCGGGGATCGAGTTCTACCGGCTCCTGCGCCGGGCAGGAATCCCTGCCGGAGTCCTCCACCTGATCACGGGGGCCGGCTCGGTGGTCGGCGCCGCCCTGGCCGGCCATCCCGACGTGAACGGATTCACCTTCACCGGTTCCTACGACGTGGGCATGTCGATCTTCAGGAGCTTCTCCACGAACATCCCGAAGCCGGTGATCGCCGAAATGGGTGGCAAGAACCCGGCGATCGTCACCGCCGACGCGGACCTCGAAGCGGCAGCGGAGGGTGTCATGCGCGGAGCCTTCGGCTATTCGGGTCAGAAGTGCTCGGCCACATCGAGGGTCTACGTCGAGCGGGCCGCATACGACGACTTCGTCGACAAGCTGGTGGAGAAGACCGCCGAGCTGAAGGTGGGAAACCCGATCGAGCCGGACGTGTTCACCGGCCCCGTGATCGACGACCGGGCCGTCGACCGGTTCCGGGACGCCGTCGCCGAGGTTGAGGCATCGGGCGGAACGGTTCTCGCCGGTGGGCGGGTTCTCGACGACGGCGACCTGGGCCGGGGCTTCTACGTGCAGCCCACCGTGGTCAACGCACCGATGGACTCGTGGGTGTGGTCGAAGGAACTGTTCATGCCGTTCCTCGTGGTGGGGCCGGTCGACTCGCTCGACGAGGCGATCGACCGCGCCAACGACACGGAGTACGGGTTGACGGCCGGCATCTTCGCCGGGAATCAGGATGCCATCCAGCGGTTCTTCGACCGGATCGAGGCCGGGGTCACCTACGTCAACCGTCGTGCCGGGGCCACGACGGGAGCGTGGCCGGGCATCCAGAGCTTTGGCGGTTGGAAGGGGTCGGGCACGACCGGCACCGGATTCAGCCCCTGGTACCTGCGCCAGTATCTGAGGGAGCAGAGCCGCACGGTCGTGGAATGAAGCTGCTCGTCACCGGGGCGGCGGGCGTCCTGGGACGACAGGTGGTGACCCAGGCGATCGCGGCCGGTCACCAGGTGCGGGCGGGTTCACGCCGGACCCGATCCGAGGACTTCGTCGAATGGGTTCAGCTCGACCTCGCTGCAGGTACCGGAGTCGAAACCGGGGTGGACGGGGTGGATGCGATTCTTCACTGCGCCTCCGACTTCAAAAACCACGCCGAGGCCGACGTCAAAGGGACGCGACGCCTGATCGCGGCGTCTGGGCCGCATACGCACATCGTCTACCCGGGAATCGTGGGATCGGACGTGATCCCGATCCGCTATTACGCCAGCAAGATCGCGGTGGAGGAGATCATCACCGCCCGACCCTGGACCGTGATCCGGATGACGCAGTTCCACCAATTCGCCTGGGCCGTGATGGCCCGCCTGTCCCGGCCTCCGGTGATGATGGTGCCTGGTGACAGCCGGATCCAGCCGTTGGACCCGGCCACCGGGGCCCGCCTGATGCTCGAGGCGGCGGCCACCGGGCCGGCTGGGCGGGCACCCGACATCGGGGGTCCTTTTGCCTATGAGGTCAAGGAGGTCGCTCGGTCGTATCTGGCGGCGACCGGTACCAGGCGACCGGTGTTGGCGCTGAAGTGGCCCGGACTCGCCTGGGCGGCACTGCGGGCCGGTGGGAATCTCACCCCCAACCGCGACACCAACGGAGCGACCTGGAACGACTTTCTGGACCGCCGCCGCAACTCCGACTCAGTCCGGTAGCGTCCGGCTCAACAGCGATTCGATGAGCCGAGCGGCGGCTTGCAAACCGTCTTCGGCGGCCACATGGTCGGCAATCTCTCGGGCTTGTTCGACCAACGCCGGGTCGCCGATGAGCTGTTCGACCCGGGCGGCAAAAGTCCGGGACGCCAGTTCGCCGATCCGCAGCGGTTCGGGACCGCACCCCAGGACATGAACCCGATCGCCCCAGAACCCCTGGTCGGCGAAAAACGGCACCACGAGCTGCGGCACCCCGACGGTGAACCCGACTCCGGTGGTGCCGGCTCCACCATGATGCACAACACCTGCCAGTCGGGGAAACAGACTCCGATGGGAGACCTCGTCGACGGCCAGCACGTCGTCACCTCCGGCACCGAGGCCGGCCCAGCCGGTGCCCAGGATGACCCTCGAGCCGGCTGCTCGAGCGGCCTCCACCACGATACGAGAGAGGTCTGTCGCCGGGCCGAGGCTCATCGACCCGAAGCCGATGTAGACAGGTGACGGGCCGGCATCGAGAAACGACTCGACCACCGGCGGAAGTGGCACCGCCGGAAGCTGCCAGTAGCCGGTGACGTGGAACTCAGGTCCCCAATCCGGCGGCGGCGGCACCACTGCCGGCGAATAGGCGAGGAGCCTCGGATGTGCGGTGCGCTCGAGGACCGGATGTGCGCCTCTGAAGCCGAGCCGAGCAAGACCCAGCTCGTCGACCCTCCACCGATCCACCACCTTGCGGACCGATTGCCATGCCACCTGCTCCACCACGACGTGACTCCACAGATTGATCCACGGCCCGCGATCGGCACCCCCGGCAGTCACCACCGGAAACGCTCTGGTTCTCCCGAACGGCTGAGCCACCGCCAGCACGGAGGGGATGCGCCGCCACTGGCCGAGATGCCATCCGACGAAGGCAAGTGGCGAGTAGACGATGAGATCCGCCTCGCCGCTCAGAGGAGTGGAAACTTCGACCAACCGTTCGAACCATGGTGTCAGCACGCGAGCGAAACGGCGAGCTAGTTTCGCCTGCCCCATCCCGGTGGCGAGCAGCTCTTGACCGGCATCGGAGAGCATCTCCTCCCTCGGATCTCCGGGGAGCGCGGAGAAACTCACTTCGTTGGACTGCACCAGATCTTGAAACGGCCGGTGGGTTGCGAGTGTGGTCTGGTATCCGAGACCGTCGAGGTGTCGGGCGAGTGCCAGATACGGCTGGACGTCGCCCCGCGACCCCACTGCGAGAAGCAGGATCCGGCTCATCGGGCGGTGGCGGTCAGGCTACGGGCCGGTTGAACTCGGAGTGCATCTCGGCCAGCTTGTTCAAGAGCTTGCGGGCCCGGGAGATATGGCCGGCCGCCGACAGGCCCTGGGCGGCGCCCTGGTCGACCTGACCGTCGAGGTAGTGCTGAGCGGCCACCCGGGCATGATCCGATGCCTGCTCCAGGTCGTCGGCGACCTGCTGGTACCCGGCGGCGGCATCCGTGAGAGCCGGAGCCACGGTCGGCCTCAGTTGCTCGCTAGCTTCCTCGACCGGTGGAGGGGCGGCGGCGATGGTCGCCTTTGCCTCTTCGATGGTGAAGCGGCCATGGGTCACCTCCCGACCGACGATCAGGCCGCCCAGAGTTCTGTCGCCTACCTTCAGCGCGAGCAGGTTCCGGAGGTCATCCAGGTTTCTCACCCCGCCAGAGGCGATCACCGGCTGATCCACGGTTCGCAGGGCGACCTTCAGAATGCTCAGATCCGGTGGTTCGACCAAGGCATCACGCCCGGCTTCGGCCACCAGAAAGGCGGCAACCCCGGCCGACGACATCTCGACGAGAACCTCCTCCAGATATCGACCCGAGTTCTCCGTCCAGCCGCGGGTGGCAATCTCCTCGTCTCCCCGCACGTCCAACGAAACGCTGATCCGCTCCGGATAGCTGCGGCACAGCTCCCAGACCATGTTCTGGTTTTCGATCGCGGCGGTGCCCATCACCACCCGCCACGCCCCGGCCTCGATCAGCCGGGTGGCTTCGACGTCGCTGCGAATGCCCCCGGCGACCTGGACCGGGACCCCGGCTTCCGCGATCAGCTGGTCGATCAGCGCACGATTCCGGTAGTCGCCATGGGCGGCGGCGTCGAGATCCACCACGTGGATCTTGTCCGCTCCCTGCAGGGCCCAACTCTGGGCGCGGGCCACTGGGTCGTTGTCGAGGGGGATCGCCTCGGTGAGGTCCCCCCTCCGAAGTCGCACCGACCGACCGTCGAGAATATTGATCCTGGCGAGGAGTTCCATACGGCGACGATACGCCATCAGGCGCCGATCCGTCCAAGCCGGGCTCGGGAATTCCGGACCGGTGTCAGTACTCCAGGCCCAGCATCTCCTCGGCGGCGTCGAGGGTCTGGCCCCCAGAGGAGGCGCCTGCGAACAGGTCGCCTTTCTCTTCCAGCCGAGGCCACAGGTTGGCGATCGTGAGGTCTTTGTTCTCCAACTGTCCTACCTCGTCCCACTCGAGCGGCACCGAGACCGGGGCGCCCGGATGCGGTCTCACGGAGTACACGGAGGCAACGGTCTGGGCGAACGCGTTGCGATTCACGTCGACGAACACCATCCCGGAGCGGTCCGCTACCACCGGTTCGAGGGTGAAATCCTTGGGAGAGGCGGCGACCAGCAACCGCCCGACCGCGTCGACGAAGCGGCGGATCCGGCGGTACTCGTGCACCGGTTCGAGGGGGACGTACACGTGGAGCCCCTTGGAGCCGGAAAGCTTTGGGAACGCCTTCAGCCCGAGACCATCGAGCACCGTCTTCAGCCCGAGGGCTCCGGTGACCACCTGGTCCCAAGTCGATCCGGCGGCGGGGTCGAAATCGAAGATGGCGTAGTCCGGTTTGTCGAGCGTCGCCCCGGTGGTGTGGAACGGATGCATCTCGATACACGCCATGGCGGCCAGCCACATGAGGTCGGCCGCAGTCTCGGCGGACACGTATTCGATGATCCCGCCCATCGAGTCGGACGGAACCGGGATCCGGGTCACCCAAGGCGGGGTGTGCGATGGCGCCCGCTTCTCATAGAAGGTGTTGCCCCGGATGCCGTCGGGGTAGCGGGACATCGACAGCGGGCGGCCCCGGAGATGTGGAAGGACGTGCTCGGCGACGGCGAGGTAGTACTGCGCCAGGTCGCCTTTGGTGTATCCCTCGGGGAACAGCGGCTTGCGCGGATTGCTGAACACGAAGTCGGTCCCGGGGATCCGGAACCCCTGGGGAGTGATCTCGCCTTCCAGCATGTGCGGGAAGTCGATCAGTCCGCTGGCGAGGGTGGCCATCAGGCGATCCCGGCAGTCAGATTCATGGGCGCCATTGTGCCCGGCTGACCTCGACGAACGCCGACTCGACGGGAACGGGTATCTTGTTCCCGCTGCCGGGCCTCTAGCTCAACTGGCAGAGCAGCGGGCTTTTAACCCGTTGGTTGTGGGTTCGAGTCCCACGGGGCCCACAACGCTCGCTGAACCGTGAAACGGCGTCCTGACCTCTGGATAGGCGGCGCCGGGGTGAGTGCGTCCTGTCAGGCACCCGACAAGACACGTTCGAACCTGGCGCGCTCAACGGCGCCGTTTTCGGGCATTCTTCGGGGGATGTGCGTTCCGGTCCCGGATTGAACCGCTTCACTCGATGCGAGACTTCATCTTTTAGTGTCTGCTGGCCGACAACCTCAGAACGGAGGCAGAACGTTGGCCTCCTTCATGGAGCATCCAAGCAAAGCAAGCCGCTACACAAGCGGCACCTACATCGTCTACCCGGGCGCACTCGAAGAAGACACGACGGTCTGGTTCGCGTTCGATGTCGACAGGGAGCTCTGGGAGGGGATCCTGGCCATCCGCGAAGCGGAGGATCGAGCCCGGCTGGTTGGTGTCCCCCTCTGGACGTACGGTGTGGACCTCGACGACGTCGTGGAGCTCATCGAATCGGGCGAAGGCGCGCCCGTAGCGGTCCGAGTGGTCGATCGGAGCTCCAACCGGACTTTTCGGGTGGTCTTCTCGGACCTGAAACCCGGGGATGACGACGATCGGTGGCGACAGATCCTCATCGACATGGAGCCGTGGGATTGCTGGTTCGACGTTTTCAGCCCCGGCTATCTCGCCATCTCTGCCCCGGAGGCAACAACCGAGGCCGTCGAGCGGTACCTGAACCAGCGCGCAGTTGCAGGCGACTTCATCTACGAACGTGGGGACGCCCAGCAAGCAACCGGACCCGGCAAATCGGAAGCATGACGAGGTGCCGGCGATCACGCATCGTGATCATCTCTGAGTGCGCAACCAGCACACGATTCTGCCGAACCCGGACACTGCTCGAAGCGATCGTTATGGATCCTGATTTGGTGATCGGCGCCACGGGGCAGACGGGCACGGATCGTGGCCGCGCGAGATCTGGTGCCCGGTGCGCGTCTGGCGCGAGCGGTCGCTCTCGAGACCATTGGCCAGCACACCACGCTCAGACTACAATTATGGTCATGACAAGAACGCTCCCGCTTTCCGAAGTCAAGGCCAAGCTGTCGGCAGTCGTCGACGAGATCGCCACAACCCAAGAACGAGTCACGGTCACCAGGAACGGTCGTCCCGTTGCAGTGCTGCTCAGCACAGACGACCTAGAGGCCATCGAAGAGACCTTGGCGATCCTCTCGGATCCAGCGGCCATGCGCCAGATCGAGCAAGGTCGGGCGGCTATCGCCGACGGTGACGTTGCCAACAGGGAAGAGATCGAGGCACTCCGCATCCAGCTCCGCTCCAAGACGGCGTGACCGAAGCGCACTGGGAACCGGTAATCGCCGGCCCGGCCAGGCGAGCCATCGATCGACTACCTCCCAAGATCGCATTGGCCGTCCTCGACTACCTCGTGGGTCCCTTGCTCGAGAATCCACACCGGGTAGGGAAAGCGCTACGAGGCGAACTCACCGGGCTGCACTCGGCAAGGGTCGGGGCCTACCGCATCGTCTACCAGATCGATGAAGGCAGCCGGACCGTTCAAGTCATCTACATCGACCACCGGGCCGACATTTACCGGCCCCGCTAGACCGCACTCGTACGTGCCGCTATGCGTGGTTCTGGCTGCGGCGTGTTTCCGACCGGGATCCAGTGATCTGCGTTGCCGGCGTTCTGCCGGTTGGTCGCTGCTGGCGGCTACTCCGATTCACTCAACAGAGTCGAATCGTCCCAGTACCTAGCATCGCCATGGCGCGTGTGGCTGTCTCCAGCACCGAGCATCGGCATGGCGCGTGTGGCGATCGATCTCAACTCCGGCCATCTCAGTCTGCTCATTCGAAGCGGATCCGTTCACGCAGCCACTGAGCCATCCAGGCCTCGTCGACGTCGCCGGCGGCGATCGCCAGCATGGCTTCCTCGGCTTGGTCGATGTCGGGCGGGTCGGGTTGCCAGACTCCGTTGTTGAGGTCGATGAACAACACCAGCGCTGCCCACGCGGCCCGCTTATTCCCATCGGGAAGGGGATGGTTCCACGCCAATCGGCACACCAACACTGCCGCCTTGTCGAACCGGTCC
>JBFHRE010000024.1:0-23441 GCA_041591895.1 Acidimicrobiia bacterium
AGTCCGCATTGGCCGCACTCGGGCGGGCGGAGCGGCCCGTGATCGTGGCCGGAGGCGGGGTTCGCGCCTCAGGTGCCGCCCACGTGCTGGTGTCACTCGCCGAGATGTTGGAGATCCCGGTTGCCACCTCGCTCAACGCCAAAGACGTCATCCCAGGCACGCATCGCCTCTCCGTCGGGGTGGTCGGGACCTATTCGCGAGCCTCGGCGAATCGGGTAGTAGGAGCGGCCGACCTGGTGATGTTCGTCGGCACCGAGACCGGCAGTATGACCACCCATTTCTGGCAGGTGCCGGTGCCCGGTACTCCCTGCATCCAGATCGACATCGAACCACAGGCGATTGGCCGGAACTACCCACCGCTGGTCGGAATCAACGCCGACGCACGACAGGCCCTCGCCCGGATGCTCGCGCTGGCGGAGAGCGCGGCGGGGACGCGGCCGGAGTGGATCGATTTTTCCCGCTCGGCAGTGGCCACCTTCTACGACGAGCAGGCCGGCGCAATGGGATCCGACGCGGTGCCAATCAGGCCGGAGCGTGTCTGCGCCGATCTCACCAATCTCGTTCCGGACGACGCCATCGTCGTGGTCGACACCGGACATGCCGGGATGTGGATGGGCGGTTTCTACGACGTCCGCACACCCACCCAGAGCTACATTCGGAGCGCAGGCCATCTCGGTTGGGCGTTCCCGGCTTCCCTCGGGGCAAAGTGCGGCGCCCCGGAGAGACCGGTGGTCTGCTTCACGGGTGATTCCGGGCTTTGGTACCACGTGGCCGAGATCGAAACCGCGGTTCGATTCGGGATCAAGACGGTCACGGTGGTCAACGACAACCGCTCGGGGAACCAGTCGATGCGCGGGTTCGACCGCGCATACGGCGGGCGCCAAACCGAGAAGGCTCGAGAACTCTGGGTGTTCTCGGATGTCGACTTCGCGGCCCTGGCCGAGGACATGGGAGCGGTCGGCATCCGGGTGACCAGACCCGAGGATTTCGGTCCGGCGATGGAGCGAGCGCTGACGGCAGACGCCCCGGTCGTGATCGACGTGGTGACCGACATCGAAGCGGTGGCTCCGGCGGCGATCGCGGCCCCCTGACCCAGCCTGCCGTCAGAAGGTGCCTCGGTATGAGCCGCCGTCGAGTTGGAGGTTCTGGCCCGAGATGTACCCACTGTCGGCGGAGCACAGAAACGCGCATGCCCTGCCGAACTCATCGGGAGTCCCCATCCGGCCGGCGGCGATGCTCTCGACGATCTCTCGGCGGGCTTCGTCGTAAGTCATCCCGGACGACTCGGCCCGGCGCGAAGCCATGTAGCGCTGCCGCTCCGTGTCGATCCGTTCCGGCAGGAGGTTGTTGATTGTCACGTTGTCGCCGGCGACCTCCCTCGACAGGGCCTTGCACGCGGCAGTGAGACCGGTACGGGCGGCCGCCGAGAGGCCCATCACCGAAAACGGCGACTTCACCATCTGCGATGTGATGTTCACGATCCTTCCGAACCGCCTGCGGCGCATGTCGGGCACCACGGCCCGGATCATCATGATGGGCGCGAGCATGTTCGCCTCCACGGCGGCGAGCCAGTCCTCGTACTCGAACGAGAGCCAGTCGCCGGGCGGCGGGCCCCAATTGTTGTTGACGAGGATGTCCGGGTCTGGGCAAGCGGCCAGGAGTCGCTCCCGTCCTTCCCGCGTGTTGATGTCCGCCGCCACCGGAGTGACCTCGACGCCAAGGGCCTCGATTTCGGCCGCGGCGGCGTCGAGGTTTCCGGGGTCGAGTCCGTTGATCGTCACGTGGACGCCCTCCCGGGCGAGAGCAACCGCACAGGCCTTTCCCAGCCCGCGACTCGACGCAGTCAGCAGTGCTCGACGACCGGCAATTCCCAGATCCACAGCGTTCTCCCTCCGGGGCGTGGCCGTCGATCGTAGAGCGGGCGACGGCCGGTATCGCCCGGTACCGTGGCTTCGATGACCGGAACCTCGATCGCGGTGCTCGACGACTATCAGCGTGTGGCCGCAGGCTGCGCCGACTGGTCGACGCTCGATGCCGACGTCAGATTCTTCGAAGCTCCCATCGCACCCGACGACATCGGTCGCGTGTTGGCCGGTTTCGACGTGATCGTGGCGATGCGCGAGCGAACCGGGTTCCCGGCAGCCGCCTTCTCCGAGTTGCCGGACCTGCGACTCCTCGTCACGACCGGGATGCGCAACGATGCCATCGATCTGGCGGCGGCGGCCCGGGCAGGCGTCGTCGTCTGCGGCACCCCATCCCCGGGTCATGCCACCGCCGAGCTCACGTTCGCTCTCATCCTCGCTTTGGGCCGCGGCCTGGTCGGAGAGGTCGAGTCGATGCGAAGGGGGGGCTGGCAGGTGGGCTTGGGCGAAGACGTGCGAGGCGCGACACTCGGCCTGATCGGCCTCGGCCGCCTCGGATCCCAGGTCGCCGGCTTCGCCAGGGCCTTCTCGATGAACGTGGTGGCCTGGAGCGAGAACCTCACCGCCGAACGGGCCGAAGCGACGGGAGTCCAGCGGGTTTCGTTCGACGCCCTCCTGACCGGGTCCGATTTCGTCTCGATCCACCTCCGCCTGTCCGACCGGACCGAGGGTCTGATCGGCGCCCGAGAGTTCGAGGCGATGAAACCCTCGGCCTACCTGGTCAACACCTCACGCGGGCCGATCGTCGACTCCACAGCCCTCCTGGCTGCGGTCAAACAGGGCCACATCGCCGGCGCCGCCATCGACGTCTACGACACCGAACCACTCGCATCGGATCATCCGCTCAGGAGCGAGCCCCGGATCATCACCACGCCCCACATCGGCTACGTGACCCGCCCGACGTACCGCATCTTCTACGAAGCAGCCGTCGAGGACATCGTCGCCTGGCAGGCAGGCGCTCCCGTGCGGGTCCTGGCCGAACCCGCCGGATGATCAGGTGGTGAAATCGGGGTAGCCGTACGGCTCGATCTGAGCCACGTACCGGCGGCTCGTCTCCTGTACGTCGCCAGCGCCCGCCAGCGCCCGAACCACGTGCCACAACAAGAAGGGATGGGAACCCATCGCGTAGAGCCGACCGGCATCGAACGGGCAGAAGGCCTCCCGCTCCTCTTCGGTCAGCCGGCCACCGGTCGGATACGGCGGCACCGGCGAACGAGCTGCCATCTCCCATGCGGCGACGAAGGCGGCGGGATCGGCCTGGTACGCCGCCAGAGACTCGTCGCTGCGGTCGATCTCGAGCAGCAGCTTGTCGATCATGTACCGGGTCATGCCATGTCCCACGCGAAGAAGGGCTCGGTCCCGAACCGGCACACCACGCCCTCGACCGACGACGCCGGCGATCCTCGGGCGGCACCCATACAGACGACGAAGTTGAGGAACTGGAACGTGAGGTTGCCGGCCTCGAGGAGGTCCTCGTAGGTGCAGCCTGCCAGCGCCGCTTCGATGTCCCCGCTCCCGACCCACTCCAGGGCACGCTCATCGAATTCGGGGCCGGACGGTCCGCCGGAAAATTGACGGGGTCCGCCCAGTTCGTACGAGAGGTGCCCGCTGGCGACCAGTGCGACTCGACGATCGAGCGGGGAGGCCTCGAGCGTGTCACGGAGATGCGCACCGAGCTCGGCGAACCGCCGCGCCCCCGGGATGGGGGGCGCGTTGCAATTGGTGTTGAGGGGGACCACCGGGATGTCCAGG
The DNA here is from genome assembly GCA_041591895.1 of Acidimicrobiia bacterium. Lineage (GTDB taxonomy): Bacteria > Actinomycetota > Acidimicrobiia > Spongiisociales > ZC4RG35 > JBFHRE01. The sequence continues at coordinate 3,675 of JBFHRE010000024.1, forward strand.
CTCGGGGTCAGGTAGAGAAGCGGAACGACATATGCATGGTCCAGCCACATCTCATCGGAGAAGGCGAAATCGAACCCGGGCGGGACCTCGTGATGGCCGACCATCAGCCGCGCCAGCTCCGGGTCTCCGGGTACCTGGCACTCCGGCAGCCCAAAATGCCTGACCTCGTTGGGGTGGGTGCCTCGCATCAGCGGGTCCTTGCCGACGAGAAACGCCGGCATGTTGGCCGTGGATAGCTGCCGGAAATGATCGGAGGCGACCAGCACGATGGTGTCGGGGCGGGCGGCCTCCAACAAGTTGCGGAAGTGGGCAAACGCCGCCGCCACGGGTTTCAAATCGTCGGGCACTTCAGGCTCCAGCAATCGCCACAGAAGCGGGGTGTGCGGCACGCCCAGCGCGAGCACGATCTCAGCCAAGTTCCACTCCCAGCCCCGACGCCAGGTGCCGCAGACGGCGATCCTCGCCCGCCACGAACGCCGCCGCCTCGGTGCTCGGCGCGTAGCGGTCGGTCCAGTAGAAGTCGTCCAGGGCCGCCCGCCAGGCGGGGTGTTTCACCGCACTCGGGAGCAAGCGGTCCCAGAAGGCCACGAGGTCGTTCCCAAGACCGGCCGGCCCGACGACACTCCGCCAGGTGACCAGCTCACAGTCGACGCCCAGATCCGGCCAGGTGGGCACACCCTCGAACGGGGCGGAATCCCTCGGCGCCGACCTCGCCAGCAGCGTGACCATGCCGGCCCGGAGCGCGTCGAGGACGCTGGCAAGCGACACCGCAGCCACCGCGGCTCGTCCGGACACGACCGCCTCCACCGCCAGCCGCGCGGCATCATGCGCTTCGACCCGCAGGTCTCTCGGATCGGCGCCGGCAGCCCGGGCAACGGCGGCAACTGCGAGATGGTTCACGTTTCCGAGCGCCGTCGCCACGGCCACGAGGAGCGAATCGGGTTGCGAAGCGAATCGGTCCAACAAGTCGCCCGCCGTCGCCGGGCCCCGGCTGCGCGAGGCGACAAATGCGATCTCCTCGCTGCAGAGGATGGCTAGATGCGTGAATTGCCCCACACCCGGCTCTCGGGGATCGGCGATCGCATTCGTCAACAAAGTAGGAGAGCCGATCGAGATCGTGTGACCGGCAGTCCCCGCCGCCACACGCGACCAGGCGACACCGCCGCCGCGACCGGGCAGATTCGAAATGGTCACACGACCTCCACCGGCTGACTCGATGGCCGCCGCCAGCGCTCGCGCCGCCCGGTCCTGACCACCGCCGCGGGGCGTGCCCACGACCATCTCCACCTCGATCGCCGGATCCACAGTCACACCGGGACGCTACCAAGCGCACCGAAAGGGCCGGTACCATCACACAGACTCCGAAGGGGCCGGCCGGTGATGACGCTCCCAATCAGATCCGTCGAGGTTCGCCCCCAGCGGTTTCCTCTCCGGCGACCGATCCGCTCGGCCCTCGGCTCGTATGGCCACGTGGAATCCGTCCTGGTCGCGGTCCACACCGACGGACCATCCGGGACCGGGTTCGCAATGGGCCTGGGCGGCACCTGGGGGCGCGCGGTGGCGGCATATCTCGTCGACGAGCTGACCCCGCTTGCAGTCGATCAGGACGCGCTCGAACCGGAAGCTCTCTGGCATCGGCTGTGGAGCCCGAACAAGGCCCGGATGCGGGCAGGTCTGGGGGTGTGGGCGCTGTCGGCGATCGACATCGCCATCTGGGATGTCCGAGCCCAGCATCACGGTGAGACCCTGCACACGATGCTCGGCGGCGCCGGGGGCCGGGTACCCGTGTATGGCAGCGGCGGCTGGCACGACCTCGACGACGCAGAACTCGTGGCCGAATGCGAGAGCTTTGCCAACCAGGGAGTGAGGGCGTACAAGTACAAGGTCGGCTCGCCGCGCGACCTCGAACGCACCCGGGTCCTTCGGTCGGCGATGGGGGACGACTTCACCCTCTTGGCGGACGCCAATCAGGGCCTCACGGTCGAGGGTGCGATCGAGCTGTCCGCCATGCTCCACGACTTCGGGGTTGGCTGGATCGAGGAGCCGGTGGTGGCCGACTCGATCGAAGACCTGGCCCGGGTGGCAGCCTCCTCGTCGGTGCCGGTGGCGGTCGGCGAGAACCTCTACTTCGAATGGGGTTTTCGGGATGTGTGCGCCCGCCGGGCGGCGGCCTACCTCCAACCGGATGTCGCCCGGTGTGGCGGCGTCACCGAGTTCCGGAAGATCGCCGCGCTGGCCGAGCGGAACGGCCTCCATCTCTCCAGCCACCTCTGGCACGAGTTGTCGGTGTCCCTTGTGGGAGCGTCACCGGCCGGATGGGCCGTTGAATACGCCGATCTGCTCCCACCCGGGACTTTCACCCGTGACTTCCCGATCGTCGACGGGCACCTCGAGATCCCCGCCGAAGCCGGGCACGGGCTCATGTTCTCCCCCCCGGTCTGGGGACGATCCTGAGATCCCAGCCACTCGGCGCCACCGGGACCTCCTGGCAGTACATTCAGGACCGCTCACTCCAGGCGCGGAAGGATCCAGGTGCGCATCACGTCCGTTGACACGTTTGCCATCGACCTGCCGCTCTCGGCTCCGGTCACCATGTCCCACGTCACGATCCACAAGTCGCGGAACGTCCTGGTTCGGGTCGGCACCGACGAGGGAATCGTTGGTTGGGGGGAGGGGGTCGAGGCGATGGACGTCACCGGGGAGAACCAGGCCGGGATCAAAGAGGCGATCGATCGTTTTGGCACGCTGCTGCTTGGCGAGGACCCGCTCCAGGTAGAGGCAACGTGGGAGCGACTGACCCGGTTGGTGCATGGAAACACGACGGCCATCGGCGCAATCGACATCGCGTTGCACGACATAGCGGGGCAGTTCGCCGGCCAGCCGGTCTCGGCTCTGATCGGCGAGGCAAAGCGGTCCCTGATCCCCGCGCTCACGCTCATCGGCACCGGGAACCGGGATCGCGACCTGGAGAGGTTTTCCCTGCTTCATGAGGAGGGCCGGCGTTGGTTCAAGCTCAAGGTCGGGATCGACGAGCCGACATCCGAGGCAGGAACGCTGCTCCGGATGGCCGAGATGCACGGCGACACGGTGATATGCGCCGACAGCAACGGTGCCTGGGACGAGGAGGAGGCCGCCCTGTTCCTCGGGCCGCTCGAAGGATCGCCGGTTCGCTTCGTCGAGCAGCCGGTGGCCGAGTTCGAGTCACTGGTTCGGGTCGCCGACCTGTCTCCGATCGAGATCTGCGCCGACGAGAGCGCCAGAACGCTCCGCGACGTCGAGGCTCTGGGCAGGACCTCGATCGCCGGCGTGAGTCTCAAACTCATCAAGCACGGGGGGATCACCGGGGTTGTGAGAGGTGCGGAGATCTGTGATCGGGCAGGTCTCCGAATCAATCTGGCTGGGAAGATCGCCGAGTCCTCCATATCGGCGGCAGCCAACCTTCACTGCGCGGCGGTCATCTCCGAGCTGGCGTTCGGTTGCAGTCCGGCCAACCACGTGGTGGCAGTGGAGGTGACCAGGTCGCCACTCGGCATCGACGGAGGCCACTACACGGTCCCGAACGCCCCCGGGCTCGGGATCGAGGTCGACGAGGACCTCGTGGCGGCCCTCTCTGTCTAGAGCGTGGCGACCCCCACCGAACGTGCGAGATCGTCCAGTTTTCTGATCAGTGGCGCCGCGATGGGGACCCCCGCCTCCCGAGCCTCGGCCTCACGCATCGCCGCTCGCTCCCCCGGCAGCGTCACCGGCGTCGCGCCGGCCGGCTCCGAGGAGCGCAACTCGCCGAGCTTGGCGTCGATCGCCTCGTCGAACTCGCCCCGATCCAGGAAGAGGTCGGGTCGGAAGGCGAGCATCATCTGACCGGTGTTCGTCGGCGTCTCGTGATCGGTCTGGAACGACACCACGTCTCGGCCGAATGCCGCCCCGTTCATCACCCCTGCCAGGAGGCCGATCATCACGTTGAGCCCCGCCCCCTTGTATCCACCGATCGGCATCAGGAAACCCTCGGATGCCCGAGTCGGGTCGGTGATCGCTGAACCGTGCGCGTCCACCACCCAGCCTTCCGGGAGCGGCTCTCCGGCCTGCGCTCTCACCTTGATCGTGCCGTGGGAGGCAACAGTGGTCGCGATGTCCAGCTGAAAAGGCACCTCGTTGCCGGCGGGCAGTGCGAAGGCGATCGGGTTGGTTCCGAGTAGGCGCTCGAGGCCGCCCCACGGCGGCATCCCGTTCCCGTTTGCCACCGCGCAATAGAGCGCACCGAGACCCTCCGACAGCGCCATCGCCGGGTAGAGACCGGCCGCGCCGGCATGATTGGAACGGACCGTCCCCACCCAGGCGAGCCCATTGGCCCGGGCTTTTTCGATCGCCAAACCGGCCGCCCTCGTCATCACCACCTGGCCGATGGCGTTGTCGCCGTCGACCAAGGCACTGACCCCCGACTCACGCACGACCCTGATCTCCGGACGGAGGTTGTAGCCGCCGGCCCGGATCCTGAGCGCGTACTGGGGCAGCCTGATCAGGCCGTGGCCGTCCCTGCCCCTGGCATCGGCCTCGACCAGCCGCAACGCACACGTCCGGGCGTGGTCCGGCAATACGTCGAGCGCCTCGAGCACCACGGCGGCAAAGTCCACCAGTCGGTCGATCGGGTACCGGTCGTCTGTCATCGGCCGCGAGCTGCGAACTGTTCGACGGTCTCGCCGGTGTCGGCGAACGTACGCGTCACATGCGTGGAGCCGTACACCCACAAGATGCGCATCACCCGGTCACCCGTGTTGACGAAGCGGTGGAACTCGCCCGGTGCGATCAACGTGGTGTCGTAGGGACGCGCCGGCGAGGCGCGCCCGCCCAACTCGGCCACACCCTCGCCTTCCAGGACCGTCACCTGCTCGATCGTGTTGTGGGAGTGGAGCGGGATGCTCGTCCCGGGTGGAAACGAGGTGACACCCATCACGAAACTCTGGCCTTCGAGCGGCTCGGGGGTGAGCCGGACGCTCGAGATCCCGTCTCCGCGGGCGACGGCCTCCTGCTCTCGGAAGACGATCAGTTCCGCCATTCGTGCTCCTTTCTCTTCACACCATCAGCCGTCCGCCATTGACCGACACGGTCTGGCCGGTCATGAACGCTGCCTCACCGGAAGCCAGGAACACCACCCAAGGGGCGAACTCGGCCGGGGTCTGGTAGCGGCCGATCGGAATCGATCGAGCCGTCGACTCGAGTTCCGTCTCGCTCCGCAAACGGCGAATCCGGTCGGTGAGGATTGCAGATGGGGCGATCGCGTTCACCGTGATGCCTTCAGGGGCGAGTTCGTGCGCCAGCACCCTGGTGAAGGCATGAACCCCGGCTTTGGCGGCCGCGTATGCCGGCGAGGTCGTGTAGCCCGCCGTCAGACCTGCCAGCGAGCCGACGTTGACGATCCGACCCGCATCGGAGCCCCGAAGCAGCGGCAGTGCGGCCCGGCAGACAAGGAACACCGAGGTGAGGTTGAGATCGAGGATCCGGGACCACTCCTCCGTCGCGAGCGTCTCGGTCTTCGCGGTCGATCCGAACCCTCCGGCGTTGTTGACCAGCACGTCCAGGCGGCCATGTTGCCGCCCGATCACGCTCAGCGCCGCCGCAACCGATTCGGAGGAGGTCACGTCGGCGGCGAGGAAGGTCCCGACGCCCTCCGCAGCGAGCCTGCCTGTTACCTCATCGACGTCGAGCAGGAACACCGCACCGCCGGCGTCCTTGAAGGCTTCGGCAACCGCCCTCCCGGTTCCGGTGGCGGCCCCCGTGACGGCGATGATTCGCCCCGTCATATCGAATCGCGTCGGTTGCTGGATCATTTCGACCGCCTCTGCCGGAGCATCCCGGTTCTACATCGTATAGGATGTACGATCATTCGCGCCCGTCTAAAGGAGGAGGGGAACGTGTCCGCCCAACCGTGGAAGACCGAGCAGTGGTTCTCCAGTCCATGGAACTATCTTCCAGAGGTGACCGAAGGGTTCAACATCCCCGAACGGGTCGAGATCCACGATGTCACGCTCCGGGACGGCGAACAGCAGGCCGGGGTCGAATTCACCGCCGACGAGAAGGTGGAGATCGCCGTCGCCCTCGCCGAAGCCGGCATCCACCGGATCGAGGCCGGACTTCCGGCTGTCTCCCCTGCGGACATGGAAGCGGTCAAGCGGATCGTTCAGTTGGGGCTCGACACAGAGGTGTATGCGTTCTCCCGCTGCATGGTCTCCGATGTTCAACTCGCCGTCGACTGCGGGGTTTCCGGCGTGGTGATGGAGGTTCCGGCCAGCCATCACTTGATCGAGAAGGCATACAACTGGCCCGTCGAGCGCGCAATCGAGGCGTCGGTCGAATCGACGAAGTTCGCCCACGAGAACGGGTTGAAGGTCAGCTTCTTCCCGATCGACGCCACGCGAGCAACGATGACCCAGCTCCTCGACGACCTGGAGACGGTCGCTACCGAGGGTCATGTCGACAACATCGCCCTGGTCGACACGTTCGGCGTGACCTCGCCTCACGCCATCTCGTACTACACCCGGAGAGTTCGCGAGCGCCTCGCGGTTCCCCTCGAGACCCATTTCCACATGGACTTCGGGATGGGGGTGGCCAACTCGCTGCTCGCGGTGGCGGAAGGTGCGTCGGTCATCCACACCACCGTCAGCGGAATCGGAGAGCGGGCGGGCAACGCCCCCACCGAGGAGACGGTGCTCGCCCTGCTCACGATGTACGGCGTGGACACCGGAATCGACACCCGGAAGTTCACCGACCTCGCCCGGCTGGTCGCAGACTTGTCCGGTGTCGTGCAGCCCTCCAACCGGCCGGTGACCGGTAGCCGCCTGTTCAACGTCGAGTCCGGCATCATCACGACCTGGGTGAAGAATGTGGGCGACGAGCTGACCGAACCGTTCCCCTTCCGGCCCGAACTCGTCGGCCAGCCCAACCCCGAGATCGTCCTCGGCAAAGGCTCGGGACTCGACTCCGTGGCCATATGGTTGGGGCGGCACGGGATCTACGACGCCGAGACCAAGGAGATCGAAGCGATCCTCGCCGAGGTCAAGGGCCGCTCGCTGGCCAAGAAGGGCTTGCTCGACGACGACGAGTTTGTCGACATCGTTCGCGAGATCCTGCCCGACCGTTTTTAGAACAGAACCAACGAACAGGGAGTATCGAACACCATGCGCGAGGCGTTCTTCGGTCTGAGCACCGATTGGAAGGAAGGCATCAACTGGGCCGAGGTCCGGGACTGGAGGCTCAAGCGGGCCCATGCGGAGATGGAGAAGGCCGGCCTCGGAGCACTCCTCCTCTTCTACGACGAGAACATGCGCTACGTGTCCTCGACGCTCACGCCTGGGTGGAACCGGCTCAAGCCCGGTCTTCGCTACGTCGTCCTCCCCGCCGGAAAGCCGCCGATTGTCTACGAGCAGGGCGACATCGGATTCCACCTCAAAGTCCACAACCCGTGGATCCCCGAGGAGAACGTCCGCCACTCATATGTTTGGATCAAGGGGGCGGTCGGCCCGGCAGCCGACCAGCAGGTGAACAAGTTCGTCAACGCGCTGATGAACGACCTGGAGGATGCCGGGGTCGCCGACATGCCGCTCGGCGTGGACTTCATAGACATCAACCTGATGCAGGAGTTCGCCAAGCGCAACATCACCTGGACCGACGGGATGAGCCCGATGATGAACGCCCGCGCGGTCAAGAGCCCGGACGAGATCAAGGCATTCTCGATCGTCGGTGCGATCTGCGACTACGTGCACTACGAGATCACCAACTTCATCAAGCCGGGAATGACGGAGAATCAGGTGGCCGCCTTCGGGTTCGAGAAGCTGTATTCGATCCCCGGCATGGAGGACGTCGAAGACGTCATCGTCTCTTCGGGCCCGAACGCCTGGCCCAACTGGCGCAACTTCTCCGACCGGATGATCCGGCCGGGAGAACTCGTGATCGTCGATCTCGCCGCCCTCACCTGGAACGGATTCAAGTCGTGTTGCTACAGGACGTACTGCGTAGGCGGCAAGCCGACCGACGAGCATCAAGCCACCTATGACGCGGCCCACAAGTGGCTGTGGGACTCGATCGAGATGGTCCGACCAGGCGTGACCACGGCCGAGGTCGCAGCCAAATGGCCGTCTGCCAAGGAAGCTTGGGGTTACGAAGAGGAAGACCAGGCGGCCGCCAACAACTGGGGGCATGGCCTCGGACTGGCCCAGTACGATCCGCCGGTGATCTCCCGGATCTGGTCGCTCGACCACCCGGTGGAGATCCAGGAAGGCATGACCTTCGCCCTCGAGACCCAGAATGGGAAGTTGCACGACCACGGTGTCCGCCTCGAGGAGATGCTGTACGTGACCAAGGACGGCTACGAGATGGTCACGACCTACAAGCAACACGAGATCATCGCCACCGACTGACTGGTGATCCTCGAACTCGAATACGACCCGGCGCCGGACCCGGCGTTGGTGGGAGCAAAGGCTGCATGGCTGAGCCGCGGCAAGGCCGCTGGACTGCCTGTGCTGCCCGGATTCGTCGTCACCGCGCCGGCCTCTGAACGCGCGATGCTGGTCGGGGCGGACGTCATTGCGACACGAGGCTCCGGCGGTGCCCGCCTCGCCATGATCGATGAGCCGTTGCCCGACGGGCTCGAAACAGCCCTGCTGGCGGCCGCTCAGGGCCTCGGCGAGCGGCTGGTGGTTCGGTCGTCGACGGCGTTGGAGGCGGGCGGAGAGTGGTCCGGTGCGTTCACCTCCTATCTCGACGTGGCTCCGGGCGAGGTGCCGACCGCCCTGCGCGGCTGCTGGGCTTCGTCGTTCACGGTCCAGGCGCTCCAGCGATACGAGGCCGCCGGCCTGGAGCCTGGGTCGGTGCCGATGGCGGTGTTGGTGCAGCCCTACGTCGACACCGCCTTCGGCGGGGTGGCACGCCTCTCGGGCGATGACGTGATCGTGATCGGAGTGGCCGGCTCGCCGGCGCCGCTGGTACAGGGATGGGAACCGGGAGCCCATGCCCGGGTCACCCGGTCGGATGCGATCCGGGGTGAAGAAGCCCTGGGACTCATGGGTTCGCAGCTGATCGTCGAGGTGGCGGCGGCGATGCGGGAGGCCCATGGGAGGACCGGCGCCACGGGTTGCGAATGGGGGGTCACAGGGTCTGACGTCATATTGCTGCAGCTCGGCCGCACGGTTGAAGCGGCCCCAGGGCCGATCACGATCCCCACGGCCCTCGCAGAACCGGCGGCCGCCGCCATCGCCAGGCTGGTCAGGAGGTTTCCGGGGCCGATGGGCGAGAGCCTCGTCATCCCCTGGGCACTCGCCTCTCCCGAGGAGTATCTCGACCCGGTACCGGAGGTGGCCGTCGACCCACGGGAAGCGCTCTCGGAGGCCGTTGACCTGTCGCGCCGGGTCGCGGCGATGGTGTGGGGGGTTCCGGCTTCGAGGTCGCACCTTCCGGGTTCGGAGCTGATTCAGGCCCTTCGTTCCGACGACCCCGGCCGAGCGATGAAGACCCTGGCAGGGCTGGTCAGGCCGGACCCCGAGATGGCGGGAAGAGTCCTCTCGCTCGTCGCCACGGTCCGGGCGGCGCTTCACGCCGCAGGCGCTGTCGCCAGCCCCGATCTCGCCTGGCATGTGACACCGGAAGAGGCCCGCAACATCCTGGCGTCTCCCTCCGAGCCCGCGACTCCGCTCGGCCGCATCGGGTTCGATCGATGGGAACCGTTCGACATCGGGGTGATCGTCGGGCAGGGGAAACCCGCCGTTGGGCAGCCGGCCGCGGCTGGACTCGCCGCCGGCCGGATGTGTTTCGTGGGTGCTCCCGACCAGGTGCGGAGGTTCAGACCCCGTGACATAGTGGTCGGGCGCCACCCGCTGCCGTATCTGGCGCCACTGCTCTGGGACGCCTCGGCCGTGGTCACGACCGGCGGCGGCCCGGCGGCTCACCTCTTCGAGTCTGCCCGGGCCTTGGGCATCCCCGCTGTCGCCGGCGTCCACATGGGTGATATCGCCGGTCCCGACCTCGAGACCCTGAGCGGTGACCTGTCGCTGGCCGTGGACGGGGGCAGTGGCACCGTCTGGGCCATGGCCTGGTGATGTGGGGAAAGGCTTCCCGGCGAATCGACGGCCCGGCTAATCCACGATCGCGGCCGCCCGGGTGGGACCGCCGTGGGCTCCCACCACCTTCAAGGGGAATCCGGCGAAGATGAACCGGCGACCGACGACCTCGGTCAGAACCAGGTTCTCGTAATGAGTGATGTGCTCCCGCCGACACATCATGTGCACCGGATACGTCCTCGACACGGGGTTGTCGGGCGTCGGCGAGTCGACACCGAACGTCTTGATGCCCTGGTCGACGATCCACTCCGCGGCCGCGGCCCCCAGGCCCGGGAACTCGGTGAGATACTCGGGGGTGCCCTGGTGACGGTCGAAGGTCGCCGTGTAGAAGAAGCACATGTCGCCCGCGCCGACTGAGAGCCCGGCGGCGGCGAGCGACCGTTCGATGTCGTCGGGAGTGATGTCGGTCTTCGCCGGCACCATCGAGACATCGACACACACTGCCGGACCGTAGAACAACTCGAGCGGCATCCGATCGATGGTCTCGGCGTCGGGATCGGGGTCGAGGTGGCTGAAGGAGTCGACGTGCGTCGGGCCGTTGTCGTTGAGCATGAAGCCCCAGGTCTGGAACGAGAACCCCCCGTCGAAGCGAGGAGCGGTTTCCTCGTGGGTGACATGCTGGAAGGTCACCGTCTTCAGGTGGCCGGGATACACCTTCATGCCCTCGTAGATGGGCTGCGACAGGTCGATGAGCGTTGTCACTTGATTCCTCCTCCTGCTCTTCGTCTCAGTACATGACCACGCCGGCGTTGACGTTCAGGTCGGCTCCTGTGATCCCCGCCGCTCGGTCCGAGGCGAGGTACACGGCCGCATCTGCGACGTCCTGGGGAGACGTCAGGCGCCCGAGCGGAGAATGCGCCTCGAACTCGCGCCTCACCTCCTCCGGCTTCAGGCCTCGTGATCGAGCCTGGGCATCGATCACCCAGTCGATCCGGGGACCGGCAACGAACCCGGGAGAGATCAGGTTGACCCGGATTCCGCGCTCCCCGGCCTCCAGCGCCAGAGTCCGGGTGAGACCCACCAGCGCCATCTTGGTCGAGGTGTAGGCGCTCCTTCCCACCAGGGGGCGCTTACCGGAAATCGAACCGATCACCACGAAAACGCCTCCCTCCGACATCGCCGGAACCGCCGCCCGGGCGGTGAGAAAGACCCCCTTCACGTTCACCGCAAACGCCGCGTCCCACTCGTCGGGGTCGAGCTCCCACAGGTTGCCCACCGGTCCCCCGACGCCCGAGTTCGCCACCACGGCATCGATACGTGCTCGCTCCCTCACCACCCGGGACACGAGCGCCTGGACGCTTTCGACGGAGGTGACGTCTGTGCCGACCACGATCGGATCGCCCCCCGCCTGCTCGACCTCCACCGCCACCGCCGACAGTTTGTCCAGATTCCGGGCCGCCAGGACGACTGTGTCGCCGAGGGCGGCGAACGTGAGCGCAATGACCCGCCCGATCCCCTGGCTGGCACCGGTCACCAGAGTCACTCTTCGCTCAGCCATTGCCATGCTCCAGCATCTCCGGGAAGTACTCCGGGTTGAGCCGGAGCCGGGCACTGATGGCGTGGCCGGCCATCAACTCGGCATCCGCCACCACCGCGGCATGCTCCGCCACGGAGAGCGAGCCGACCGGGGTGCACCGCTGGGTCGTGACCGTCTTCAGGAACTTCCCAACCCAGAGTCCACCGGTGTAACGGGCCGCCCTTCGCGTGGGGAGCGTGTGGTTGGTGCCGATCGCCTTGTCCGAATAGGCGACGGTGGCATGGGTTCCGACGAACAGGCTGCCGTAGTTCGTGAGGCGCTCGACGAACCACTCGGGATCCTCGGTTTGCACCTCCAGATGCTCGGGTGCGTACTCGTCGGCGACCATCCTCAGCTCCTCTCGATCCTCGCACACGACGATGGTTCCGTAGTCGCGCCACGAGCGCCCGGCGATGTCCGCCGTCGGCCACAATTCCAGCCAGCGGTCGACTTCCCGGATGGTGGCGATCCCCACCTCCTCCGACGTTGTGGCCAGGATCGCCGGCGAGGTCGGACCATGCTCGGCCTGACCGAGCAGATCGCAGGCCAGCACCGCCGGGTCGGCCGTGTGGTCGGCGATGATCATGATCTCGGTCGGGCCGGCGAGGAGATCGATTCCGACCGTGCCGAACAATTGGCGCTTCGCCTCCGCCACGTAGGCGTTACCAGGACCCACGATCATGTCCACGGGTTCGGCGTCCTCGAGCCCGAACGCCATCCCTGCCAGCGCCTGAACCCCGCCAACACAGAAGATGTCCGTGGCCCCGGAGGCCTGCATCGCCCAGAGCTGCGGCGGATGCATCCCTGCAGCCGACCGGGGCGGGGCGGCGGCCACGATCCGCGACACACCGGCCACCTGGGCGGTGGCCACAGTCATCACCGCAGAGGCGATCAACGGGTAATAGCCGCCGGGTGAATATGCGCCCGCGCTCGCCACCGGGATCCACTTCTGACCGAGCACCACCCCCGGCAAGGTCTCGACCTCGAAGTCGACGAGAGTCTCTCGCTGCCGGCGCGCAAACCCGGTGACCTGATCGATCAGGAAGCGCGAGCTCCGTTGGACCTGCTCGTCCATCTGCTCCCCGGCCCGGCGTACCGCTTCCGGTGGAACCCTGAACGTGGCCGGCGACCAGCCGTCGAACCGCTCCGAGTACTCGCGGACGGCGTCCATGCCGCGCCGTTCGACGTCGGCGATGATCTCGGACACCAGGTCCCGGATCTCCCTGGTCACCTCTTCGGAGGGTGGCAATGGCTCCTTGAGAAACCGCATGGGGCTGATCCTATATCTTGCAGGATGCCCGTGCGCCCCCGTGCCGGTGAGGAGGCCCGGTACGTTCCTCAGCCTGCGAGGCGCGGATCCATCGGATACCGGGACAACAACTCGACCCCGGTCTCGGTGACGAGAAACTGCTGCTCGAGCTTGATCCCGTCGGGCCCACCGACCTCACCCACGTACGCCTCCAGGCACACCGTCATGTTGGGCTCGAATACGCCGTCGTATGCAAACGCCATGTCTTCTGCGTAGAAGACCCCCGGGTACTCGTCGCACAGTCCCACGCCATGCAACATCAGCGAATACCGCTGGGCCCGATAGGCCTCGGGGAGGTGGAACGCCTTCGACCCGAATTCGAGGAACCCGACGCCGGGACCGAGCTCCGCGGCATTGTGGGCGATCTGTTCCATGGCCAGCCGGTACATCTCGCGCTGACGAGCGGTCGGTTCGCCGTCACCGCACAGCCAGGTGCGGGACATGTCGGTGCAGTAGCCGTAAGGACCGATCAGGTCGGTGTCGAAGCCGAGGAGCTCGCCGGCCTGCACCACCCTGGACGAGCACTCCTGGAACCAGGGGTTGGTGCGTGGACCCGACGCCAGCAGCCGGGTCTCGATCCACTCCCCGCCTCGGGCGATGTTCTCCCGATGGAGGATCGACCACAGCTCCTGCTCGGTGATTCCCGGTTCCAGCGCTCCCTCCATGGCCGCGATCCCGGCCTCGGCGGTGGCGATCGAGCAGCGCATCGCCCGAATCTCGTCGTCGGACTTCAGGATCCTCGCCCGCTCCATGACCGCCTGGCCGTCTCCGATTTCGACCCCCGCCGCCTGGATGGCGGCGGCGCCGAGCGGGTCGAGCTTGTCCACCGCCAGCCGGCGCAATCCCGGCACGAGCGCCACCACCTCCTCCGCCCACCTCACTGCAGCAGCCGGCGTGTTGTCACCCGTGTCGAAGAAGTACCAGCTCCGGGCGTGGCGAACGTCGTCCACCAACGGCAGGTGCGAGGAGAGGTGCTCCGACCCGTGAAAGTCGAACAGCGTCACCGGCCCGTCGACCGCCACCACCACGAACCGGACCGCGTTGTGCATCGTCCACACCGACATGTTCGTGGAGTCGGTCACATACCGGACGTTGATCGGGTCATAGAACAGCCCGGCGTCGTAACCCTGCGCCGCCAGCTGTTCGCGAGTGCGTCCGAGCCGGTAGGCCCGCATCGCGGCGACGTCCGGGAGTTCCAAACCCTGCGCCAGCCACTCTGACGTGGCGAGCTCGCCCGGCCCGAGGTCGCCGAACGAACCGAGCCCCCTCCGCCGTTCATCGACGATCTTGCCTGCGACCTTGGACGTGAATCTTCCCGGCATCGGCACCTTGATACCAGGCAGGAGGACCTCAGGCGGCGGTACTCTCCCGGCCGATGCGGACATGGCTCAAACGGATTGCCCTCGGCTTGGCTGTGATCCTCGTGATCGTTGCTCTTGCCGGGGGGTTCGTGGTCCGTCGTTCTTTCCCGCAGACCCGGGGAACGGTGTCGCTGGTCGGGCTCGACGGCGCCGCCACCGTGACCCGCGACGACGCGGGAGTCCCGCAGATCGTCGCCGGCACCGCCCACGACCTCTTCTTCGCTCAGGGCTATGTGCACGCCCAGGATCGCTTCTGGCAGATGGATTTCTGGCGTCACATCGGGGCCGGACGCCTATCGGAGATGTTCGGCGAAGACCAAGTTGGAGCCGACACCTTCCTGCGCACCATGGGCTGGCGCCTGGTGGCCGAGCGAGAATACGAGTTGATGTCGGACGACCCCCACACGCTCGAGGCATTGGACGCCTACGCAGAAGGTGTCAATGCCTACCTCGCAGACCGTTCCCCCTCTCAGGTGAGCCTCGAGTACGCCATCCTCGGACTCCAGAACCCCGACTACGTCATCGAGCCCTGGACGCCGGTGGACACCATCACCTGGACCAAGGTGATGGCCTGGGACCTGCGCTCCAACCTCGACGAGGAACTCGACCGGGCTCTGCTGGCAGCCGAGTTCGGATTCAGCCGGGCCGAGCAGATGTATCCCCATTACCGGGCCGACTTTCCGGTCATCGTCGATGCCGGGCCGGTCAGCGCCGCTGCGACCGAGGAGGCGTTGTGGCCGGCCGAACCGCTTCTCGAGGTCAAGGCTGCGATCGCCGAGATCGATGCCATCGTCGGACAGCGCTACTCGGGCATCGGCTCCAACAGTTGGGTGGTCTCCGGTGACCGCACCGCATCCGGCAAGCCTCTCCTGGCCAACGATCCCCATCTCGGGATCCAGATGCCATCCATCTGGTACGAGAACCACCTCCGGTGCGAGACCAAGTCCAGCGCCTGTCCGTACGACGTGGTCGGGTTCTCGTTCCCCGGCGCTCCGGGCGTGGTGATCGGGCACAACGACCGGATCGCCTGGGGGTTCACCAACGAGGCACCCGACTCGATGGACGTGTTCATCGAGTCGGTGGAGCCAGACGGCCGCTATCTGACCCCGGACGGGCCCCGGGAGTTCGACGTCCGGACCGAGACGATCGAAGTCGCCGGGGGCGAACCGGTGAAGATCGAGATCCGTTCGACGGTTCACGGGCCGGTGATCTCGGGCGTGTACGTGGAAGACGACGACATCCGGCCCAGCGCCATGGTCGAGGTTCCGCAGCGGTTCACGGTCGCCCTCTGGTGGACGGCGCTCCAGCCGGGCACGACGGTTCAGGCATTGATCGGACTCAACCGCGCCACCAATTGGGAGGAGTTCCGCGAGGCAGCGGGCAAGTTCGAGATCGCGGCGCAGAACATGGTCTACGCCGACGTGGACGGGAACATCGGCTATCAGGCGACCGGCAAGGTGCCGGTTCGGTCGGGTTGGTCGGGCCGGTACCCGGTGCCCGGGTGGGACTTCTTCGGGTGCGAGAGCTTCGTGCCACCGGCGGACCTCCCATCCGTCTTCAACCCGGACTCCGGATTCATCGAAACCGCCAACCAGCCCGTAACCAGGGTGCGCACCGCGTCGGCGCCCGGATACGTGGGAGCCGACCACTCGTCTGGCTACCGCGCCAACCGGATCACAGAATTGCTGGATGGGCTCAGCTCCGCCACGCCCGAGGACATGACCGCGATCCAACTCGATGTCGCCGACGGCTCGGCCGGGTTCCTCGTGCCCCTCATCACCGACCTCGGCCTCCCCGGACCGGTGGCGGGGCTGCTCTCCGGATGGGAGGCACCCTATCTCATGGCAGCCGACTCCCCCGAGGCGGCCGCCTATGCCGGCGCGTGGCGCCATCTGGTGCTCAACACCTTCGACGAGTTGGAAGGCGACCGGCTCCCCGCCGACCACTCGCGCCTGTTCGCAGTCTTCTACGAACTGGTCGACGAGCCAGACGGCGGCTGGTGGGACATCACGGCGACCCCGGATACCGAGACACGCGACGACATCCTGGCGGCGTCGGTGGCGGCAGCCGATGCCGAGCTCATCGGCCTCCTCGGAGAAGATCCCTCCAAGTGGCGCTGGGGCGACCTACACACTGCTACGTTCGAGAACCAGACCCTGGGTCAGTCGGGGATCAGCCCGATCGAGGCATTGTTCAACCGCACCTCGCCACCGGACCTGGGAGGTGGCGCGGAGATCGTCAACGCGATCGGCTGGACAGCCGGCAACGGCTACCAGGTGGACTGGCTGCCATCGTTCAGGATGGTGGTCGATCTGGCCGACCTGACGAACTCGACAGCGGTCCACACGACCGGCCAATCGGGGCACGCCTTCAACCGTCACTACTTCGACATGAACCCGCACTGGGTGGAAGGGACGACCCGGCCGATGCCGTGGGCCGACGTGGCCGGGAACCGTCTCGTGCTGGAACCTGCCTAGGATTCGGGGGTATGAAGAAGTTCCTGCTCTTTGTCTTGGTGCTGGGCCTCCTCGGCTTCACCGCCAAGAAGATGATCGACAACGCCTGATCGGCGCCTCAGCTCAGAAATTTGGCGATCTCGTTCGCCAGCCGTTCGGGGTGGGTCCACGGCATTTCGTGCCGTGCGCCATCCACCTCGACCACCTCGACTTTCTTCAGGAGTGAGGCCAGTTCGTACTGCCACCCCGGTGGAACCAGTTGGTCGCGGGTCGGAATGACGACCAGCGCCGGGACGTCCACCTGACCGATCCACGGGCTGGAGTCGAACCGGAACAAGGCCATCGACGCCGCCGCACCCGATTCGGGATCCCGCCGCCGGTTCTCGGCCCAAACCCAGCGGGCGTGCTTGGCCTCGACCGCTCCGGTCAACACCAGGTATCCGGCTCGTGCCTCGGGAGTGCCGATACCCGTGAGCCGTTCGAACGCCCGGGTGAGCCAGGCGAAGATCATCCGCCCCACCTTCCAGGCGGCCGGATGCCGGGACATGGTCGCCACCAGAACCAGCCGCCGGACCTGATGCGGGTGGCGATAGGCGAGAGCCTGCGCAATGGTGCCGCCCATCGAATACCCAAGGACGTCCGCCTGATGGACACCCACCGCCGACAATACCGCCGCAACGTCGTCGGCCACTTCCGCGACTTCGAACCGATCGGGTGAATGCTCCGAAAGCCCGTGGTTGCGATGGTCGACGAGGGTGATCCGGAACCGGTCGGCCAGCCGCGGTGCCACCTCGTACCACTCGGCGAGCGACGAGCCATTGAGCCCGTGGATGAACACGACGTCGGGTCCGGATCCGAGCTGGCGAACCAGGAACTCCCGGTCTCCGACGAACACCGTACGAGCCGGCAGCCGGAGCGGATGCTCCTGTCCGGGTTGGAAACGAGGAGTGAGGATCGGACCCAACGCCCTCACCCCGACCAGGATCCAAAACAGCTTCTTCAACATCGAACTCCTCCATGGGCGAAGACGTGTTCGGCGACCTCTCGCCCGCCGATCAGGTGCTCGGTGATGATCCGCTCCATGACGTCGACGGTGACGCCGTGATACCAGGTTGCTTCCGGATATACGACCGCGATCGGTCCGTCCTCGCAGATCCGCAGGCAGTCGACTTTGGAGCGGAGCACCGACCCCCCACCGGGCTCACAAGAATCGAAGGCGGGTGTGCTCTGCCACACCGGGGGCGCCGACGTGAGCCCGAGCTCTTTGAGTCGCTTCTTGAGGTAAGTCCACACCTCACCCGTCTCTTCGAGCGGAGCACATTTGGGCGTGGTGGCACCGGCACACATGAAGATGTGCCGCCTGGCGCCGGGGATCGACAGCGCGTTGGCGATGCTTTCGAGACGAGCGTCTGTCACCCGCCCATTATCGACCGGTCACGGCGGCTAGAGCGAAGCGATCACCCGGCATGGACTCCCCGACCCTTCTTCCCACGGGATCGGACCGACGAAGGCAGTGGCGCCCCGGGGAGGGACATCACCGAGATTGGCGAGGTTTTCGAGGCCGTAACGATTGGTGGCCAGATACCCGAAGTGCACGGCGAAGTCGGCGGAATTACCCGGATCGAGGCTGAGAGTGTCGACTCCGATCCCGGCAATGTTGCGACGTTCGACGAGCCACATCGCCGCCTCGATCCCGAACCCGGGGAAATTGAGGTCCGGGTAGCCTGCCCCGCCACGGAAGGACTCGGTGTCCATGACCTTGTCGTCCCAGCCCGAGTTCATGCAGACCAAGGCGTTGCGAGGGATCCGACCGTGCCGCCGCTCGAACCTGATCAGGTCCTCCGGCTCGACCATGGCGTTGGGATCGTCCATCGCCTTACGCCGGATATCGACGACGACGATCGGCACGATCAGCTCTTCGGGCACGAGCTCGTCCACCAGTCGGAGGCCCTGCACGAAGTGGCCCGGCGTGTCGAGGTGGGTTCCGGTGTGCTCGGAGATCTCCCAGCGTTTGTTGTAGAACCCTGCAGTCGGGAAATCGGCCAGCACGACGTCGACCGGCCCATCACCGATTATGAAGGTGGGGAAGTCACGCCGAAGCCGGTGGGTGAGGTCGACATGCTTGCCCGGGCCCCGCAATCCAGGCGTGGAGGCGGCAAGGACGGGCAGCGCCGGACCGGCCACCATGGCCACCCCGGCCGCGGCGGCCGCGCCCGAGCGCAGAAACGACCTCCGGTCGACCTCGCTGTTCGAGGTGGCTACTTGATGGGAGTGGTTGTGGGTGTGGGCGCCCCGAACGGCGTCGGTGGTTCCTGAGAGGCACATCGGATTCCTCCTCGATCGGCCTCCCTCGAATCTACGCGCGAGATCGGAAGCGTGGGGCGCTCGATTCCTCCCCTCACCACTCGATCCCCGGTCCCTCGGTCAGTTCCCCGATCACCCAACCGTCGACCCCCCGCTCACCGAGCGCTGCCAGCAGCCGATCGACGGCCCCCGCCGCCACTGCGATCAGCAGCCCGCCCGAGGTCTGGGCGTCGGCCAGCATCCGGGTGACCGGGTCGTCTGGGTCACTCGATATCAACTCCTCGACCGCCTTCAGGTTCCGGACCGATCCACCCGGATACATCCCTGAATCCAACAACCCCCACGCTCCGTCGATCACCGGCACGGCATCGGAATCCAACCGAGCCCCGGTGCCCGACGCCCGATTGATCTCGGCCAGGTGGCCCAGCAGACCAAAACCGGTGACATCCGTCGCCGCCGACACTCCGACCGACACCATCGCCGCCGATGCCTCGCGGTTGAGGGTCGCCATCGAGCGGATTGCTTCCTGCGCCACCCCGGCAGGACACGCTCGCCGTTTGATGGCGGTGGCAATGATCCCGGTGCCGATCGGTTTCGTCAGAAGGAGACGGTCCCCCGGCCGTCCCCCGGCGTTGGTGACCAACCCTTCCGGGAGGGCGACCTCCCCGGTCACCGCAAACCCGTATTTCGGTTCGGCATCGTCGATCGAATGGCCACC
>JBFHRE010000025.1:0-23060 GCA_041591895.1 Acidimicrobiia bacterium
ATCCGAAGAAGCACCTCGCCACGGTCAACTACCCGGTGGTCAAAGAGGAGCTGGTGGCCCGGGCGCGAGGCGTGATCGCCCTCGATCAGGAGGCGTGCACCGTCTGCATGCTGTGCGCCCGCAACTGCCCCGACTGGTGCATCTACATCGAGGGACACAAGGAGGAGAAGGCGCCCGACAAGCCTGGTGGCCGGGTCAAGGTTCGGGCGACGCTGGATCGTTTCGACATCGACTACGCCCTTTGCATGTACTGCGGGATCTGCGTGGAGGTGTGCCCCTTCGACGCTCTCTTCTGGAGCCCCGACTACGAGTACTCCGAATACGCAATGGGCAAGATGATGCACGACATGGACCGTCTCCAGGATTGGCTGGAGACCGTTCCCAAAGCGCCGGCGCTGGAGACCTGATGGATTTCGCCGACTGGCTCGCGCAACCGGTGAACTGGGTGTACCTGGCGATCGGCTCGGCCGTGATCGTGTCCGCCTTCAAGGTGGTGACTTCACAGAACGTGGTCCACGCCGCTCTCTTCCTGGTAGCAACCCTGGCCGGCACGGCGGGACTGTTCCTCTTGCTTGCCGCAGAATTCGTCGCCTGGGTGCTGGTGCTGGTCTACATCGGCGCGGTGGTCGTTCTGTTCCTGTTCGGAATAATGATCACCCGGGCGCCGGTGGTTCGAGACGTGGGGCTCGACAACAAGAAGGCCCGCCCGCTGGCGGCGGTGCTGTCGTTGGGTTTGTTCCTGCTTCTGTCGTACACGTCGCTGCTGGCTTTCGGTGCCGAGCAGGTCCAGGGAGTCGGCGAGCCGACCCCGACCGCCATCCTGGGCGAGGCGCTCCTCGGCCGGTTCGTGCTGCCCTTCGAGATCGTCGGTTTTGTCCTGCTCGCCGCCCTTGTCGGCGGTATCACGGTGGCCCGTCGTGACCTGACCCCGGCGGAAGAAGAGGAGAGGGGGGCGGTATGAAGGCTCGGCTTCGCCTCGCTGCTTCCTGCTTCCAGCTTCCAGCTTCCGGCTTTTGGCTGGCAGCCGGCAGCGGGCAGCTGGTGGCCGGGGCACCTGAGGTGGCCCGATGAGTGTCGGCGTGCTCGGGATCCTGGTCCTGCTGCTGGTGATCGGGGTGGTGGCTGCCATCGTGGTCGGACTGGTGATGTTCATGACCAACCGCCGCAAGGACGGTGAACTGTGAGCGCTCGGCTTCGCCTCGCTGCTTCCTGCTTCCAGCTACCAGCTTCCGGCTTTTGGCTGGCAGCCGGTAGCGGGCGTCCGGTGGCGGGCGGACCGGAGGTGCGCCCATGATGGTCAACCAGTTTCTCGTCATTGCCGCGCTGCTCTTCTCGCTCGGCATCTACGGCCTCCTGGTCCGCCGCAACGTTGTCATGGTGTTGCTGGCGGTGGAACTGATGCTCAACGCCGTCAACATCAACCTGGTTGCGTTCGAGGCTTGGATCCGGTCCTCGCTGGCGGTGGGACAGGTGTTCTCGATCTTCGTCATCACCATCGCCGCCGCCGAGGTGGGGATCGGCCTCGCCATCGTCCTGCTGATCTTCCGTAACCGCCAGTCCGCCAATGTCGACGACTTCGACCTGATGAAATACTGATGAGCTGCCAGCTACCAGCCTCCAGCCTCCAACTACCAGCCTCCGGCCGCCAAGCCTGGAGCGAATCGCGTAGTGCAGTCTGCTCTCGTTCGAGTGCAGTTTTCTGGGCCGGTAGCCGGCAGCCGGTGGCAGGCGGCGGTTCATGCGGAGGATCCGCATGAACCTCCTGGCTCAGCTCGCGGTCGAGGCTCCACACGAAGAAGTCCATCTCGGCGACGGCGGCGTGTTCGCCGAGTGGGCGTGGATCATGCTCGTCCTCCCGTTCGTCGCATTCCTGCTGATCATCTGGCGGGGCAAGCACATGAAGCATCAGGGGGCCGAATTCGCCATCGGCGCCATGGCGGTGAACCTGGTGATGGCCACCGTCCTGTTCGTATCGAACATGCTCGAAGGCATCTACCACGAGGGGGCGGTCGAGATCGCCCGGATCGGTCTGTTCAAGGGTCACGACCTGATCTTCGAGTTGGGCTGGGTCGTCGACGGCCTGTCGATCATGATGTATTGGGTCGTCGCCTTCGTCGGCCTGGCCGTGTTCGTCTACGCGGTCGGCTACATGCACGGAGACGTCCGGGTCACCTGGTTCTTCGCATCGCTCAGCCTGTTCGCCGGTTCGATGCTGGTGTTGGTGGGCTCACCCAACCTCGTGCAGTTGATCATCGGTTGGGAAGGGGTGGGGGTCGCCTCCTGGCTCCTCATCGGTCACTACTGGGAGCAGAAGGAGAACTCGTCTGCAGCCATCAAGGCGTTCCTGACCAACAAGGTGGCCGACGTCGGTCTCGTCATCGGCGCCATCTACATCGGGCTCACGCTCGGCGACTTTCGATTCTCCACCCTGGAGGCAGCGGCGGTCGACGGCGATGCGGCCCTGGCGGCGGTGGCAGGCTTGGCGGGTCTTCTCCTCTTCATCGGGGCGATGGGCAAGTCGGCCCAGTTCCCGTTCCACATCTGGCTCCCGGATGCCATGGCCGGCCCAACCCCGGTATCGGCCCTGATGCACGCCGCGACCATGGTCACCGCCGGGATCTACCTCATGGCGCGGACGTTCCCGCTGTATCAGAACCTGGCCGGCGACGTTGCGATCCTCGGCTCACTCGACCTGCGGGGCCTCATGGTCGGAATCGGGGCGATCACCCTCTTCGGGATGGGTCTCCTGGCGTTGGTGGCCGACGACATCAAGAAGGTCCTGGCCTACTCGACCGTCTCCCAACTCGGCTACATGATGACCGCCGTCGCCGCCGGTGGTTACACCGCGGGCCTGTTCCATCTCTTCACCCACGCGTTCTTCAAGGCGCTCCTCTTCCTGGGGGCCGGATCGGTGATCCACGCCGTGCACTCCAACAACATGAGCGACATGGGCGGGCTCCGCAAGGACATGCCCAAGACGTTCTGGACGTTCATCGTCGGGTCGCTGGCCCTGGCCGGCATCATGCCGCTGGCGGGCTTCTGGTCGAAGGACGAGATTCTCGCCACCCTCGACTACGAGGGCTATCAGATGGTCTTCTGGGTCGCGGTGGCCGGGGCGTTCGTGACCGCCTTCTACATGACGCGAGCCGTTGCCCTCACCTTCTTTGGCACCTACAAGGGCCACGGGCATCCCCACGAGTCGCCCTCGATCATGACCACGCCGCTCATCGTCCTGGCGATCCCGTCGGTGATCGCCGGCTTCTTCAACATCCCGGGTGTGAAATGGGGTCCGATTCGCAACTTCACCGAGTGGCTGGCGGCTCGCACGGTGGCGATGGGTGATCACCACGCCGAGGCGATCGAGTGGAACCTGGCCGCGATCGGTCTGGCAGCAGGCCTGGCAGGGATCTTGATCGGCTGGCTCATCTTTGGCCGTGACGCCGAGACACAGGTCGCACGCGATCGGGTGGAGGTTCCGTTGCTCTACCCGCTCCTGCGCCAGAAGTACTACATGGACCACCTCGCCCTCGGCCTGGTCGGGGCCACCAAGGGCCCGCTCGCCCGGGCGGTCGACTGGATCAACACCTATGTCATCGACGGGATCGTCAACGGGGTGGGGGCGGTCGTGAAGGCGGCCGGGACCGTGATCTACGACGGGATCGACCAGCGGGGCGTCGACGGGATCTTCAACGGTGCCGCCGCCGCCTCCGATGCCGCCGGCCGCTCGCTGGCCAAGCTCCAGACCGGGCGACTACAGAACTACGCCACCGGGTTCGTGGTGGGTGCCCTCATCTTGGTGGTCGCCTTGGTGGTGGCCCTGTGAGCTTTCGGGAACCTTGTGAAGTAACAGAGAGAGGCGAGAAACGATGAACTGGTTCGAGAACGGAGGGGCACTGAGCCTGATCGTCTTCCTGCCGCTGGCGGCGGCGCTGGTGATGCTGGTGATCCCCAAGGCCCGGGAAGAGGCGATCAAGCAGCTTGCGCTGCTCGTGTCCGTTGTGACATTTGCTCTGTCGCTCGTCGTGGCGTTCGCGTTCGAACTCGGTTCCTCGGCGTCGTACCAATTCGAGATCTCCGCGCCCTGGATCTCGGCGATCGGATCCAACTACCACATCGGCGTCGACGGGATCAGCCTTCCCCTGCTGGTGCTGTCGACCTTCGTGCTCGTGCTCTCGATCATCTACTCGTGGAACCACTGGGAGGAGCCTCGTAACCCGAAGGCGTTCCTGGCGCTCATGCTGATCCTCGCCACCGGCATGAACGGCACCTTCGTGGCCCTCGACCTGGTCCTCTTCTTCATCTTCTTCGAGGTGGTCCTCCTCCCCATGTACTTCATGATCGGGATCTGGGGAGACAAGTCGATGCGCAAGATCCCTGGTTTCGCACGGGAGATCCCGACCCGGCTCTACGCGTCGCTCAAGTTCTTCCTGTTCACACTGTTCGGCTCGGCATTCATGTTGCTGGGATTCCTGGCGATCTACTTCCGGGCCGGCGACGTGGCGCAGCGCACATTCGACATCCCCGAACTGGCGACGTTGGGGGCGGCCGGCGCCTTCAGCCCCGCCGCGTGGAGCATCGGCGGCCTCGTGTTCGGTGCACTGTTCCTCGGGTTTGCGGTCAAGGTTCCGATGTGGCCGTTCCACACCTGGCTCCCGGATGCCCACACCGCCGCCCCGACAGTTGGCTCGGTTCTGCTGGCGGCGATCCTCCTGAAGCTCGGCTCATACGGCTTCGTCCGGATCGCCCTCCCGATCCTGCCCGAGTCCGCTCGTGACTGGGCACCGGCGATCGCAATTCTCTCCGTGATCGGGATCATCTATGGGTCGCTGGCATGCCTGGCCCAAACCGACATGAAGCGGCTGATCGCTTTCTCGTCGGTCGGACACATGGGCTTCGTGATGCTCGGCATTTCCACGCTCACAGACGTGGGGATCAACGCCGCGATCATCGGCATGGTGGCCCACGGTCTGATCACCGGCCTGCTGTTCTTCCTGGCCGGGTCTATGCACCACCGCTACCACACCCGCGAGATGTCGCGTCTCGGCGGCAACCAGACGCTCATGCCGAAGATGGGCGGCATCCTCGGGTTCACCGCCATGGCATCGCTGGGGCTTCCCGGGCTGGCCGGGTTCTGGGGTGAGTTCATGGCGCTGCTCGGTGCGTTCAACCCCCTCGAGGGCTTGAATGTGTCTCTGTTCCGAACGGCGATGGTCATCGGAGCGATCGGCACCGTCTTGACCGCCGGTTACCTGCTGTGGATGCTCCAGAAGGTCAACTTCGGCGAGCCGAGCGAGGAGTGGGTCGGCCACGAGTTCCATGACGTCGACCGCTTCGAGATGGCGGCCTGGGTGCCGCTGATGATCCTGATCGTGATCATCGGCGTGTACCCGAAGCTGGTCCTGGGATCGACCACCGACGCGGTGGTGGCGATGGTGGACACGGCATTCAACTCGGGCCCAACCGCCGCCCTCACGGTGTTCGGCGGATGAAGACGAGCCCCCTCCGATCGATGGCGGAGCGTCGATGAACTACGACATCGACTATCTGGCGCTCGCCCCCGAGATCGTGGTGATCATCACGCTCTTGGGTGTGCTGGCACTCGATCTCGTGTTGCCGCGACGTCTCAAATACTTCACCGGGGCGATTGCTGTGGTGGGTCTGACCTTGTCGGCCATCCCCCTCATCCTTCTGGCCGTCGGCGATCTCCCCGTCTCGATGTTCGACGGCTCGTATGTGGTCGATCAGTTCGCACTCGTGCTCAAGGGCCTGTTCCTGGTCTCCGGCTACGTCGTTCTGGTGATGTCGGTGTCGTACATCGAGTCCGACCGGTACTACCAAGGCGAGTACTACTTCCTCATCCTGAGTTCGATCCTCGGGTCGCTCGTGATGGCGTCGGCTCGGGACCTCATCGCGATCTTCATCGGCCTCGAACTGACCACGGCTCCGCTGTTCCTGCTCGCCGGCTGGAAGAAGGGCGATCTCAAGTCGAACGAGGCCGCACTCAAGTACTTCGTGCTAGGCGTGCTCTCAACCGCGATCCTGCTCTGGGGCATGTCGATGCTGTACGGCGCAACCGGATCGATTCAGTTCGCCGAGATCTCCGCAGCGGTCTCGTCGCTCCGCTCCGGTGATCCGATGATGCCGCTGGTGGTTCTGGCCGTCGTGTTCGTGATGGTCGGCTTCGGCTTCAAGGTGGCGGCGGTTCCGTTCCATTTCTGGGCCCCAGACACCTACGAAGGTTCCCCGATCCCGGTCACGGCGTATCTCTCCGTGGGCTCCAAGGCCGCCGGGTTCGTCGGGATGTTCGTGTTCGTCTACCTCGCAGTGCCTTCGCTCTCGAGCGTGTGGGGCCCGTTGATCTGGGTGATGGCAGCGCTGTCGATGACGGTCGCCAACCTGGCCGCACTGCGCCAGACGAACATCGTCCGCCTGCTGGCCTATTCGTCGATTGCCCAGGCCGGCTTCATGCTGGTGCCGTTCGCGGCTGCTTCCCTGGCCGGGGAGGGCGCTCTGGCGGCGGGACTCGAGGCGACCGTGGTCTACCTCGTGATCTATGCGCTGATGAACCTCGGCGCCTTTGCGGTCGTGATCGTGGCGGTGCAGCGAACCGGATCAGCGGAAATCGACTCCTGGGCCGGGCTCGGTCGTCTCGACGGACGGCTGGCGGTATTGGCCTCGGTCTTCTTCTTCTCGCTGGCGGGCATCCCGCCGCTGGCGGGCTGGTACGCCAAGTTCAAGATGTTCACGGCGACCATTGCCGCCGGCGGAACCTGGGCGTATGTATTGGCGGCGGTGGCGGCGGTCAACGCGGTCATTGCCCTCGCCTACTACGCCAAGGTCGCGAAGGCGATGTGGTTCGATGATCCGCCGGAAGGGGCCGAAGAGATCACCGAGGCGCCGTCCGGCTCGCTGGTGCTGGTGCTCACGATCGCCGCGGTCGTCACCGTCGTTGTCGGGGTGCTTCCGAACATCCCGGACTTCTTTGGCGAAGCCACTCGGACACTGCTGGCGACTGTCGGCGGTTGAACCGTCCCGGGAGTTCTGACCACACGGTCGGGCCTTCCTTTCAGGACTCCGATCTCGAGCGCTTGGCCGCGCGCTTGAGTTCGCGCCACTCCTGCTCGAGGAGCGAGTACAACGTGTGGTCGACCCACTGGTCACGGATGTAGAGCTCCTCCCGCAGCACTCCCTCCCGAGAGAAGCCCAGCTTCTCGGCCACCCGCTCCGAGGCCCGGTTGCCCTCGGCGATCCGGAGATTGATCTTGTGCATGCTGAGCTCGTGAAATCCGACGTCGATCATGCGTCTCGTCACCTCGGTGGCGGCGCCGGTCGAAGTGTCGGACGTCCTGATCCAATAGCCGATCTCCGCCACCCGGCCCAGCCGCGACACCTGCCAGATGGAGACATTGCCGATGTGCCGTTCAGGGTCGTTGGGGGTGCGGATGGTGAAGTCGTATGCACGGCCCTCTTTCCAGCTCTGGTTGGAGTCGCGGATGTAGGCGGCGGCTTCGTCGCGGGCGTAGTTGGGATGGGCCCAGGGCATCCACTTGCTGAGCTCGGGGAGCGAGTCGGCCACTGCTCGCCAAAGCGCTTCGCTGTCCCGGCGGTTGAAGCGCCGGAGCACGAACCGCTCTGTCGTCAGCACCTCCGGGACCATCCCCGCAGCTTACGAGGTGTCCCCGAACCCTGGGTTCCTGAACACCCTCACGGTGTTCGCCAGCCCACGGTTGGGAGGGATGGATGAACTGTGGGCCCCTGAACACCCTCACGGTGTCCCCGAACCCTGGGTTCGGGAGGACACACCGATATGATCTGGCGATGGGTCGGGTCATCCTGGTGTTGTGCGACGGGCTGGGTGATTCGGCCGCTCGACTTCACATGGGCTACCTCGAACACCTCGTTGAAGAACGAGCCGCCACCCGGATGACGAGCCGGGCCGCGATTCCCACCAACTCGCGGCCCAACTACGAGACGCTCCACACCGGCGTCACCCCGTCCGTCCACGGCATCACCTCCAACCTGGTGGTCCGCCGGTCCGAGCGACCCAATACATTCTCACTGGCGGCGGCCTCCGGTCTGCGAACCGCCGCCGTGGCCTACTCGTGGTTCAGCGAGTTGTACGTCCGGGCCCCGTTCGACCCCGCCACCGACATGGAGGTCTCCGACCCGGCAGGCCCGGTGCATGAGGGCCGCTTCTACTTCAGCGACGATCAGCCCGACGAGGACGTGTTCGCCCGCGGAGCGACCCTGGTCACACGCCACCTGCCTGACTACCTGTTGATCCACCCGATGGGGTGCGACAACGCCGGTCACGAGAACGGTGGACGGTCGGCCGAGTACGCCAAGGTCATCGAACGGCAGGATGCGATCCTCGCCACCGCCATCCCGCTGTGGCGCGTCGCCGGCTACACGGTGCTGGTGACCAGTGACCACGGCCACCGCGACGACGGCGGCCACGGGGGGACCGGCGAGGAGGTCGTCTCGACGCCGCTCTATCTGATCCCTTCGGATGGACATGGGGCCGGTGACACCGGGCGGACGGTCAGCCATCTCTCGCTGGCCCCGACGGTGTGGGCGATGCTCGGGCTCACCGATCGACCGCACGACACCGCTGCTCCGATCGACCTCGGCGCCGGGCCCGACTGAGCCAGGCCGTAGGATGCCAGGCGTGTGGGACACGCTTCGCATCCTCGATGAGCCCCCGGAGTCGGACGGTGCACCGACGGCGGCCGTCCTGGCTGCCATCTACCCGCATGGGGCGGATCTCAGACTCATCCTGACCAAAAGGCCGATGACGATGCCCACCCACGCCGGGCACCTGGCGTTTCCCGGCGGCCGTCCCGATCCCGGCGATAGGGGTCCGGTGGACACTGCGCTGCGGGAGGCTCACGAGGAAGTAGGGCTCCACCCCGAGACAGTCGAGGTCCTCGGGTTTCTTCCACCGATCCATACCTTCGAGTACTCGTTGTTCGTCGTGCCGGTGGTCGGCCGTCTCGCAGACGTGCCGGCGCTGATCCCGTCCGAGCGGGAAGTCGACAAGATCCTCACCCCGACGTTGACCGATCTTCGCGACGAGTCGCGGTGGAAATACGAACTCTGGAACGACCGCCGGGTCTGGTTCTTCGACATCGAGGGTGAGGTCTTGTGGGGTGCGACGGCGTGGATGACCCGCCGCCTGCTGGGACTGGACGACGAGTGACCCGGTACGTTGCCAAGGCCCGGAGTCTCTTCACGTTCGAGTTCGTCCTCACAATCGACGGCGCCGAGGTCGGTTGGGTGCGGCACCGGGCGTTCCGGGCCGGTGGGGAGGCCGAGTTGAACGGCACCCCGGCGGAGATCCGTCGCGTGGCGATGGGCGAGTGGTCCATCACCCAGGGCGGACCGTCCCTGGCGACGATCCGGCGGACGGGAGCACTGGGGATCAACCACGAGCTGTCGTGGCCGGGTGGAGCAGTCGAGATGCACACCCCCTTCTTCGGCTTCCGGACCAACCTGAGGGTGGACGGCGAGACCGTGGGGCGGGTCGCCCAGGTCTCCTTGATGACCCGGAGCGTGACGGTCGAGGCACCCGACGATGTTCCTCAGGCCGCAGTCGCCCTGGCGGTATGGCATTCGGTCCGGCGCCGCCGGCGGGCTGCGGGGGCGGCGGCCGGAGGCGGCTGAACAGGAGCCGGTGAACAGGAGCCGCTGAACAGACTGGGTCGGTACGCTGCGCGCGAAAACGAGATCCCTTACGGAGGAGTCCCATGACCGCGGAGCGTTTGACTGCGCATGCCTTCCACCAGGCCGACGGAGTCGAGGACTGGCGGGTGCTGTTCTGGGGCGCCCATGCGTTCTACCAGTGCGATTCTTTCGCCGAGGGTGCCCGGTTCGTGGCCGCCATCGCAGATGCCGCGGCAGCCGTGGGACACGCTCCCGACGTCGACCTGCGACCCCGCGGAGTCACGATCCGCACCTTCACCCGCGAGGACGGCGCCCTGAGTGAGGCCGACATCGACCTCGCTCGGCTGATTTCGGCGGCGGCGCGAGAGATGGGATTGGAGCCCGATCCGTCCCAGGTGCAAACGGTCGGGATCGCGGTGGCCCAGGATGAGGGGGCCGATGTGCGCCCATTTTGGGCGGCGGCCTTGGGCTACAGATGGCTGGGCGACGAGGATGCCATCGACCGCAACCGCCGGGGTCCCGATCTGTGGTTCCACGAGCTGGACCCGCCGAAGTCAGGTCGAGGACGGGTCCACATCGACGTGAGCGTCCCCGCGGATCAAGCAGAAGCCAGGGTGGCCGCGGCCCTGGAGGCGGGTGGCCGGGTTGCGATCGATCGCGCCCCGAAATGGTGGTCACTGGCGTCGCCTGAGAACCATGGCGTCGACATCGCTGCGTGGCCCGACTTCGAGGACTACGAGGAGGGCTGAGACCGTTCCCAGGAATGGACCGGGACTTGCGAGTGTTGTCGTTTCACGTAACCTTCAGACTTCGATGGCATTGACGTTCCAGGACCTGGTTTCCGCTGCCAAGCGGGAGATCCGTGAGCTGACGCCCGCGGAATTGGAGGCGCGTCTCGGCGAGCCGTTCGTCCTGATCGACTGCCGCGAGGCGGACGAGTTCGAGCAGGGCGCGATCGAAGGTGCACGGCTCATCCCGCGGGGACTCCTCGAGTCGAACGTTGCACTGTCCATTCCCGATCGATCCACCGAGATCATCCTCTATTGCGCCGGAGGCGCCCGGTCGGCCCTCGCCGCCAAAGCCCTCAAGGACATGGGTTACTCCGATGTCGCCTCGATGTCCGGCGGCTTTGGGCAATGGAAGACCGAGGGACGGGCGTGGCACACACCCGTGACCCTGACCAAGGACCAGAAGCTCCGCTACTCACGTCACACGCTCCTACCCGAAGTGGGAGAAGCCGGTCAAGCAAAGCTGCTCGACTCCAAGGTTCTGTTGGTCGGGGCCGGCGGCCTCGGGTCCCCGGCCGCCCTCTATCTGGCGGCCGCCGGAGTGGGCACGCTCGGAATCGTCGACTTCGACACCGTGGACGCCTCGAACCTCCAGCGGCAGATCCTCCATTCGATGGATCGCCTCGGGCAACCCAAGGTGGAGTCCGCCCGGGAGACACTCCAGGCGCTCAACCCCGACGTGAAGATCGAGCCGTATCAGGAGCGACTCTCTGCCGACAACGTGCTCGACATCATGCGCGGCTACGACCTCGTGGTCGACGGGGGCGACAACTTCCCCACCCGCTACCTGGTGAATGACGCGTCGCTACATCTTCGGATTCCGGTGGTGCACGGGGCGATCTTCCGGTTCGAAGGCCAGGCCAGCGTGTTCAGCCCCTACGAAGGCCCGTGCTACCGCTGCCTCTTTCCCCAGCCCCCGCCACCCGAGCTGGCTCCGTCGTGCGCCGAAGCCGGTGTCCTCGGGGTGCTCCCCGGCATCATCGGCTCCATCGAGGCGATGGAGGCCATCAAGATCCTGCTCGGAATCGGAGAGCCACTGGTCGGCAAACTGTTGACCTACGACGCCCTCACCCAGGAGTTCCGCCGGCTCAACCTGCGCCGCAACCCCACCTGTCCGGCCTGCGCGGACGAAGACATGCCGCCGGCGATCGTCGAATACGACATGCTGTGTACGCCGGCCGGGTCGGTCGCTCGCACGCACTGACCGCTCCGGCCTCACCGGCTCAACCCCCTTCCCGGCCTTCCGGCCCTTCCTCAGGAGCATGTCATGCAAGTCGTCGACCGCAACGTCCCTCGTTTCAATCAAGCAGTCATCACGGTTCTCACCGCCCTCGGGTTCGTGACGGACAACCCGTGGTTGGTGGTGATCGGGTTTGTCATCCTGGCCGTGTCGTGGGCAGGAGGGCCGAAGGTCGCCCCGCTCACGCAGCTCTATGTCAGGCTGATCCGTCCCCGGCTTCAAGGGCCGATCATCACCGAGCCGGCTGCCCCGCCCCGATTCAGCCAGTTGATCGGAGCGATATTCCTCGGGGTTGCGAGCCTCGCGTTTGCGTTCGGTTCTCCGGGTCTCGGGTGGGGCCTCACCCTGGTGGTCACAGCTCTGGCGGCTCTGGCGGCCACCACCCGCATCTGCGTGGGCTGCATCATCTACGAGAAGGCGGTGGCGAGATGATCGAGAGGTCTGCCATCCTCGTGGCGGTCCTGGGGACGGTCTTCGTCGCCCTCTGGCTGTGGGAGCGGCGACGGGGGTCGGCCTCGGCGGCCTCCCACGCCGGCCTCACCCTCGTCACGGGTCCCGATTGCGCCCTGTGCCCGCTGGCGCTGAAGGCTCTCCAGGCGACGGGTGTGCCGCACCGGGTCATCGACGTGTCGCATTCGGATGGCCTCGACGTACGGGCGCTTCCGACCCTGCTCATGATCGGAGAGACCGGGCAGGTCGAGTGGCGGCGCACCGGGCGCTCGGCGATCACGATGGCAGCACGAATGGCCGAAGGTCTCGCATGAGCATCTCTCTCCCGGCCCAGGTCCGGGAGGCGATGCTGGCGCACGCCTACGCCTGCCATCCCGAGGAGTCCTGTGGACTCCTGGCAGGAGCGGACGATGGGGAGATCCGGATGGCCTATCCGCTCACGAACATCCTCCACAGCCCGACCAACTACACCATCGACCCCAAAGAGCATTTCCGGTCGTTGAAACACGCGGACCGCAGCGGCTGGGATCTGATCGGTGTGTTCCACTCCCACCCTCACACCGAGGCGGCCCCTTCGAGGACGGACATCCGGCTGGCGACCGAGCCCGACTGGCTGTACGTGTTGATCGGCATGGAGCGCCTCGACGCCCCGCAGATCAGGGCGTTCCGTATTCGGGACCACGCCGTCACCGAAGAGACTCTCGACTTCGAGACGCCAGGCGCGACCCTGGCCGCCTACCCGATCAACAGACCAGGAGAACCAGCATGAACGCAACCATCTCACTCCCCACGATCCTTCGGCCCTACGCCGACGGTGCCCGGAAGCTCGACGCAGTGGGCTCGACTGTCGGCGAAGTCTTCTCCGAACTCGCCGGGCG
This sequence comes from Acidimicrobiia bacterium, assembly GCA_041591895.1. Taxonomy (GTDB): domain Bacteria; phylum Actinomycetota; class Acidimicrobiia; order Spongiisociales; family ZC4RG35; genus JBFHRE01. The sequence goes on from JBFHRE010000025.1 coordinate 13,020, forward strand.
CCACCCAAAGCTCGCCGAGCAACTCCTGTCTCCCGACGGGGGGCTCCCGGTGTTCGTCAACGTGTTCGTCGACGACGAGGACATTCGGTACATGGATGGGCTCGATACCGGGGTTGGCGAACGGACCGAGATCACGATCCTCCCGGCGGTAGCCGGCGGATGAGCATTCCGCTCGCCGAGTACGGGATCGTCCCGACACCGCTCGTCCGTCTGGAGCGGGTGGGCCCGCCGGGAGTCCACTTGTTCGCCAAATGCGAGTGGCATCTTCCGACCGGGTCGGTGAAGGACAGGGTGGCGGCGGGAATGTTCGCCGCCGCCAAAGCCGAAGGTCGTCTGGCCGGCTCCGTCCGGCTGATGGAGCCGTCTTCTGGCAACACCGGGATTGCCATCGCCCGGCTCGCTCGCTTGAACGGAATCCCGTTCACCGTGCTCGTCCCCGACAACGTGTCCTCCGAGCGAACCGAGTTGTTGCGCGCATATGACGCTGAGATCGAACTCACACCGGGCGAGTTGGGCTCGAATGGGGCGGTGCGGATCGCCGAGGAACGCGCGAGGGAGTCCGGCGAGTTGATGCTCCACCAGTACGACAACGCCGCCAATCCCGCGGCGCACGAACAGACCACCGGTCCTGAGATCGTGGCTCAACTGAACTCTCTCGGGTATGGGCCGCCGGATGCTTTCGTCGCCAGCCTCGGGACAGGAGGGACCCTGACCGGCGTGGCTCGTCATCTGCGGTCGATAGGTGCTTCCACCAGCATCGTTGCCGCCGAACCTCCCGTCGGAGAGGCGATCGCCGGATTGCGGTCGATGGACGACGGCTATGTGCCGCCGGTGTTCGATGCACGTCTCCTCTCGACCAGGATGCTGATCCGAACCGGCGCCGCGATCCAGATGACACGGCGCCTCATGTCCGAGGAGGGTTTGTTCGTTGGGCCGTCGTCGGGAGCGGCGGTGGCGGCCGCCATCCGATATTCGGAGCGACTGCCCGAGGGCGCGAGCGTGGTGGCAGTGCTGCCTGACGCCGGCTGGAAGTACCTGTCCACAGGGATCTACGAGGGGTCCGTCGAGGATGCGGTCGCGGCTACCGAGGGAACGACTCTCTGGTAGGCGGCGGGGGGTGAGGAGGCCGCCGGTGGGGCAGGGCGGGATGTCCTAACCTGCCCCGCATGCCGGTTCTAGGGTCGATCGAGGCGGGTGGGACCAAGTTCGTTTGTGCAGTCGGCAGCAGCCCGGACGATCTCCACGACCAGGTCCGGATCGACACCACCAGCCCCGCCGAGACCCTGGGAGCGGTTCGAGCCTTCTTCGCGGGGCATGCCGAGGTCGAGGCCGTGGGCGTCGCCGCTTTTGGTCCGCTCGAGCTCAGACCGGGTTCGGCTGTCTACGGACACATCACCTCCACTCCGAAGCCGGGATGGGCGAACGCCGACCTGCTCGGGCCGCTGCGGGGACTCGGGGTTCCGCTCGGGATCGAGACAGACGTGGTGGGAGCGGCGATCGGGGAGTGGCGTTGGGGCGCCGGCCGAGGTCTCGACAACCTCGTCTATGTCACGGTTGGAACCGGCATCGGTGGCGGCCAGGTCATCAACGGCAGGGCGATACCAGGCCTGGTACACAGCGAGATGGGCCACGTCGCCGTCGAGCGGCATGCGCACGACACCTACCCCGGCAACTGTCCGTTCCATGGGGATTGCCTGGAAGGAATGGCCTCCGGACCTTCGATCGAAGGACGGTGGGGGAGACGCGGCGAGGATCTGGGCGACATGCTCGAGCGGGCGGTCGATCTCGAGGCGCATTACCTCGCCTCCGGATTCAGGTCGATCGTCTATGCAACGGCTCCGCAGCGAATTGTCCTGGGTGGAGGAGTTACGCAGTTGCCAGGGCTGATCGATGCCGTACGGATCAAGTTGGGCGAACACATGAATGGATACGCTCGCCTGCCAGAGCACGATCGAGACTTCATCGTCCCGCCGGGCCTCGGCCCGCGTGCCGGGATCGCCGGCGGCCTGGCCATCGCCGAGCAGGCACTCGCCAGTCGATAGCTCGAGTCGCGACCCGATCGAGCGTCGACCGCCGCCGGTGGCATGGGTTCAACGGTTCAGGATTCGGCGCAGCTCGTCCGTCGTGTCGACCGGAGCGTCGCAGACGAAGCCCTCGCACAGATAGGCGACCGTCCGTCCGTCCCGATAGCGGTCTGCGAGGAGTGGGACCGACTCCGATCCCGTGGTCGAAACCGCCACCGCAGTCTCCGGTCGGAACCGTTCCCAAGCGGGCCGGGCGAGTTCCACGGCGTCGGGACCGACCACAGCCAACTCGCGAAGTCCGGCGACCATCGAATCGAGAACGCCCATGACATGACCGGCGGCACGCGGGTAGCGGTCGATGAGCATCACCGAGGACCGCACCGCATCCTCTGCTCGCCGGCGCCACTCGGGGTCACCGGTGTAGAGCGAGGTGAGGAGGAAGGCCTCCGCAGCGAGCGAGGTCCCGCTCGGCAATGGGTTGTCCATCTGGTCGTGGGGGCGCTTGATCAGGTCGTCTGCGTCATGCGGTGTCGAGTACAGCCCTCCGGCCTCGTCGGCGAACCACTCCGGGATCAGGTCGACGAGCTCACGCCCTGCTTCGAACCAGCGGTACTCGCCGGTGACCGCGTAGAGCGAGTAGAGGCCGACCGCCATCGCCGCGTGGTCGTCGAGGAAGCCTGCGACGGTCGCACGGCCGTCGGTCCACGATCGCATCAAGCGACCGTCCGCGGCCCGCATGTTCTCGAACACGAATGAGGCTGCGGCTACGGCTCGGCCGATGAGCTGCGGCTGGTCGAAGGCGCCGCCTGCTTCGGCGAACGCCCGGATTGCGAGACCGTTCCAGGCGGCGATGACCTTGTTGTCCAGACCGGGGCGGACCCTCGAAGAACGCGCCTCGAACAAGCGGTCCGCAACCCGGCGGACGGCAGCAGTCACCTCCGATCGGTCGACTCCGTGGCGTTCGGCCACTTCGCCACCGGTCATCGCCACGTTGAGGATGGTCGAGCCTTCGAAGTTTCCGCCCGGTGTGACCCCGAAGAAGTCCGCAGCGATCGGGCCGTCGTCCGGCCCGGCAGTGGACATGAATTCGTCGTACTCCCATACGTAGAACTTCCCCTCGACCCCTTCTGAGTCGGCGTCCTCGGCGGAGTAGAACCCCCCCTCCGGGTGGCTCAGGTCTCGCTCCATGTACCGGAGTGTCTCGCGGGCGATGACCTCGAAGTCGGGGACTTCGAACTCCGCGGCCGCCCAGGTGTAGATGCGGGCGAGCTGGGCGTTGTCGTACAGCATCTTCTCGAAATGGGGGACGAGCCACACCGCGTCCACGGCATAGCGAGCGAAGCCCCCTCCGACCTGGTCGTAGATCCCACCCCGGGCCATCCGGGTGAGGGTGTGACCGAGCATCGTCCGCGCTCGAGGTGCCCACGGACGGCGGTGGATGCGAAGCAAGAACTCGAGCAGGGGTTGTTGCGGGAACTTCGGTGCCTGTCCGAAGCCGCCATTTACCGGGTCGTATTCCGATTCGAGGGTTCGGTAGGCGGCTTCCAACTCCGGCTGGCCGGGCAGGGTGTCACCGACCGGTAGCTGTTGGTCGATGGCATCCGTGACTCGCGCTCCCTGCTCCACGACCTCGTCCCGACGCTCGCGCCATGCTTCCTCGATCGCGCCCAGGACCCGGCGGAACGCCGGCATCCCGTGGCGATCGGTGTTCGGGTAGTACGTGCCGGTGAAGAAGGGATGTCCGTCGGGTGTCATGAACACCGTCATCGGCCATCCGCCGCGGCCGGTGGTCGCCTGTACCGCCTCCATGTACACCGAGTCGACGTCGGGTCGCTCCTCCCGATCGACCTTGACGTTGACAAACCACCGGTTCATCTCGGTCGCGGTGTCCTCGTCCTCGAACGACTCGTGTGCCATCACATGGCACCAGTGACACGCCGAGTATCCGACCGACAACAGGATCGGGACGTCGCGGCGTCGGGCCTCGTCGAACGCCTCCTCGCCCCATTCGTACCAGTCGACCGGGTTGTCCTTGTGCTGCAACAGGTAGGGCGACGTCGATTGTGCGAGTCGGTTCGGCATTCCCCCAACCTATCGCGTCCCTGCGAACCCTGGGTTCGTGAACACCGTGACGGTGTTCAGGAGCCCACAGTTCGAGCAGGCGTGCGAACCGTGGGCCCACCGACACCGTGGCGGTAGTTGCGAGCCCTGGGTTCGCAACTACACCTCAGGCGGTCCGGCCGTGGCGGCGACCGAGGAGGTAGAAGCCGACGGAGCAGCCGACGACCGCGGTGGACGCGGCCCCGATCGCCACCGCCTGCTTGGTCTTCTGGGCGAAATACACCATCGCCCAGCCCCGGTCGCGTGCCAGTCCGGTCAGTTCTCCGTCGGGATTGACCGCCACCGGATGGCCGACCACCTCGAGCATCGGCAGGTCGGAAACCGAGTCGCTGTAGGCGTAACAGAGGTCGAGGTCGTAGCCGTGCTGTGTCGCCAACTCCCTGATCGCGGTGGCCTTTCCCTCGCCGTACATGAACGGACCGTCCAGTTCGGCCGTGTACCGACCGTCCTCGATCCGTCCCTGGGTTCCGCGGGCTCCAGTCATGCCGAGGGCGGCGGCGAGGGGAGCGACGATCTCCTGCGGGGAAGCAGAGATGATCCAGGTGTCGCGCTGGGCATTTCGATGTCGTTCGATGAGGTTCTTGGACTCGGGGCGGACCCGGTTGACGAGCTTCGGCAACATTTCGCGCCCAACTTCCATCATCGTCTCGACGGGGACACCTGCGACCCGGGCGAGGATGTCGGCGCGAAGTCGATCGGATTGGCCTTCGCCGGTGTCCCCGGCGATCACGAACATGGCCGCCTGTCGAGCCATGTTGGCGATGTCCGTGTTCGAGATGAGTCCGGCTCGCCAGCCCTCGACGGCCAGCGGGAACACGGACGCACCGGCGATGAGCGTTCGATCGAGGTCGAAGAAGGCGGCTGCACCCGGCATTCAGCCAGATTACCGGGCAGGGTCGGTGACGGAGGGCCCTTGTGGCGCCGCAACCAGGGGCGACGTTCCAACCGCCGAAAGGGGGTTCACAAGCCTGGGTTTTTCTGTCATAGTGTGACCCCGGTGCGCGCGGTGACTCGATAGCGGTAGAGAGACCGAGAGAGGTAGCAGGGACGCCAGGGACCCAGCCAGAGTTGGGCCCGGTGCAGCCAGGTCGCCGGCGCCGAACCGTTCGAAGTGTGAGTCCGATTGGGTCGAGCCTTGGTCAGACGCGTGTCGGACCGTGATCGGCCCGATTGGTCCAACCGAAGACAACAACCCCGCGATTCACCAGAGTTCACAACCCAGAGATTCATACCGAGGATCACGCACGATTCTCACAACAATCGAGACAGACATCACGCCGTCCGGTTCGCCGGACGAGAACGAAACGACGAGAGGTACCACGTTGACCGCAGCCGACACCCGAAAGGACGCTCCCAAGACCGCCGACAAGGCGAAGAAGTCGGTCGTGAGCAAGATCACCGACGAGCGCGGCCGGCTCACCACCGACCTCGTATCGCAGTATCTGACCGCGATCGGGGAGTACGAGCTGCTCACAGCCGAGCAGGAGGTCGAACTCGCCCAGATGATCGAGTCGGGCGAAGAGGCCGGCGAGCGGATCGAGAAGGGTGACTTCAAGGACAAGAAGCAGGAGATCGAGCTTCGACGTCTCGAACGCAAAGGTCGCGAGGCGAAGGATGCGTTCCTCACCGCCAACCTCCGTTTGGTCGTGGCCAACGCTCGTCGGTACGCCAACACCTCCGGGATCGACTTCCTCGACCTGATCCAGGAAGGGAACCTCGGTCTGATCAGGGCAGTCGAGAAGTTCGACTGGCGGAAGGGCTTCAAGTTCTCGACGTATGCCACGTGGTGGATTCGTCAGGCCATCACCCGCGCCATCGCCGACAAGTCCCGTACGGTCCGCATCCCGGTGCATCTCCATGACACCCTGGCCGCGGTGCGTGCCGCCCAGGCCAGCCTCAAGGCCGAGCTGGGTCGCGATCCGCGACCCGAAGAGATCGCCGAGGAGGCCGGTGTCACCGTGGACAAGGTCGAACTCGCACTCGGAGTGGCCGACACCGTCTCTCTCGAGCAGCCGATCGGTGAGGACGGCGCCCAACTCGGAGACTTCATCGAGGACGCGGATGCCGCCGACCCGGTGCAGATCACCGAAGAGATGGACGTGGCCGACTCACTCCGGCGCTCGATCGACCGGCTACCTCAGCGCGAGGGTCGGATTCTGGCGCTGCGCTACGGCTTCTACGACGGCGTGCCGCGCACACTCGAGGAGATCGGTGACGAGTTCAACCTCACCCGGGAGCGCATCCGGCAGCTCGAGAAGCTGGCGCTGTGCCGTCTCCGTCACCCATCGTTCGGGATCCGGGAGCAGGACCTCATCTGAGCGCTTTCCCGGCCGCCTCGAGCCGGGAAAGATCGCGTCTGGGGCCGGTCGGGCACCCGTCATCGTCTAAGGTGCTGCCGGTGCGGCAGCAGGTAGGTGCATGAGGCGGCTTCGGTCGCTCGAGGACAACCCCCGGCGGGTGGCCGGGCTGATGATGCTGATCGTGGCGGTTCTGACCGCCGTTCCCTTCCCTGCTCTGGGACAGGAAGATCCGACCCAGGGCGTCCGGGTCAAGCTGTCCTTCAAAGACGAGGCGGGCGAGACCCAGCCAGCCGTCGGGGTCGGCGTCATCGTCACCACCGCCGATGGAACCGAACTGGGAGCGGGCGTCACCGGTGATGATGGCGAGTTCGTGCTTGCCACCGACACTGGCCCCATGACTGTGAGCATCGATCCCTCGACGCTTCCCGAGGGGGTTTCTCTGCGGGACACAGAGGTGACCTCACGCAATATCGTCGTGGATACCGGACGGGTGGCGATCGCCTTGTTCCCGCTTCAGGTCGGGGATGGCCCCATCGACACCGGCTCGAACATCACCGCCCGTCAGGTCCTCCAACTCACGCTGGAGGGGATCAAGCTGGGTCTCTTCCTGGCGATGGGTGCCATCGGGCTGTCTCTCATCTTCGGCACCACCGGACTGGTCAATTTCGCCCATGCCGAGATGGTCACTTGGGGAATGTTTGCCGCGTTCGTCGCCGAAGGCGCAGCCACCGCCGTCGGGCTGGGCGGAACCAAGACGGGCACGATCCTCTTTGCCTCGATCGCTGCGATGCTCGTTGGCGGTGCCACCGGATATCTGCTCGACGGGGCCATCTTCTCCCGACTTCGCAAGCGGGGGACGTCATTGATCGCCCAGATGGTGGTGACGATCGGTCTCGGAATCCTGGCCAGGTACGTGATCCTCTACTTCTTCGGTGGCAGCAGCCGCTTCTTCAAGAGCGTGTCGGGCCAGTCCGCCATGAGGATCGGCTTGGTCGAGATCACGCCTTCCGACCTCATCTCGGTCGGGCTCTCGATCGGCGTTCTCGTACTCGTGGGTCTGGCGCTACAACGGACCCGGATCGGCCGGGCGATGCGGGCCGTGGCCGACAACCGCGACCTGGCCGAGTCGTCCGGCATCGACGTTCAGCGGGTCATCCGCCTGGTGTGGGTGGCGGGTGGCGCCCTCGCCGCGCTGGGTGGCGTGTTCCTCGGGCAGGCCGACCAGGTGCAATGGGAGACCGGCACCCGGATCCTCCTCCTGATCTTCGCCGGCGTCACGCTCGGAGGTCTTGGCACCGCCTATGGCGCGCTGGTCGGATGTCTCATGATCGGTCTCGGCATACAGGTTTCCACGCTGTGGATCCCATCCGAGTTGAAGAACCTCGGCGCATTGTTCCTGATGGTGTTCATCTTGCTGATTCGACCCCAGGGCATCCTGGGGAGAAAGCAGAGGATCGGATGACGGCGCTGCTCGCCGCGGTCGATTGGGGACAGATCGGCACTCTCACCGTATCGGCGGGACTCGGGGTGGACGCAATGGTGTTCGCCATGGCCGCGATGGGTCTCAACATCCATTTCGGCTACACAGGCCTGCTCAACTTCGGTCACGTCGGCTTCATGGCCGTGGGCGGCTACGGAGTCGGTATCGCCATCGCCACCTGGGGGTGGAACCCGTATCTGGGCCTCGTGCTCGGCGTGGTGTTCGCCCTGATCCTGGCGTTGCTGCTCGGCGTCCCTACGCTGCGCCTCCGAGCCGACTACCTGGCCATCGTGACCATCGCCGCCTCCGAGATCATCCGCTTCCTGGCCCGGTCCACCACCCTGCGGCCGTGGACTCGAGGCACCGAGGGACTCAACGAGTTCGCCGGTGAGTTCTACGCCCTGAACCCGTTCAAAGCGACGTTCTACGACTGGGGTCCGTTCTTCTTCACCGGGAACAACCTCTTCATCATCCTGATCGGATGGGGGTTCACGCTCCTCCTGGCGTTGCTCATCTGGCAGCTGATGCGGAGCCCATGGGGTCGGGTTCTCAAGGCCATCCGTGAGGACGAGGACGCCGCCAGGGCGTTGGGCAAGAACGCCTATTGGTACAAACTCCAGGCGCTGATGTTGGGGGGAGCGATCGGTGGAATCGCCGGCATGCTGCAGGTGATCGCCAAGTCGACCGTGCAGCCCGACACCTTCCAGCCGGTGATCACCTTCTTCATCTGGACGGTGCTGATCCTCGGCGGCGTGGGCCGCGTGTGGTCGCCGATCGTGGGATCGATGATCTTCTGGGGTCTGCTGGCGCTGGTCGAGAACGTTCTGCGGCAGTTCGTCACCGAAGGATTCATTCCGCCCTCGATCATGGACCAGAACCAGGTCGGCATCTTCCGGTTCATGGCCGTGGGCATCGGGCTGATGACGCTCATGGTGTATCGCCCGCAGGGGATCTTCGGTTCCAGGGAAGAGATGGCGCTCGATGCCCGCTGACATGGCCACCATCGCTCACGAGCCCGGCGTGTCCAAGCCGGACCCGGTGCTCGCGGTCGAGGGTATGCGCAGGACCTTTGGCGGTCTGGTCGCGGTGGATGTCGACAAGCTGGAGGTTCAGCGAGGGGTGATCACCGCGCTGATCGGCCCCAACGGAGCCGGCAAGACCACCTTCTTCAATCTGCTGACCGGCTTCGACCAGGCCGATGAGGGTTCCAAGGCTTTCAACGGCAGTTCGATCGTGGGCAAGTCCCCCCATCAACTCGCCCGGATGGGCATGGTTCGGACATTCCAGCTCACCAAGTCGCTCACCAAGCTGTCGGTCATTGACAACATGAAGCTCGGTGCGAAAGGCCAGCGGGGCGAGTCGTTCCTGACGAGCATCATTCCCCCGCTCTGGATCGCCCAGGAGAGGGAGATCGAGGCGCGGGCCGAGGATCTCCTCCGCCGTTTCAAGCTCGACCACATGCGCAATGAGTATGCGGGCACCCTCTCTGGAGGTCAGCGCAAGCTCCTGGAGATGGCGAGGGCTCTCATGTCGAATCCGAGCGTCATCTGTCTCGACGAGCCGATGGCCGGGGTCAACCCTGCGCTGACCCAGTCGCTCCTCGAGCACGTCAAGAGCTTGCGCGAGGAAGGGATCACCGTGATCTTCGTCGAGCACGACATGGACGTCGTCCGTGACATCTCTGATTGGGTGGTGGTCATGGCCGAGGGCCGGATCATCGCCGAGGGGCCGCACGAGACGATCGGGAAGAACCAGGCCGTGATCGACGCGTATCTCGGGGCGCATCATGATGCCCCGCTCTCCTTCGAGGAGGAGGAAGAGCAGTTGGCCGCGGCCATGAGCGCCCTGGCCGAGACGGATCAGGGCGAGGCGGATCCGGCGGGAAGGTCGACGGAGGAAGAGGAATGAGCGACTCGGTCATCAGCCTTTCCGAAGTCGTCGCCGGATATGTGCCCGAGGTGAACATCCTCAACGGCGTGAACATGGAAGTCGCCCCGGGGGAACTGATCGGGATCATCGGCCCCAACGGCGCCGGGAAATCGACGATGCTGAAGGCGCTGTTCGGTCTGATCCAGGTTCGGTCGGGCCAGGTGCTCTACAACGGCGAAGACATCAC
>JBFHRE010000026.1:0-22767 GCA_041591895.1 Acidimicrobiia bacterium
ACTGGCCAACTCCCGCGTCACAGAAGGGCGACACGATCGACATCGCCACCGTATCGACGTGGCCAGGTCCGGCGTCCGGTGCGGTGATCGGGTCGTCGCCGCCGGCGGGGGTCATGTCGGCCGCAGCGCCGCTCTGGCCATAGACGGCAATCCCGACCTCGTCGACGGAGGCTTCGGCGATGGCGGCGTTGTTGAGCGCGATCACGCCGGCGATCTCACAGTCGAGAATCGTGTTGGCGTCGCCGTCCCCGTTGAGATCGCCACCGCAGTCGCCCAGCGACGGCTGGTTGGTGCTGAACGAGACGTCGACCACGTAGACCAGCGTCGCGTCGGGCTCGCCCTCCCCGACCGACGCTGTGCCCGAGACCGTGATGTCGGCCCCGGTCGCACCTGCCGGGACGACGTATTCGGTCCCAGTCGCCGGCAAGTCGATGGTGACATCGATCGACGTTCCGTTCGGCAACGTCGAGGCTGCGGTGTGGCTCGATGCCATCGCCGGTAATACGCCGGCCACCATGGTGAGAACTGTGAAGAGCATGAGACGCTTCACGACTGAGACCCCTTCCGTTCGGTCCCAGCCGCGCCCACTCCCCGTAGAAGTTATATCACTCTGGGTGGTGCCAGTCAATCGGTCCAGTCAATCGGTCCAGTCAATCGGTCCAGTCGATCGGTCCAGTCGATCGGTCCAGTCGATCGGTCCAGTCGATCGGTCCAGTCGATCGGTCCAGTCGATCGGTCCAGTCAATCGTTCCCGTCGATCAAGAGGACTGAACCCAGGGTTCGGGAGAACCCGCCGGTCTGGTACAAACGGGGGATGGCAGAGTTGACGCCGGAACTGATCGACGTTCGGCCGGACGAACGGTTCGACAACGGTGCCCTTCTCGCCTGGCTCGACGGCCGGCTTCCAGGCTCCGACCATCCGCTGGAGGTCCGTCAATTCGCCCGCGGGAAGGCGAACCTGACCTATCTCCTCCGGTTCGGCGACACCGAATACGTTCTCCGCCGACCCCCACTCGGACCGGTGGCGCCATCAGCGCACGACATGGGGCGTGAATTTCGGGTGCTGTCCCGGCTCTGGCAGGCGTTCCCGAAGGCTGCCCGGGCCTACGAATACTGCGATGACCCGTCGGTGATCGGGGCCCCCTTCTTCATCATGGAGCGCCGCCATGGGGTGGTCGTCCAGGGTGTGATCCCGCCCGTCTTCGGATCGGGGGCCGACCGGCTCGCCAACCGCAAACTCAGCACGGCAGTGGTCGACACGCTGGCCGAACTGCACGCCGTCGACCCGGGGGCGGCAGGTCTCGACGACCTGGGTCATCCTGAGGGTTTCGTCAGACGACAGGTGGAGGGGTGGACCGGCCGCTGGCACGATGCCAAGCACGAGGACAACGCTCTCGCCGACGAGGTCGCACTGTGGCTTCTGGCGGAACAGCCCGAATCGGACGAGGTCTCCCTTCTCCACAACGACTGGCGGCTCGACAACATGGCCGTCAGCGAGGACGATCCGGGCGAGTGTGTAGCGGTGTACGACTGGGACATGTGCACCCGGGGCGATCCGCTCGTCGATCTGGGAACCGTGATGTCGATCTGGTTCGATCCTGGCGAGGTGCCGCCCGCGTTTCGCGACATGCCGACCTCGGTTCCACCCAACGACGGAGGTTTCATGACCCGGGCGGAGGCGATCCACCGCTACGCCGATCGCTCGGGGAGGGATCTCACGGAGTTCTCCTGGTACGAGGTGTTCGGGGCCTTCAAGCTGGCCGTGGTGCTCCAGCAGATCTACATCCGCTGGCAGCGAGGTCAGACCAAGGACGACCGGTTCGCCCGGATGGGAGTGGGCGCCCAGGTGTTGCTCGAAGTGGCGGCCGCCCGTCGCTGATCGAATGGCGGCGACTGTCGTCGGTTCGACCCTGCTCGATGGCCTATTCAGGCGATGGGGGCCAGAGGGTTGAGAACCGTGATGCGAAATGGCTCGGCCAGGAACTCCAGAAGTGGTGCGTACGTGCCGTTCGCGGCTGCGTCGGCCATATGCGCCGCTCGTGACTCGACTGAGTCCCAGTCGGCCATTTCGACCAGCACATCCGGGTCGTCCATGCGTTCGTATCTGTGGCTGCCGAGGAACCCCGGAACGTTCGAGCCGTGTCGGGCCAGTAGGTCCTCGAAGACCGCTCTCAATTCGTCCCGGCGACCTGAGTGCGCCTTCAACTCGATGATCACCTTGATACCCAAGATTTCCTCCCGATCGAGAAGGACCCGTGATTCCATCGCACGCTAGGCGTCCGGGTTTCGACGAGGGCGGCGGGTCAACTCGTCACTGGTATTCGTAGAATCCGCGTCCGGTCTTCTTGCCCAGCAGTCCCGCTTCCACCATCCGGGTGAGGAGCGGGGGAGAGGCGTACAGCGGCTCCTTGTACTCGTCGAACAGCACATCGGCGACCAACTTCATCGTGTCGAGACCGATGAAGTCGCACAGCGTCAGCGGTCCCATCGGATGATTGGCGCCCAGCTTCATACCGGTGTCGATGTCCTCCCGGGTGGCAACCCCCGCCTCGTACATCCGGATCGCGCCCAACAGATAGGGCACGAGCAGCATGTTGACCACGAACCCACCCCGGTCCTTGGCCCGGATCACCGTCTTGCCGAGCACGTCGGTGGCGTAGGCCTCGGCCGCGGCCTCGACGTCGGCAGACGACCGGACGGTGGTCACCAACTCCATCAACGCCATCACCGGCACCGGGTTGAAGAAATGCATGCCCACCACCCGCTCCGGCTTCGAGGTGACGGCGGCCAGTCGCGTGATCGGAATCGATGACGTGTTCGAGGCCAGGATCGCGGAATCTCCGACCACTCCGTCCAGCGTGCGGAAGATGTCGAGCTTGAGGCGCTCATCCTCGGTCACCGCTTCGATCACGAGGTCGCGATCAGTCATCTCTGCCAGGTCGGTGGTGAAGCCGACCCGGCTCGCAGCAGCATCGCGTTCTTTTGCTTCGAGCTTGCCGCGGTCGACGGCTTTGTCGAGCGAAGCGGTGATCCGGGCCTGCGAGCGCTCGGCCAGTTCCGGGCTCATCTCCATCACCAAGACGTTTGTCCCCGCCTTGGCGGCTACCTCGGCGATCCCTGCGCCCATCTGTCCGCCGCCCACCACGCCGATCCGCTGGATGTCCATGTCGCTCCTTGCTGGTCCTGGAGCCGTCATGTTGGCAGAGCGGCGCTCACCCGTCGCCGGTGACCATCCCGGTCTGGACCGACCAGAGACCGGCGTAGATCCCGCCCCGTGCCGCCAGGTCGTCGTGGCTGCCTTCCTCTACAACCGCACCACCGTCCATCACGTAGATCCGATCGGCGTGGCGGATGGTCGAGAGGCGGTGGGCGATGACCAACATGGTCCTCTGGTGGGCGATCCGCCGCAGCGATCGCTGGATCGCGGCCTCGGTCTCGTTGTCGACCGCCGAGGTCGCCTCATCGAGGATCAGCACCGGGGAGTCACACAACAGGGCCCGAGCGATCGAGAGCCGCTGCCGCTGGCCACCGGACAGCTTCTGGCCCCGTTCCCCGACGATGGTGTCGTACCCCTCGGCGAGTTCCAGGATGAATTCGTGTGCCTCCGCCGCCTCGGCAGCCGCAACGATCTCGTCGGTGGTTGCGTCCGGTCGTCCATATGCGATGTTCTCGCGAACCGATCCGTGAAACAGGAATACGTCCTGGCTGACCAACGCCATCGCCGATCGGAGATCCTCCAGTTCGAGCGATCTCAGGTCGTGACCATCGAGGGTGATCCGTCCCGAGGTCGGGTCGGCGAACCGGAGGAGGAGCTTGATGAGGGTCGTCTTTCCGGAGCCCGTGGCGCCGACCACTGCCACCGTCGAGCCGGCCGGGATCGACAACTCGATGCCGGTGAGCACCTGAGGACCGGTCCGGTAGGAGAACGAGACTGCTTCGAACTCAACCGCTCCCTTGGGGTTCGACAAGGGGACGTGCCCGGACACCACCGTCCGTGCGGTGTCCAGCAGGTCGAAGATGCGCTGGGTCGAGGCCATCGCCCGTTGATACAGGTCGAGCGTCTCGCCGAGACGTGTGAGCGGCCACAGAAGCCTCTGGGTGAGGAACACCAGGACCGAGAACGCTGCCACCTCGAGGGTCCCGTCGAGAGTCCGGAACCCGCCGTAGATCAGGGTTGCAAGGAATCCAGCCAGGATGAACACTCGGATCCCAGGGATGAATCCAGCCGACAAGCGGATCGCCCACCGATTGACCACTCGGTATCGCTCAGACTCGTCCTGCAGCCGATCGACCTCGCGGTCCTCGGCGGTGAAGGCCTTGATGGTGGCAACCCCGCCGATGGCGTTCGAGAGTTGGGAGGCCAGGTTTCCGGCCTGGTCGCGAACTGCCGAATAGCGTGGTGCCATCCGGCGGGTGAACTGGATCGAACCCCAGATGATGAGCGGTATGGGGATCACCGCCAGGGCGGCCACCGAAGGAGCGAGCACGAAGAACACCGCCGCCACTCCTCCCACGGCCACGACGGTCTGGATCAATTCGTTGGCGCCGCGGTCGAGAAACCGTTCCAGCTGGTTCACGTCGTCGTTGATAACGGCCATGAGACCGCCGGTCGAAGCGTCCTCGAAGTAGGCGAGATCGAGATCGAGCGTATGGGCGTAGGTCTCCACCCGGAGTTGGTGCTCGACGGTTTGCGCCAGATTCCGCCACAGGAGCTCGTATCCGTATTCGGTGAGCGACTCGAGCGCCCAGACCACGAACGTCAGAGCAGCCAGCACCAGGATCTGATCGCGGACGGCGACCACCCCAAAGCCCGAGAGCCAGGACCGTTCGCGGCGGACAACGATGTCGACCGCTCCGCCGATGAGGATCTCGGGAGCGATGTCCAAGACCTTGTTGACCACGGACAGCGTTGAAGCCCACCACATACGGCTGCGGTGGCGGGCGGCATACGTCCACAGGCGACGAAGGGGTCCGGGCATCGATGCAGCCTAGGTCGCGGTGTGGCCGCCATACCAGGCCTGCGGCCTGCTACCGAGAGTCCTCGTTTCGCTGGCCGGCGAGGACCCGAATGAAGGCTCGGTCGATGTCCCGCACGTCGGAAGGCGAGAAGAACGATTCGTCTGCCTGCTCCCAGGCGATCAGCCACCTGGCAATGATCGGCGCCAGGGCGATGAGAGCGAGCGAGGCATGAACCATGAGGCAACATCGGCCCGATGTGAGGTTGGGTTGAGCGCGTTTCCGGCGATGTGTCGGAATCCGTGAGGGGTGGCTATGTTGGCCCGATGGCGATTCGTCTCGAATCGGTGGTCAAGAAGTACGCGAGCACGGTGGCATTGAACGGGCTCGGATTCGAGTTCCCGACTGGAAAGCTCACCGGTTTCCTGGGTCCCAACGGCGCCGGGAAGACCACCACCTTCCGGGCTTGCCTGGGTCTGACGTCGATTGACGCCGGCCAGATCGACGTGCTGGGGATGCGTGTGGGTCCCGACACCCGCCGCATCGTCAAGTCGGTGGGGGCGGTGGTCGAGGAGCCGGGTCTGCACAAGACGCTGAATGCCGTTGACAACCTCAGGGTCGCAGCATGGATTCTCGGCTCCGGCGAGGACCGGATAGACGATCTGTTGGAGTTCGTGGACCTCGCCCAATATCGCGACCGCAAGGTCGAGGTCTACTCGAAAGGAATGCGCCAGCGACTGGCGCTGGCGCTGGCGATGCTCGGCGACCCGGAGGTCCTCCTGCTCGATGAGCCGCTGGACGGTCTCGACCCCGCCGGACAAGTTGCTCTCCGAACCCGGTTACGAGCTCTCGTGGACGAGGGGCGCACCGTGGTCGTCTCGAGCCACGACATGGCCGACGTCGAGCAACTCGCCGACCACATTGTCGTCATCGATCGGGGGAGGCTCGTCGCCGAGGGACCATTGGGTGATGTACTGGGGGACTCCCGCCGGTTCAGGGTGGCGGCCGTAGATCTGCACCGGGCGATCGCCTCGCTCGCTTCCGCCGGGTTCGAGGTGGCGGCCCAAGGTGAATGGGCAGTTGTTCTGACCGATGACGGCGAGGCGATCTCACGCACGCTGGCCGGAGCCGGGGTCTACCCGACGGCACTCGTCCCCGAACGTCGTTCGCTGGAGAGCGTCTTTTTGGGCCTCACCGGGAGCGAGTCATGAGGGGCCTGCTGAGAGCCGAGACGCTGAAACTCGTGAAGCGCCGGTTGTACTGGGTGATGTTGCTGATCTTTGCCGTCGTCACCGGTCTGGTGGCGGCCCTGATGCTGGTTCTGCCGTCGGTGAGCCCCGATGCGATTCCCGGATTGCCGGTGATCGAGAAACCGGAGGCCTACGCCTTCGGTGCGGCCCAGATCCTCGGCCAGACATGGTTCCCTGTCGTGCTGGCGGTGGTGTTGCTGGCGGGCGAGACCGGGTCCACGGTTTGGTCGTTCGCGCTCACCCTCGAGTCGAGGCGCTGGCGCCATCTGATCGCCAAGACTCTGGTGACGACCCTTGCTGCCTGGATCGCCAATCTGGCGGCAATCGCAGGTTGGGCGCTGGTGGCAGCATTGGCGGCAGAGGGTGAGGGGTCGCTGCCCGTCGGTGAATGGGTCGGGATCGGTCTGAAGGCCGGCGCGATTCAGTTCACGTGGGTGGCATTGGCATTCGGGGCCACCGGATTGCTGAGATCGATCGGCCCCGCGATCGGGGTGGCACTCGCGTTCTCGTTCGGAGAGGGGATTCTGGCGCTGTGGCGTCCTTGGCAGGGCGTGTCCCTCAGCAGCGCGTCGACCCGGTTGATCGGCGACTTCGGAGAGTTCAGCGCCGGCTTGGGGATCGGGTTTTCCGATCCGATGCCGTTCGGTCAGGCATTGGCTGTGGTATTGGGATGGGCGTTGCTGGGATCCGTGCTGGCGTTCGTCGGTCTCCAGCTCCGTGATCCCTGACGAGCTCGAGGCTTCTGCAGGTCCCTTATCGGCACCGATCTGAGGTCGACGGGTACGAGGTCCCGACTGTTGGAGCCTCACCTTGCGAGTCGAATCTCCGGAAACACCGACCGGACGATCGTGGTCTTCCATGTTCGGTTACGACCGGTCGGGCATCGACTACGCCGAGCAGGGCCTCGCCCACACGATCCTCCGGTACGGCTTCATGGCGCTCTTGGTGTTGTCCCACCTGGTGCTCACCTCGATCCTGACTTGGCCGGGCGGCATGGTCGTCGTGGGTTGGTCGCTGGTGTACGCCGGAGTGGTGATCCCGCTCAGTTCGCATCGGCGAACCAAGAGTCCCGCGCTGGCTCTCGTGTTGGACGTGACATTCGTGGTCGCAGCGTCTTCCGCCACCGGCACCCCTCGCATATCGCTCTACTGGCTGACCGCCTTGGTGCTCGTCGGCATGCTGATCCTTCCGACGTCGATCGCTCTCCGGGTGGCAACCTTCGGGGTGTTCGCCAAAGTCGCCGGGATCTTCGCCGGACCGATCACCGGATTTGAGCCGCTGCCGGCCGAGAAGCTTCTCACGTACGAGGCGTACACGATTCCGCTCGCGGCCTGCGTGGTGGTCGTAGGCGTCTTCGTGTCGGGAGCGTCCGCCGAGCGGCGCCGGCGTGGTCTCGAGGGGGCGCAGGCCCAGCTGGAACGGCAGAACCTCCAACAGTCCACACTGCTCGGGATGCTGCCCAACGCCGTGATCGAGGTCGACGCATCAGGTGCGATCGAACGCTTCGACTACCTCCGCGGGGCAGGAGTCGTGTCACTGGAGGAGGAGTTCTCCGATAACCCTGCCCGGAGGGATGCCCTTCTCGGGTCGGTGAAGGTGACGGCCGCCAACGAGAGCGCCGCCATGCTGATGGGAGTCGCCAACCCGGTCGGAGAGCTCGACGTTCCCCGACTCGACGCCTGGGTCCGCGCCCTGCTCGGGCAGTTCCTCGTGTTGGTATGGGACGGCAGGTCTCGTGTGGACTTCGAGGCCGAGACCGATGACGGCTCGGCTTCCTACTCGGTGACCATCGTCAACCCGTCCGCCGACTCCCAGGGGAGTGACCGCCTGATCCTGTCGGCGGTGGACGCCACGGAGCGGATCGGGATGCTTCGACGCCTCGAGGCAGCGCGATTCCAGCTGGAGAATGCCAACGCCGAGTTGAGCACCGCCCAATCGGCGCTCGTTCAATCGCAGAAGATGGAGGCAATCGGAGTGCTGGCCGCGGGAATCGCCCACGAGATCAACACCCCGATCCAGTACGTCGGTGACAACGTCCGCTTCCTGGGCGAGTCGACTGACGACATCCTCGGTCTCCTCCAGACCGCCTCCCGGGTGGCTGAGATGTATGCACAAGACGAGGATCCGGCCATCATCGCTCTGCTCGCGGCGGTCGAAAAGGCAGATGTCGAATTCCTGATCGAAGAGATGCCACTGGCCGTGTCCCAGGCACTCGACGGGATCGGCCGGGTCGCCGAGATCATCCGGGCGATGAAAGACTTCGCCCATCCCGGCGGAGAAGAGGCCGCCAGCGTCGACATCAACCATGCGGTGACTTCCACTGCGATCGTGTCGAGGAACGAGTGGAAGTACGTGGCGGAGCTCGAGACCGAGTTGGACCCGGACTTGCCGGCGGTTCCGGCGTACTCCGGACCACTCAACCAGGTGCTTCTCAACCTGGTCGTCAACGCAGCCCATGCGATCGCGGATGCCGTAGACGAGGGCCAGCGGGGCCTGATCACGATGAAGACGTCGTTCGACGACACTCATGTGACCATCTCGATCACCGACTCCGGTAGCGGGATCCCGGCGGAAATGGTGGCGAAGATCTTCGATCCGTTCTTCACCACCAAGGAAGTGGGCAAGGGGAGCGGTCAGGGTCTTGCCATCGCCCATCAGGTTGTCGTCGACAGGCATCGGGGACGGATCGATGTGGAGAGCGAGGTCGGGGTTGGGACCACCTTCCACATCCGCCTCCCCCGGCATGTCGAAGAGGTGGCCGCGTGAGTGCGGTTCGGGTGTTGTTCGTCGACGACGAGCAGAGCATTCTCGACGGGATCCGCCGAATGCTTCGGAAGGACCGCGGGTCGATCGACGCGGAGTTCGCGGTGAGCCCCCGGCAGGCCCTCGACCTGATCGCGTCGGAGCATTTCGACGTCGTGGTCTCCGACATGCGTATGCCCGACATGTCCGGGCTCCAGTTGCTCACGGAGGTCAAGGCCACCCACCCCTCGATGGTGCGGATCGTGCTGTCGGGGCACGCGGAGCGGTCGATGATGCTCGAGGCGGTGGGTGTGGCCCATCAATACCTGCACAAGCCGTGCGACGCAGACGTTCTCCGCAAGGCCGTCGCTCGATCGATGCGACTCAGGGACAGGTTCCAGGACCCTGGTCTACTCGCGCTGGTTTCCGAACTCGGCCAGCTGCCGTCCATGCCGAAGCTGTACACCGAGATCAGGCAGGCGCTGGCGGATCCCGACTCTTCACTTCAGCAGGTTGGATCCATCGTCGAGCGAGACCCGGGGATCAGCACCAAGATCCTCCAGTTGGTCAACTCGTCGTTCTTCGGCTTCGCTCGGGACATCTCGAGTCCGCAGGAGGCGGTCGGACTGCTTGGAACCGAGGTCGTGAGTTCGGTGGTGGTGGCGGCCGAGCTGTGTTCGGGGGCCCGGATGCCGGCGGAGCGTCTCGATCAGCTCTGGAACCGCTCGATGGCGGTGGCGGGCGCGATGCGAAAGCTGACGCCGCAGAGCGGTCTCGATCGGAGCCAGGACAGCGCCCACCTCGTCGGAGCCCTGCATCTCATCGGCCGGCTGGCCGTGGCCGTTTCCCGGCCCCAGATCCTGGACGTCGAGCCCGATCACGAGGTGCAGACTCTCGGATATTCCTGTTCCGACGTCGGTGGCTACCTGCTCGACATCTGGGGGCTGCCGGACTCCGTAGTCGAGGCGGTGACGTTTTACCGCAACCCCTCGCAGACGGCGACGAATGCCGTCAACCTGGCGTCCCTTCTCCACGTTGCGGTTGGAGTGTTCGAGGCCGGACCTGACGCCGAACCGGATGTCGATCGGTCCTTTCTCGAGGGTCTGCAGCCCACGCCCGACCTCGACTTGTGGGTGGATGTGTGTCGCGAGGTGATGTATGGCTGACCGAGTGCTGCTGGTGGACGATGAGCCCAATGTCCTCGACGGATACCGCCGCGGTCTGAGGCGCGATTTCGACCTCGAGCTGGCTACCGGGCCGGAGCAGGGATTGGAGGCGATTCAGATCGCCGGCCCGTTCGCCGTCGTGGTGTCTGACTTCCAGATGCCGCGGATGAACGGCATCCAATTCTTGGGCGAGGTGGCCCGACGCGCGCCCGAGACCGTGCGGATCATGCTCACCGGCCAGGCGGACCTCAGGGTCGCAGCGGCAGCCGTCAATGAGGGCAACGTGTTCCGTTTCCTGACCAAGCCGTGCCAGGCTGACGAATTGGCGGCGTCGCTCAACGCCGGCATCGAGCAGAACCGCCTCATCCGGGCGGAGAGGGAACTCATCGAGGGAACGCTCAAGAAGACCGTGACACTTCTCTCCGAGGTGATCGGACTCATCGACCCGGACACGGAGCAACACAACGCCCGCCTGACCGAGATCGTCAACAACCTCGCCGCCGAGTTTCCCGCCCCTTCGCGATGGAAGCTGGAACTCGCTGCCCGGCTTTCGCAGGTGGGGCTCTTGACCCTTCCAACCGATCTCCGCCGGAAGATCCAGACCGGGGAGACTCTGAGCGAACGCGAAGCGGAGGCAGCCTCCCGCCGGCACGAGGCGGCGTTCGGCTTGATCCAGGACATCCCCCGGCTCGGTGAGGTGGCGGCCATGATCCGGTATCAGGGCTCTCCGCCTGCTCCTCCCTCGGCAGAGATCGACCGGCTCGAAGGGGAGGAGTTGGTGGCAGCAGGTGCCCATGCCCTCAATCTGGCGGCCGGTTACCAGGCGGCGCTGATCGGCACGGGGTCGTCCGAAGGCGCCGCGAATGTGGTGGTCGGTGGCGAGCCGCCGATTGGCTTCAGAAGCCGGCTGATGGGGCGTCTGCTCGGGAAGTCCGAGCGCCGGCTCCTCACCCGCGTGGAG
Organism: Acidimicrobiia bacterium; assembly: GCA_041591895.1. Classification (GTDB taxonomy): domain Bacteria; phylum Actinomycetota; class Acidimicrobiia; order Spongiisociales; family ZC4RG35; genus JBFHRE01. The sequence goes on from JBFHRE010000026.1 coordinate 11,076, forward strand.
AGCGTCGGAGTGTCCAAGCTTCAGCCGGACATGGTGGTCAACGAGGACGTCCGGGCCTTGAACGGAACGCTGCTCCTCGGCAAAGGCCACCGCGTGACGGCGCCGATGATCCAGCGGCTGGAGAGGATCCGCGAAACCGCCGGTGTCGTCGAGCCGTTCGAAGTGACGATCACCGTCGAGTCGGCCTGACCCGGTCCGTCAAACCAAACGGCCCCTACGTTCGGTCCGCCCGTGAACGTCGCCCTGGGAATCATTGCCTGGGGAATCATCGCCCGGAGCAGGGCGTTGGGATCGGTATGCCAGATCCGATCCACGTGCTCGGCTTCGCCGGGTCGTTGAGAAACCGTTCGTACAACGGGGCGTTGCTCGCCGCCGCCACCAAGCTCGCACCGCCGTCGATGACGATCACCACGTTCGACCTGTCCGGGGTGCCACTGTTCAACTCCGACGTCGAGAAGGTGGGACTGCCCGATGTGGTTCAGGACTTCCGCGAGCAGGTCTCCGTCGCCGACGGGCTTCTCATCGTCACCCCCGAGTACAACGCAGGCCCGACGGCTGTCACCAAGAACGCGATCGACTGGCTGTCACGCGAGCCTCAGCCACCGCTGCGTGACAAGCCGGTGGCGCTGGCCGGTATCGCCGGCCGATTCGGGACCGCTCGTGCCCAGTCCCACCTGCGAGACATTCTCAATTCGACCCGGTCGCTGGTGCTCAACCGGACGCTCGCACTGACCCGGGCCGACGGAATGTTCGACGACGACCTGGTACTCGTCGACGAGGCCACCCGTGCCCGGATCGAGCGATATTTGGCCGAGTTCGGCCGCTGGATCGAGGCCGTCGCCCCACTCGCCTGACCTCAGAGCCCTGCCGGTCTCAGCTTCCGCTGCGGGAGAAGTGCATCCAGTCGTCGAGGGTTCTCCAATTGCCGCCCCAGGGCCACCCGATCTGGCGGAACGCCGTCACCACCGGATCGCCCTCCAGAATCATCCCTGGCCTTGCGTTCGACCGATCCACGTAGGCGGAGGCCAGCTCAGGCAGCACCACTTCTCCTTTTCGATACGGGTTGTGGAACGGGTTGATGTCCACCGCCAGCCCGTAGGCGTGCTGCGACCATGAGGTGCCGCCGGTCGCCTCTCTGCATTCGAACACGGACGTGACGTTGGTGTCGCCGGTCGGCGGTGCGTCGAGCTCGTCCATCCGGATGACCCGCATCTCCTCGATCGGGAACCGAGCCTCGTAGATGATCCGGAATACTTCGACCAGGTCGTCGGCGACTTCGGCGTTGACGATCAGCTCGCCGGTGTGAGGTCGCTCGTCGAAGCCCCAGAAGCTGACGGTGAGGTAGCGAATCTGCTCCACCGTCACCGGACACTCTTCCCGCCAGGTCGAACGTGCCAGCACGTCGGCGGGAACCGGGTCGATCGTCGAGCGAAATTCGTCGGTTTCTGGCGGCGGCAGCAGGTCAGAGGAGGCGAACCGTCGATCGGTGAGTTCGGGAGGTGTGGGCTGGATCTCGCCGAACCCGTCCGGTCTGAGCGGCAGTACGCGGGTGCCGAGCCACTCGGGCGGATGGGTGACCCCGGGTGGGAGTGGCACCGTCGTGGTCGTCACACCCGCGCTGGTGGGTGGTGCCTGAGTCGTGCTCACACTCGAGGTCGTGCCACCGTGGGAGGTCGTCGGGGCGGCTGAGGCGATGGACGTAGACGTTGTCACAGGTTCTCGGGAGGCGCCGCTCGGAGTGCACGCGGCGATCCCCACCGTCATTGGGAGCATGAGCAGGATGGCAGCACGCCTCACAGACGGCAGGTTATTGGATTACGAGGTCTGATCACGTCGACCGCTGTCGTGTGGCGGCTACGTCGGGAGCTTGACCGACCGCTATGGCGTGCAGTGGATGTTCAACTGCAACGAAACGGCCGGCCGATCTCCCAACTCGTGCTGGTACGCCCGTCGTCCTCGACGGCCCAGCACGGTGCCGTCCGACCGACAAGACAGTATTTTTTCCCGGCCTGCCGCACCATTGCCACGGTTTTGCGTACGATCCCGCGCGTCACCGAATCGACAGAGAGATCTCAGCCGTGGTGCGCGTCAGCACCTGTCTCAATTTCATGGCAAGACCGAGGGGGCATTCAACTGTCGAGAGGCCTTCGGTGGTGATTTCGCCAGTGAGCCGGACATCTCGCCGCCGCATGCTTCCGCCATCGCTTCTGACCATCGCGTCGTTGTGGCTGCTGATCGGGGGGTGCGGTGGGCGACCGACGGTCGAACCCTCGGTGGTTCCCGTCACCACTGCTTCCCTGCCGGCGAGTACCACAACAGAGGCAGTCACGGAGACCACCACCTCACCCGCACCACCTGTCACGGCGCCACCCACTCCTGCGCCGGTTGCGGTGCCGGTCGTCGATATGGCAGAGAGGCTCACGGACACCCTTGAGATCACCGGAAACCCGGACTGGCTGACTGCTGACGAACATGGCGTTTGGGTCAAGCGAGACAGTCAGAAGCTCGACCTGATCGATCCGTCCGATTCGACCGTCGTGGTCACTATCGATCTCGAAGCAGATAGCGATGTGCCACCCATCCATTTCGGACTCTGTCAGGGGATCGGGGTTGGCTTCGACTCGATCTGGACCTGCTCTGTGGAAGGCGAGCAGCCGCAGATCGTTCGGATCGATCCGGTCACGCGCACCCTGATCGCTCGCATCCCTGTCCCGCTGTCGGCGACTCAGGGGAATTTCGCCGCTGGAGCCGGAAGATTGTGGGTTCTGACTCGAGACGGCTCGAAGTTGGTGGCGATCGACCCGCAAATCAACGAAGTGGTCTCCGAGATCGATCTGCCGATCAGGGCCACCGATCTGGGCATGGGCGAAGCAGGACTCTGGATCGTGAGCTCGGTCGATGGCAGGATCGTCCGAATCGATCCCGACACCGGTGACGTGTTGGCCGACATCTCCATTGGTGGGCCGGTGGACGTGGCGGTGCAGGCCGATGTCTGGATCGGCTGCTTCGAACGCACGGTGCGGGTCGATCCGGTCACCGGCGAGGTGACCGCGAACGTGCCTTTCGGGACCGGTCGGTCCGGTTCGATCACCGTTTCCCCGACCGATGTTTGGGTGAGGAACGCGTCCGCATTCCTCACCCGCATCGATCGCGACACCGGCGCGCCACTCGAGGCGCTCGTGTCGGAGACAACCAGCGGAGGTGATGTCCTGGTCGCCTTCGAATCGGTGTGGACCACGGCGTATGACGAGAACTTGCTCTTCCGACTCTCGCCTGGGTCGTAGCGCTCTCCGCGGTTTTCCTGGCCGTAGAGCTCGATCCGACTTATCGCACTCGGCTCCCGATGCCGCTGAGCGCAAACTCGAGGATCTCCGCGGCGAGCTGGTTCCGGTCGAGCGGTCCCTCGGGGCGATACCAGCGCTCGACCGAGTTCAGGATCGAGAGCAGGAAGATCGACGCCAGACGAGGGTCGACGTCCGCTCTGATCGAGCCGTCTCCGATCCCGGCAGTCATCGCCTCCCGAAACCGGCGTTCGTAACCGTCACGCCGCTCGATCACACGGCGGCGTTGTTGATCGTCGAGCGCGTGAGCCTCGTTCAGATACGTGCGGGCGGCACCGACGTGCTCCAGAACCACATCGAGGTGTCCTCGAACCAGCGCCGCCAACCGCTCGGCACCCGACCCTGCGGCCTGCTCGGCCCGGGCGGCAGCGGCGTCGAACAGCTCCGCACCGCGGTCGATCACCTCGACCAGGAGATCCTCTTTGGAGGTGATGTGCGAGTACAGAGACGATCCGTGGAGGCCGAGTTCCCGGCCCAGGTCCCGCATGGACGTCGCATGGAACCCGCGCTGGGCGAACAAACGCTCTGCGGCGAGCACAACGTCCAGACGGCTGTTGCGAGCGTAGGTCGTCATCGCTTGTCGAAATCGACGGCCACCGACTCGGTGGTCGGGTGCGCCTGACAGGTCAGGATGAAGCCCCGGTCGAGGTCGTCCTGGACCAGCGCCCAGTTCTTGTCCATGCGCACCTCGCCTTCGACCAGATGGGCTTTGCAGGAGGCGCACATCCCGCCCTTGCACGAGAACGGCAAGTCGGATCGGACCGAGAGGGCGGCGTCGAGGATCGAGGTGGCCGGCCGCATTCTGGTGGACGTCGACCGCCCGGCAACGGTGATCGTCAAACCGACCGTGCCCGGTTCGTCGGGCGGGGGTGGGGGGACCGCCGTGGGGGGACCGGCGAAGAAGAGCTCGTCGTGGATGGCGTCTTCGCTGACGCCGAGTTCCGTCAACGCGGAGCGGGCGCTCTCGACCATCTCGAACGGACCACAGAGGTACCACCCGGCAACACCGGACGGGTCGACCAGCGTCGAGCACAGTCGGCGTACCCGCTCCGGATCGATCCTTCCCGAGGTGAGGTCGAGCCCGGTGTCCTCACGGCTGAGCACGTGGATCAGCTGGAGGCGATCCGGAAAGCGGTCTTTGAGTCCTTCGACCTCGTCCAGGAACATGGCGTTTCGGGCGTCGCGATTGCCGTACACGAGGGCCCACCGACATCCGGGGGCGATGTCGAGAGTGGTCGACAGCAGCGAGAGGACGGGGGTGATTCCGCTTCCCGCCACGATCGCCACCCGGCGAGAGGTGTCCGCCGGATCAGGGGTGATGGTGAAATCGCCCGTCGGGGGGAGAACATCCAGGGTGTCGCCGGCGCGCAGCCTGGTCGTTGCGAAAGTCGAGAATGCTCCGCCCTCGAGCCGTTTTATCCCCACCCGGAGTTTTCCCGACCCGGCCGGCTCGCAGATCGAGTACGAGCGGCGGACATCCTCGCCGTCGATCATTGCCCGGATCGTCACGTGCTGACCGGGCAGGAAATCGAATGTGCCGGCCGGCGCCGCGGAGGGGTCGAGCGACACGGCTACCGACTCGTCGGTGAGCGGAGTGACCTCTGTGACGGTCAGCGGGTGAAACCGGAGCACCTCGGTCACGGTTCCACCACTTTGAACCGGTCGAACGGCTCGCCACACGAAGTGCATGCCATCAACGCCTTGCAGGCGGTCGAACCGAACTCGGACACCAGACGGATCTCCTCGGACGAACAGCGAGGGCAGAGCACGGCGGCGTTGGATCCGGATGATTCGGGCGGGGCGATGCCCGATTCGAGCAGCATCTGCCGACCGCGTTCGGTCATCCAGTCGGTGCTCCAAGCCTCTTCGAAAACCGTCCTGACGAGCACCGGGGCGAACCCCGCTTCACCCAACCGGTTCTCGATGTCGGTCCGGATCGCCTCCATTGCCGGACAACCGCTGTAGGTGGGGGTGATGTCCACCTCGACCGAGGAACCCTCGACCCGCACGTCGCGGACTATCCCCAGGTCGACGATCCCGAGCGCCGGGATCTCGGGGTCCATCACCTGGCCGATGACGGTGCGAGCGGAGTCGAGTGCGGTCACCATTTCAGCCCTGGCATCGACCTCTGGAGCCACTGGAGTTCGGCCAGCAGGTGTCCGAGATGCTCGCTGTGGATCCCACGCCGTCCGCCGGTCTGGATCGGCGGCCCGGTCGGCATCGTCAAAGTCGCCTCGTTCACGACGTCGGTGACGGTTCGGATCCACTCCTCGCGGAGGCTCGACGGGTCGATTCCGATGCCTTCGGTCGCCATGGATCGGTCGAGATCGTCGGCGTCGAACATCTCGGCCGTGTAGGGCCACAGTCGGTCGAGAGCAGACTGCATCCGGCCGTGGGATTCCTCGGTGCCGTCGCCCAGCCGGATCACCCATCCGGCCGAGTGTCGGTGGTGATACCGCGTCTCCTTGATCGCCTTCTTGGCGATCCCGGCCAGGGTCGGGTCTTCCGAGTCCGACAAGCCGGCCCACAGACCGAGTTGGTAGCTGTCGAAGTAGAGAGCCCGCGCCATGGTGAAGGCAAAGTCGCCGTTGGGTTGCTCCACGAGGGTGAGGTTGGTGTACTCGCGCTCGGGCCGGAACATCGCCAGAGCGTCCTCGCCGCGACCCTGGCCTTCGATCTCACCGGCATGGGTGAGGAGGGCTCGGGCCTGTCCGAGATGATCGAGTCCGATGTTGCCGAGAGCGATGTCCTCCTCCAGCTCGGGCGCTCGAGTGATCCATTCGCCGTACCGCTGGGCCAGGACCAGGTTGTCGTCGGCGTGCCTCAGCACGTATCGAAAGTGGTCCTCCGCCGTCACATGTGCCCCACTTCTTCGGGGATGTCGTAGTGGGTCGCGTCGCGATACGGCTTCTCGTTGGCCTCGACGTACTCGGCGGCGTCCTCGGGCTCGAACGCGGCGATCATCGATGACGGGACGACCCACACGCTGACTCCTTCGCCGCGACGGGTGTAGACGTCGCGTGCGTTCTGCAGAGCGGTCTCGGAGTCGGGGGCATGGAGGCTGCCGGCGTGGACGTGGGCCAACCCGCGACGCTGGCGGATGAACACCTCCCACATCGGCCAGCCGCCCTGACCCGACTCGATCTCGTAGTCGTCGCCCTCCATTCGGGGGACCGAATAGGCCATGGTCAGCTCCTCTTACTGTGATAGGCGCTCGCTGCCTCCCGGACCCAGGCACCCTCTTCCCAGGCGGTCAGCTTGTGCTCCATGCGCTGGCGGTTCATCGGGCCTTGGCCCTTGACCACCTGCCAGAACTCGTCCCAGTCGATCTCCCCGAAGTCGTAGTGCCCTCGCTCGGCGTTCCAGCGCAGGTCCGGATCGGGCAGGCTGAGTCCGAGGTAGTGGGCCTGAGGGACCGTCATGTCCACAAACTGCTGGCGGAGATCGTCGTTCGAGACGCGCTTGATCTTCCAGGCGGTCGACTGCTCGGAGTGGGTCGACTCGGCGTCGTGGGGCCCGAACATCATCAAAGACGGCCACCACCATCGGTCGAGGGAATCCTGGGCCATGGCCTTCTGCTCGTCGGTCCCGTTGCAGAGTGCGAGCATGATCTCGTAGCCCTGACGCTGATGGAACGACTCCTCCTTGCAGATCCGGACCATGGCGCGCGAGTACGGCCCGTAGGAGCAGCGGGTCAGCATGACCTGATTTGTGATGGCGGCGCCGTCGACCAGCCAGCCGATTGCCCCGATGTCGGACCAGGTGAGGGTCGGGTAGTTGAAGATCGACGAGTATTTGTGCTTGCCCTTATGGAGGAGGTCCACGAGGTCGTGGCGCGACACCCCGAGCGTCTCGGCGGCGGAATACAGGTAGAGGCCATGACCGGCCTCGTCCTGGACCTTCGCCATCAGGATCGCCTTGCGGTGGAGTGAGGGTGCCCGGCTGATCCAGTTTCCCTCCGGCTGCATTCCGATCACCTCGGAGTGGGCATGCTGCGCGATCTGACGGACGAGGGTCGCCCGGTATTCGTCGGGCATCCAATCGGGAGGTTCGATCTTCTCCTCGGCTTCGATCAGTTGATCGAATCGAGATTGGGGGCTTGCCAGCGATTCGGGAGCCAGGGCAGTCATGAAGCTTAGACTAACGAACGATCGTTCGTCGGTCAATCACGCCCCGATTGGCCCCTAAATGCGGCGGAACCCCCGTCCCGGGTACTCGAGGGTGAAGGCCGATCCCCCGAGGATCTCGGAGTCCCGGTAGATCGCCGACCCGCCGTGGGCGCGTGCCACGGACTGGACCAGGGCGAGTCCCAGGCCGCCGCCCTGGATCCGGGCGTCCAGCCGGTGCTCGGCCCGTTCGAAGGGGTCCCAGATGACCTGACGGAACCGCTCGGGTATGCCGGGCCCGTCGTCGTGAACCTCGAAGCGGACATTGCCGTTGCGCTCGGTCACGAGAACCATCACCGATTTGGCACCGAAGCTCGTGGCATTCTCGAGCAGCTCGCCAACCGCTTGCTGGGTTCTTCGCTCGTCACACGTGACCATGATGTCGTCCGGCGCTGCTACGTCGACGTCGACCGCGCTCACCCGTTGCATGGCGCCCACGATGACGTCGACCGCCGAGACCGTCGACTCGTTGGGGCTCCGATTTGCCAGAGAACCACGGGTGAGGTCGACCATGTCTTCGATGATCCCCCTGAGATGGTTGGCCTGATCCTTGCCGAGTTCGATGAGCTCGTCCGCTTCCTCCTCCGAGACCGCTCGGCTCGAGAGCAGCTCGTAGCTGGCGACGATCGCTGACAGCGGGGTACGGACCTCATGTGAGACGGTCGAAATGAGGTCCTTCCGGGCCTTGATCACTCGTTTGCGCTCCATATCGAGAAGTACCAACTGTTGGGTCAGAACCATCGAGCCGATCAAGACCAGGAGTGCTGTCCCGTATCCGGCCCGTCGGTAGTCGTCCATACCGTATGCCGTCAGGGTGATGGTGCTGAGCAGGCCGACGAGAAGGAAGGGCATAGCGAGCAGCCAGAGCGGTGTCTTGGGGCGGAGGATCTCCTCCGTTGTGTCGCTGCGGTCCGGGTAGAGGGCCACGAACACGAAGGCTCCCACAGCCGGGAGGAGCCATTGGTAGGCCGGGTCGACGAAGCCCAGTGTGGCTGAACTCGCGTAGTGGAGATCGTTGGCCGCGACTCCCATCAAGCCCAGGGTCATGGCGGCGGTGCGAGGATCGAGCGAGATCATCGACCGCCGGATCAGGACTCCGGCTACGAGTCCGATGACCGCAATGTCGAACGACAGGTACAGCGCAGCCATCAGAGCCTCGGTTCTGGACAGCCGTTCGATTCGGTCGAGGAGGTCGATCCCGAAGGTCAAATAGAGCACGGAGGCGGTGGAGGTCCCGGCCACGGTGGCGTTGAAGAGCATCAGCACCCGGCTTTCCCGGGTGGCGGGTGGCTTCGGAAAGAGGACGAGGCCCATCGCCATCAGCGGATAGGCGGCGAGGAAGAAGAGGTCGACCCAGCTGTAGGCGGCGTTCCCCGACTCGACCACCCCTGTCACGAAGATCAGCATCCCGGCCAGGGGGAACGTGAAAGCGATGGCGACGCAGGCGTCGTGAAGGGCGCGGCTGCGCCTCCACCGGAGGATCGACACGATGGATGCAATCAGGAAACCGACCCCCATTGCCGCATCGCCGATGTCGTGGGTACCTGATTGCCCGAGCGAGAAGGGAGCAGCCAGCAGGAGGTACGCGACGATGATGCCCCATGCGATGCGTCTGGGATCCTTGTAGCTTGCTGTGGGCGTCGCCGTGTGCGTCAGGGTCGCCATTACCCCTTATTTGTCGGCCCGGGAGGGCCCACTCTGTACCGTTTTGGGGCCGTGACCAGGCCCGCCTGGCGCGTCGGCAACTCCGCCGGAAGCCGGCGCGAGCCCTGATACCCTCCAACGACACTCCCATGGCATACGACTACCAGACCATCGAAGCGAAGTGGCAGAAGCGCTGGGCCGAGGACCACACGTTCGAAGTCGAGGAAGACCCGACCCGTCCCAAGTTCTACAACGTGTGCATGTACCCGTATCCATCGGGCGACATCCACATGGGCCACGTCCGCAACTACACGTACGGTGACCTGCTGACCCGGTACAAGACGATGCGCGGGTTCAACGTTCTCTCACCGATGGGCTGGGATTCGTTCGGCCTCCCGGCCGAGAACGCCGCCATCAAGACCGGTGTCCACCCCCGAATCTTCACCGAGAATCAGATCTCCCGGATGCGGGACCAGATCAAACGGCTCGGAGCTGTCTACGACTGGCGCCGCGAGGTGGCGGTCCACCGGCCCGACTACTACCGGTGGAACCAATGGTTGTTCTTGGAGTTGTACGACCGTGGGCTGGCGTACAAGAAGAACGCCCCGGTCAACTGGTGTCCGAAGGATCAGACGGTTCTGGCGAACGAGCAGGTGGTTGACGGCCTGTGCGAGCGGTGCGACACCCCGGTGATCAAGCGGGATCTCGACCAGTGGTTTTTCAAGATCACCGACTACGCCCAGCAGTTGCTGGACGACCTGGACGGCCTGGAGTGGCCGGAGCGGGTGGTCACCATGCAGAGGAACTGGATCGGAAGATCCGAGGGCTGCCAGTTCACGATGCAGGTTGCGGATACCGAATTCTCGTTCGAGGTGTACACCACCCGGCCCGACACCGCGTTCGGGATGACGTTCGCCGTGCTGGCCCCCGAGCACCCGTTGGTGGAGCAGCTGATCGCCGGGGGCGAAGTCGAATCCGAAGCTCGCGCCTACATCGAGCGGGCCCGCAACGCGTCCGAGATCGAGCGTCTGGCGGACGGGGACAAGACAGGGGTGTTCACCGGCTTCGAGGCCATCAACCCGGTCAACGGTCGTCGGGTCCCGATCTACATCGCCGATTACGTCCTGATGGGGTACGGGACCGGGGCGATCATGGCCGTTCCCGGACAGGATCAGCGCGACTGGGATTTCGCTCGCAAATACGGAATCGACATCATCCGGACCGTCCAGCCTCCCGACGGCTGGGAGGGGGACGCCTATACGGGCGACGGGCCCGCCATCAACTCCGAGTTCCTCGACGGCCTCGAGATGGTCGAAGCCAAGGCACGCATCATCGAGTGGTTCGAGGAGAGGGGCATCGGGAAGGGCACGGTCAACTTCCGCTTGCGCGACTGGCTGATCTCACGCCAGCGCTACTGGGGTACCCCGATCCCGATGGTCACGTGTTCTGACTGCGGGCTGGTTCCGGTGCCCCGCGAGGAACTGCCGGTCATCCACCCCGATGTCGAAGACTATGCGCCCGAAGGGCGGTCGCCACTGGCCGGGGTAGACGAGTTCGTCAATGTCGACTGCCCCAAGTGTGGTGGGCCGGCACAGCGTGAGACGGACACCATGGACACCTTCGTCGACTCGTCGTGGTACTTCCTGCGCTATGCGGATGCGTCCAACGAGACCGAGGCATTCGATCCGGACAAGGCTCGCTACTGGATGCCGCTCGACCAGTACATCGGGGGTATCGAACACGCGGTCCTGCACCTTCTGTATGCGCGGTTCATCACCAAATTCCTCCACGACATGGACATGGTCGACGTCGTCGAGCCGTTCGCCAAGCTGTTCACGCAGGGGATGATCGTGCTCGCCGGCGGGAAGATGTCGAAGTCGAAGGGCAACGTGGTCGCTCCCGACGAGTTCTTCGAGAGTCACGGGGCCGACGCCCTGCGTCTGTATCACCTGTTCATCGGTCCGCCAACGGACGGGGCGGTGTGGAACGACAACGGCGTGGACGGGACGTTCCGGTTCCTCGACCGGGTATGGCGGATGGCCACCGGGGAGTTTGCGGAGACCACGGAACGGGATGAGACAGGCGCCGACCGCGAGGTCCTCGCCGATGCCCATCGCACCCTCCAGAAGGTGACCTCAGACATCGAGCGATTCACCTTCAACACTGCCGTGGCGGCCTTGATGGAATACAGCAACGCCCTATCCGCGTACCTGAGGGAGGGCGGGCGAACCGAGACACTTCGAGAATGCGTCCGTCTGATTCTGCTGATGCTTTCCCCGATGGCCCCCCATCTGGCTCACGAGTTATGGGAACGGGGCGGCTACGACGGGATGCTGGCCGAACAGGCCTGGCCGGATTGGGACCCGGACCTGGTGCGACGGGACTCCGTGACCATGGTGGTCCAGGTGAACGGAAAGGTCCGGGACAGGGTCGGCGTCTCGGCCGACATCTCCGAGGCCGAGGCCGAAGCACTGGCCAGGTCGTTGGAGAAGGTCCGGCCCTGGCTGGAGGGGGTCACAGTGCGCAAGGTGATCGCCCGGC
>JBFHRE010000027.1:0-22227 GCA_041591895.1 Acidimicrobiia bacterium
ATTTCCGGGCTGGAAACGCGATCCGGAACGTGATCGTCTTCGACTGACGAGGCCTTCGGCCTCAGTCCCGAGTCTCCAGCCACCAGCCTCGAACGGGGACCGGAGCGGCCGAACCCATACCCCGCAAACCCGGCCGGACACGAACCACTCCACCGTCAGGACCGACCGGGGGTCTGGGGGTCGCCCCCCAGAAAAAATGTGGCTGGAAGCCGGCAGCCGGTAGCCGGAACGACGCAAGACGCACGACGGATGACGCACGACGCATGACGCTGATACTGTTGCGGTCAATGGAACGTCCTAATCAGCGGATCGGGAGCGAGGCATGAGGTCGGAGGCCAGATGTGTGATCATCGGAGGCGGGGTGATGGGAGTCGGTCTCCTCTATCACCTGGCGCACGAGGGCTGGAAGGAGATCGTCCTCATCGACAAGGACGAGCTCACATCCGGCTCCACCTGGCACGCCGCCGGGCTCACCCCCCATTTCATCGGTGACCTCAACATGGCCAAGGTCCATGCGTACGGCGTCGATCTCTACCAGCGTCTGGAGGAGGAGACCGGCTCCGGTACCGGTTTCCACCGCTGCGGCGCCCTCCGGCTCGCACTCAAACCGGAAGAAGTGAACTGGTTTCACTACGTCAAGGGGATGCTCGACCTGATCGGAGTCGAGGCTCACCTCGTCTCTCCTGCCGAGGCGAAGGAGATCAACCCCCTGATCGACGTCGAAGACGTCCTCCTGGGCTTTCACACCCCCGGCGACGGCTGGACCGACCCGTCGATGGCCACCAACGCCATGGCCGCCGGCGCCAAACAGCTCGGCGCCGAGATCGTGCTCCGCAACCGGGTGATCGGGATGAAGCAGCTCCCCGACCGCCGCTGGCACATCGAGACCGAGCAGGGACCGATCGTGGCCGAGCACGTGGTCAATGCCGCCGGCCATTACGGCCCCCAGCTGGGGGCGATGGTGGGACTCGACATCCCGATCGTGTCGATGGAGCACCAGTATCTCGTCACCACGGCCATCCCGGCCGTCAAGGAACTCGGGTTCGAGCCTCCCGTCACCCGCGACCCCCGTGCCTCGTGCTACTACCGCCGGGAGCACGACGGGCTCATCATCGGCCCGTATGAGACCTCCGGGTCCCGGATCTGGGGGGTGGAAGGGATCGACTGGGATCTGACCTTCCACCTCACGCCGCCCGACATCGAGCGGCTCATGCCCTGGATCGAACTGGCAGGTCGCCGCATCCCCAGCTTCGCCGAGGCCGGTATCCGCCGGGTGGTGAGCGGACCGATCACCCACACCCCGGATGCCGGATTCCTGATGGGGCCCGCACCCGGGTTGGAGAACTACTGGCTGTGCGTCGGCGCCTCGATCGGAATCACCCAGGGCCCCGGTGCCGGCAAGTACCTGGCGCAATGGATGACACATGGCCAGACCGAGATCAACGTGCGGTCGATGGACCCGCGGCGCTTCGGGCCCTGGGCCGACCTCGACTTCACCATCGCCAAGTCGGTCGACGAATACCACGAGATGTATCAGGTGCGACTTCCCGGCGAGTACCGGGATGCCGGCCGCCCGGTCAAGACCACCCCCGTCTACGAGGAGCAGGACGGCCGCCATGCTCGCTGGCAGGAGGTCTACGGGTGGGAGCGACCGCAGTACTTCTCTCCCGAACCCGAGCGTCACTCGTTCCGGCGGTCGAACGCCTTCGGGGTCGTCGCCGATGAGGTGAAGGGCATTCGGGAGCGGGCCGGGGTGGCGGACCTCACCGCCTTCGCCAAGTTCGAGGTGCGCGGAGCCGACGCCGGAGCGTTCCTCGATCGCCTGAGCGCCAACCGGCTCCCCGGTCCCGGCGGCATCCGGCTGGTTCACATGCTCACCGACCTGGGCGGAATCGAGTGCGAGATGACGATCACCCGTCTCGACAACCGCTTCTACCTCAACTCGGCGGTGGTCGGCCAGCACCACGACCTCGACTGGCTCATGTTCCACCGTCGCGATGAGGAGGACGTCGAGATCGTCGACGTAACCGACTCGACCGGGATCGTGGCGGTGACCGGGCCCCGGTCCCGCGACGTGCTGGCGACCCTGACCGAAGCCGACCTCTCCTCTCCGGCCTTCCCGTGGCTCACTGCCCAGGAGATCGAGGTCGCCGGCGTCCTGTGCGTGGCCCTTCGGGTGTCGTATGTCGGGGAACTGGGTTGGGAACTCCATTGTCCGCTCGACCGGCTGGGGGACCTGTACTCCGCCGTGCGGTCGGCCGGCGAGGAGCACGGCATTGTCGAGTTCGGCTCCTACGCAATGAATGTCATGCGGATGGAAAAGGCTTACAAGGCGTGGGGAGGTGAGCTGACCACGGAGATCACTCCGATCGAGGCCGGGTTGGAACGCTTCGTCGACTTCTCCAAGGACTTCATCGGGAAGGCTGCCACCGAGCGCAGACGCCAGGAGGGCATCACCCAGGTGTGCGTGTACGGCGAGATGGACGCCGACGACGCCGACTGCCGTGGGAACGAACCGGTGTTCTCGAACGGCAAGCTCGCAGGGATCACCACCGGCGGTGCCTACGGGCACTCCGTCGGAAAGAGCCTCTTCTTCGCCTACGTCGAGCCAGGTCTCGCCGATCCCGGTTCCACGTTCGACATATCCGTGCTCGGTTCGAACCGCCGCGCAACGGTGCTCGGCGAGGCGGCCTGGGACCCATCCAACCAGAGGCTCAAGGCATGACAGGCCCGGCCGACAGCGGGCGTCGCGGTGGGCGGGAAGCAAGGATCGCCGCTCGGGCAGCCGGGCAGGCGGTCGACGAGCGTCCGGTTCAGCCGGGGCTCGCCGGCGGGAAATACCGGCCGCTGACCGACAGCGACATGACGAGCATCTATGAGACGGCTCTGGAGTTGCTCGAGGAAGTGGGAATGGGCAGCCCGATCCCAGACTTCTGCGATGTCGTGACCGCCGCCGGGGGAAGCCTGGGCGACGACGGGCGGCTCCGATATCCGCGACAGATCGTGGAGAAGGCGATCGAAACGGCCGCCAAGTCGTTTGTGTGGCACGGCTTCGACGAGTCACGCAGCATCGACCTCTCCGGGGAGAAGGTCCATTTCGGCACCGCCGGAGCGGCGGTCCTCATGCTGGAGCACGGAACCCGCACGTTCCGGCCGTCGAGCACCGCCGATCTCTATGACCTCTCCCGTCTCGCAGACACACTCGAGCACATCCACTTCTTCGTTCGGCCGGTGGTCACGCGGGAGTTGGTCGAATCCCGGCTGCTCGACCTCAACACCGCCTACGCCACCATGATGGGAACCTCAAAGCCCATCGGGACCTCGTTCTTCAAGGCGGAACACGTCTACGAGGCGGTGGAGATGTTCGATGTCGCCCTCGGCGGCGAAGGCGAGTTCCGGCGGCGCCCCTTCGTCGTCGCCAACAACACCTTTGTCGTGCCTCCCCTGCGATTCGCCGAGGATTCCGCCGAGTGCATGGTTGCCCAGGTCCGAACCGGGATGCCGATCAACCTGCTGTCGGCGGGACAGGCAGGAGCCACTGCCCCGGCGGCGCTGGCGGGAGCAGTGGTCCAGGCCCTGGCGGAATGCCTGGCAGCGCTCACATCGGTCAATCTGCTCTCCCCCGGTCACCCCTGTGTGATGGGTCTGTGGCCGTTCGTCTCCGACCTGAGAACCGGGGCCATGACCGGAGGGAGCGCCGAAGAAGCACTACTCGGGGCGGCGTGCGCCCAGGTCGCCAACTGGCTGGGACTCCCATCCGGGGTGGCGGCCGGGATGGCCGACTCCAAGCTCGTGGACGCACAGGCCGGACACGAAAAGGCGCTCACCGTCGCTCTCGCCGCCCAATCCGGAGCCAACCTGGTCTACGAGAGCGCCGGCATGCTGGCGAGCCTCCTCGCGGCCTCGCTGGAGATGCTGGTGGTCGACAACGACATGCTGGGAGCGGTCAATCGAACCCTGCGGGGAATCGAGGTGAATCCGGAGAGCCTGTCACGAGCCGTCATCGAAGAGGTGGTGACCGGTGCCGGGCACTTCCTCGGCCACGAGCAGACGCTCCGGCTGATGCAGACCGAGTATCTCTACCCGGCGGTTGGTGACCGGCTGGGCCCGCGCGACTGGGCCGACGCCGGATCGACCGACGTTGCGGAGCGAGCGCATGAGGTGGTGCGAACGGTGATGACGACCCACTTCCCGACGCATGTGAGCCGCGCCGCCGACGACCTCATCCGGGAGAGATTCCCGATCCGTCTGGACCTCGACGACGTGCTGGGGACTTCCGGTCGATGGTGAACGGCGGATGACTCGATCAGTTCCCCTGGACGAGCCGGGTGGCCGCTTCGGCAGCGTCTCGCAACATCAGGCCGATCTCGGTCTCACGACCCGAGCCCGGGAATCGGTACGACGGGCCGTAGACCGACAACGCCCCCACCGCTCGCCCGGCTGCATCGAGGATCGGGGCCGCCACCCCGTTGATCTCCACGGAGAAGTCCTGAAACGTCCAGGCATAGCCATCACGACGAGCAGCGCGCGCCCGCTGCAAGATTCCGGTCTTGGTGGTCTCGGTCGTTGGTGTGAAAGACTCCAATCCGGCCTTGACGAAGCGACCGATCTCGGCATCCGTCCAGGTGGCCAGAATCGCGTACCCCGCCGCCACGGTGTGATACGGAAAGCGCTCACCGGTCCAGTCCCGAGTGACGACCGGGCGGGGGCTCTCGATGTGGTCGGTGTACAACATGTTCATCGGTCCGTCCGGCACGGCAAACGCGGCGGCCTCTCCGGTCCGTTCGACCAGGTCCCTGAGATACGGGCGCACCGTCTCCCGAACCGCGCCGAGCATCGAGACATTGCCGGCGATGGCCGCCAGTCCGGCGCCGATGGAGTAGCTCCCTGCCGTTTCGAGACGCTCGACCACGCCTTCCTCTTCGAGCGCGGACAGCAGCCGGGAGACGGTGCTCTTGGGGAGGCCGGTGGTCCGGGCGATCTCGCCGACAGCCGCGGCACCGCCGAGTCCGGCGATCGCCCTCAACACCGCAAACACACGCTCGATCGCCTGCATGTTCCAGACAATAGTCCGTTCCACTCGATGGAACGGTCCGTGGCGTCATGACAGAACTGCCCGACCGCGCCGAAGTGGTGATCGTTGGTGGTGGGATCATCGGCTGCAGCGTTGCGTATCACCTCACCCGGAGGGGAGTCACCGATGTTCTGTTGGTGGAGCAGGGCAAGCTGACCGGAGGCACCACCTGGCACGCGGCGGGGCTCGTGTCCCAGCTCAAGGCCAGCCACTCCCTCACCCGGATCGCCACCTATTCGGCCCGCCTCTTTGAACGATTGGAGGAGGAAACCGGTCAGGCCACCGGGTATCGGACTCCGGGGTCGATCTCGGTGGCCGCCGATCACGAGCGCATGGAAGAGATCATGCGCGGGGTGTCGATGGCCCGAGGCATGGGGGTCGAGGCTCACGAGATCGACCTCGACGATCTCACGGAGCGGTGGCCGCTGATCAACACCGATGATCTGGTCGGGGCGGTGTTCATCCCCAAGGATGGTGTCACCAGCCCGGTCGACACGACCGTCGCGCTTGCGAAGGGGGCCCGCGACCGGGGCGCCACCATCGTCGAAGGCGTCGCCGTCACCGGACTCCGACGCCAAGGAGACCGGGTGGTGGGAGTGGAGACCGAACTGGGACCGGTCGAGGCAGGCGCCGTCGTGCTGTGCGCCGGGATCTGGACCCGCCAGCTGGCGGCCACCGCCGGCGTTCACGTCCCGCTCCAGGCCTGCGAGCACTTCTACATCGTCACCGAGCCGATCGACGGGGTGTATCCGGGCATGCCCACCGTGCGCGACCCCGGCGGTTACACGTATTTCAAGGAGGAGACCGGCAAGATCATGGCCGGGTTCTTCGAGCCGCGGGGAAAGATCTGGAGATCCGACGACATCCCGCGTGACTTCAGCTTCGGCCGCCTGCCCGAAGATTGGGAGCACGTCGGCCCGGTGTTCGAACGAGCAGTGCATCGCGTCCCGGCACTGGGCGAGGCCGGCCTCCAACTGTTCTTCAACGGCCCCGAGGCGTTCACCCCCGACGGGGTCTACCACCTGGGCGAGACCCCAGAACTGGATCGCTGTTTCGTGGCCGCCGGGTTCAATTCAGTCGGCATCCAATCCGCCGGCGGCGTCGGCTCGGTGCTGGCCGACTGGGTCATCGACGGGCACCCGCCCCGCGACCTGTGGGCGGTGGACATCCGGAGGACGTTCCGGTTCGAGTCCGAACCGGCATTCCTACAGGCGCGGATCAGCGAGAGTCTCGGCCTCCTCTATGCGATGCATTGGCCGTTCCGCCAGTACGAGAGCGCCCGCGGGATCCTGGAGTCACCCCTGCACGGTCGCCTCGACCAGGCAAGGGCAGTGTTCGGGTCGACGGCCGGCTGGGAGCGGCCCAACTGGTTCGCACCACCGGGCATGGACCGGGAGTACCACTACTCGTATGGCAAGCAGAACTGGCACGAGGCATCGGGAGCGGAATGCAACGCCGTCCGCAACCGGGTGGGGCTCTTCGACCAGACCAGCTTTGTGAAGTTGACCGTCGAGGGGCCTGACGCCGTGGTGCTCCTGGATCGGTTGTCGGCCAATGCCGTGGATGTGGAACCGGGCCGGATCGTCTACACGCAGTGGCTTAACGACCGAGGAGGGATCGAGGCCGACCTGACCGTCACCCGCTTCGACGAGGATCGATTCATGGTGGTGACCGCCGCCGCCAGCCGCACCCGGGACACGGCCTGGCTGAAGCGACATGCTCGCGGCCACGACGTGACCGTCGAGGACGTCACCGAGAACCAGGCGATGCTGGGCCTGATGGGCCCTTCGGCTCCGGACGTCCTTTCGGCGCTCGCAGGCATCCGACTCGATCACGAGTCGTTCCCGTTTGCGACGGCCCGCACCATCGAGGTGGCCGGGGTCGAGGTGCTGGCGGTCCGAATGAGCTATGTCGGCGAGTTGGGGTGGGAGCTCTATGTGGACAATCGGGATGCCGTCGCTCTGTATGACTCCCTGGTGGCCGCGGGCGAACCCTTCGGTCTCCACAATGCCGGATATCACGCAATGAACAGTCTCCGGCTCGAGGCCGGATACCGCCATTGGGGCCACGACATCACCGACGAGGACACTCCGATCGAGGCCGGGCTCGGGTTCGCAGTGGCGTGGGACAAGCCGGGCGGTTTCATCGGGCGGGAAGCGCTCCTCCGACAGCGGGAAGAACCACGCATCAAACGGCTGGTCCAATTCCGGCTCGAGGACCCGGACACGGTCTTGTATCACGATGAGACCATCCTTCGGGACGAGGAGGTCGTGGGTCGGACATCGTCGGGGATGTGGAGTCATGTCGAGGACCGATGTCTCGGGATGGGCTACGTGACGCATCCCGGCGGCGTGGACGCCGACTATGTCGAGGCCGGCTCGTGGGAGATCGACGTCGCCGGACGGAGACTGCCTGCGACAGCCTCCCTCGGCCCGTTCTATCGAGCCCGCCGCTAGCCGTCGACACTGCCACCCGGCAACAGAAGAGGCCGGGCAGAAAGCCCGGCCTCTTCATCGGTTTGATCGTCGGTCCGATCAGTCCTCGTCCTCGTCTCCGGAGTCGTCCGCCACTTCCTCGTCGAACTCGACCGTCTCGGTCGCCCGCTTCTGTGCGCCGAGGGAGGCAAGCCACTCGGCCGGGTTGTCCGGCAGGCCCTCTTCGACCGACCGGGGCGGAGCCTCTCCACCCAGGAATCCGAGCGAGGCAACCGTGGTTGCGCCCGGCAGCGCCGGCTGGAGCGCCTGGTATTCCAATGATCCGGTCCCGGCGGGGATCAACTTGCCGATGATCACGTTCTCCTTGAGACCCCGCATGAAGTCCGACTTGGACTGGATGGCGGCATCGGTGAGAACCCGGGTGGTCTCCTGGAAAGAGGCGGCCGAGAGCCACGAGTCGGTGGCCAGCGAGGCCTTTGTGATTCCCATCAGCTCCGACCGGCCCTCGGCAGGCTGCTTGCCATCCTGGACGAGCTCCCGGTTGTTGTTGCGGAACACCTGGTCGTCGACCAGCTCGGCGGGCAGGAACCCGCTGTCGTTGGCCGAAACCACCCGCACCCGCTTGAGCATCTGACGCACGATCAGCTCGATGTGCTTGTCGTGGATCTCGACACCCTGCGACCGGTAGACCTCCTGCACCTGATCGACCAGGTACTGCTGAGCCGCACGGACACCTCGGATCTCGAGGACCTCCTTGGGATCGAGCGGACCCTCGGTCAGCTGATGACCGGCTTCGATGATGTCGCCGTCAGCCACCCGAAGTCGGGCCCGTCGGGACACGGGATAGGCGATCTCGCCTTCCTTCGCCTCCACGATGATCTTGCGGCCTTCTTCGTCCTCGACCACCCGTGCGGTGCCGGCCACCTCCGAGAGGGTCGCTTTGCCCTTCGGGGCCCGCGCCTCGAACAGCTCGACCACGCGGGGCAGACCGTGAGTGATGTCCTCACCGGCCACACCACCGGTGTGGAACGTTCGCATCGTGAGCTGCGTGCCAGGCTCGCCGATCGACTGTGCGGCCATGATGCCGACGGCCTCGCCGAGCTCGACCACGCGTCCGGTGGCGAGCGAGAGTCCGTAACACGACTGGCACACGCCCAGCTCGGCGTCGCAGGTCAGCACGGACCGGACCCTGACGGTGCCGATCTCGGCCGCGTTGGCATCGACCGCCAGCAGCGCCTTGGTGCCGATCATGCTCCCGGCCCGAAGCTTCACGCCGTCGGCGGCCTCGACCAGAGAACGGTCGATCTTGACATCGTCGGCCAGCACTCGGCCGAAGATCCGGGAACGCAGGTTCCGGATCGGACGCCCACGCTCGTCGAGAAGCGAGATCTTGATCCCCTTGTCGGTCTCGCAGTCCTCGATGTTGACGATCAGCTCCTGGGAGACATCCACCAGACGCCGGGTCAGGTAACCCGAGTCGGCCGTCCGCAGGGCCGTGTCGGCCAAACCCTTGCGGGCGCCGTGCGTAGAGATGAAGTACTCCAGCACCGACAGGCCCTCACGGAAGTTCGAGATGATCGGCCGCGGGATGATGTCGCCCTTCGGGTTGGCCACCAGCCCACGCATGCCGGCGATCTGCCGGACCTGCATGATGTTCCCGCGGGCTCCGGAGCCCACCATCATGTCGATCGAGTTGAACTTCTCGGTCTTCATGTTGGCTTCCATCGCGTCCTTGACCCGGTCGGTGGCCTCGGTCCAGATCTCGATGAGTTCCTGACGACGCTCGTCGTCGGTGACCACACCCTTCTGATACAGAGACTGCACCTTCTCGGCCCGGGCCTCGTATTCCTCGAGGATCTTGGCCTTGTCCGGCGGTGTCTTGACATCGTCCAGCGCGATGGTCAAACCGGCTTTGGTAGCGAAGGTGAACCCGAGCGACTTGATGGCGTCGAGCGCCTCGGCCACGTCGGATCGGGGGTACCGTTCGATGATCACTTCGATGATGCGGCCGATGTCCGACTTCACCACCATCGAGTTGACGTACGGGAAGGTCTCCGGGAGCGCCGTGTTGATCAGCGCCCGGCCAAGCGTCGTGTCGATCAGCTTGGAACCGTCGACGGCCTCATCCGTGAGGAGCTTGCCGAGCGAGTCCATGAGATCGGCGTGGAGCTCGGGGTCTCCGGCCAGCTCCCCGACCCGCAACCGGATCGGCGCATGTAGAGCGAGGTCGCCTGTGTCGTAGGCCATCCGCGCTTCGTCGAGGGACGAGAAGACCCGGCCGGCCCCCTTGGCGTCCTCGAGGAGCTCCGACAGGTAATAGACACCGATCACCATGTCCTGAGACGGGGTCACGATCGGCCGGCCCGAGGCCGGTCGGAGCACGTTGTTGGTCGACAGCATGAGCACCCGGGCCTCGGCCTGGGCCTCGGCCGAGAGCGGCAGATGAACCGCCATCTGGTCGCCATCGAAGTCCGCGTTGAACGCCTCACACACCAACGGATGGATCTGGATCGCCTTGCCCTCGACCAGCACCGGCTCGAAGGCCTGGATGCCGAGTCGGTGGAGCGTGGGAGCGCGGTTCAAGAGCACAGGGTGCTCCAGGATGACCTCACCGAGCACGTCCCACACCTGCGGGCGCTGACGCTCCACCATCCGCTTGGCGGATTTGATGTTCTGAGCGATGTCGAGATCGACCAGACGCTTCATGACAAACGGCTTGAACAGCTCGAGCGCCATGATCTTGGGCAGACCGCACTGGTTCAGCTTGAGCTGAGGTCCGACCACGATCACCGAACGGCCGGAATAGTCCACCCGCTTCCCCAGCAGGTTCTGACGGAAGCGCCCCTGCTTGCCCTTGAGCATGTCGGACAACGACTTCAGAGCCCGGTTGCCCGGTCCGGTCACGGCCCGACCCCGGCGACCGTTGTCGAACAGCGCATCCACCGCCTCCTGGAGCATCCGCTTCTCGTTGTTCACGATGATCTCGGGTGCCCCGAGGTCCAACAGACGCTTCAGACGATTGTTCCGGTTGATCACCCGGCGATACAGGTCGTTGAGGTCGGAGGTGGCGAACCTGCCACCGTCGAGCTGCACCATCGGACGGAGATCCGGTGGAATCACCGGCACCGTCTCGAGGATCAGGTCGGTGGGATGGTTCTTGCCTTCCCAGAACGGCTTGACCACCTTCAGCCGCTGCGTGGCGCGCTGCCGCTTCTGAGCCGAACCTGCATTGAGGTCGGCGTTGAGCGCCTCCATCTCGGCGTCGAGGTCCAGCTTCGCAAGGAGGTCCTTGACCGCCTCAGCCCCCATTCCACCGTGGAAGTACATCGAGTAGCGCTCGAAGATCTCGCGCCACAGCTGCTCGGATTCGATCAGGTCCTTCGACTTGAAGGTCCGGAACTGGTCGAAGGCTTCTTCGATCAGCTCGACCTCGCGGTTGGCGCGCTCCTCGCGGTCGCGGATCTCCCGCTCCACCTCGCGGCGGCGGGCAGAGATCTCCTGGGCCTTGGCCCCGCCCTCCTCCATGCGAGCGAGCTCGTCCTCGAGTGCCTCGAGGCGGTTGCCCTTCCACTCCTCGAAGTCCTCCTGCACCAGCGAGACCTCGTGGCGCAGGTTCTCCTCGAGCTCGGGGATGTCCTTCTGCCGCTTCTCGTCGTCGACCGACGTGATGATGTAGGCGGCGAAGTAGATGACCTTCTCGAGGTCCTTCGGCGACATGTCGAGCAGATATCCGAGCCGGCTCGGAACACCTTTGAAGAACCAGATGTGGGTGACCGGAGCCGCCAGCTCGATGTGCCCCATGCGCTCGCGGCGGACCTTGGACCGGGTCACCTCGACACCGCACCGCTCGCAGATGATGCCCTTGTAGCGGATGCGCTTGTACTTGCCGCAGTAGCACTCCCAGTCACGCTGGGGCCCGAAGATCCGCTCGTCGAACAGACCTTCCTTCTCCGGCTTGAGGGTCCGGTAATTGATCGTCTCCGGCTTCTTCACCTCGCCATAAGACCAGGCGCGGATCTGATCGCTCGAGGCCAGACCGATCTTCAGTTCATCGAATACTTGACGTGCCATGACTTCCCTTCGTCGCAGGGGGACTCAAACGATCAGACTTCGGATTCGGGCCGCTCGGGACGCGACAGGTCGATGCCGAGGCTCTCCGTGGAGCGGTATCCCTCGTCGTCGAGGTCCCTCAGCTCGACCTCCTCGCCGGCGGCCAGCATTTCCACGTTCAACCCGAGGCTCATCATTTCCTTGACCAGCACCCGGAACGACTCGGGGATGCCCGGCTCGGGGATGTTGTCACCCTTGACGATCGCCTCGTAGACCTTTACCCGGCCGTGGACGTCGTCCGACTTGATGGTCAGCAGCTCTTGCAGCGCATATGCAGCGCCGTAGGCCTCGAGCGCCCACACCTCCATCTCTCCGAACCGCTGGCCACCGAACTGGGCCTTACCTCCCAGCGGCTGCTGGGTGATCATCGAGTAGGGGCCGGTCGACCGGGCGTGGATCTTGTCATCCACGAGGTGCACCAGCTTGAGCATGTAGATGTATCCGACGGTGACATCGGTGTCGAACGGCTCTCCGGTGCGGCCGTCCAACAACGTCGCCTTGCCGTCGTTGCCGACCAGCTTCTGTCCGTCGCGATTGGGCTTGGCATGGGCCAGCACCGACATGATCTCGTCCTCGCGGGCTCCGTCGAACACCGGCGTCGCCACCTTGGTCCACGACTCCGCACCGACTGCCGCCGGGCTGCTGCCCTTGAATGGCTCCCAACCCTGGGAGGCGGCCCATCCGAGATGGGTCTCGAGCACCTGCCCGAGGTTCATCCGGGATGGCACGCCGAGCGGAGACAGGATGATGTCAACCGGGGTTCCGTCGGCGAGGAAAGGCATGTCCTCCTCGGGGAGGATCTTGGCCACGATTCCCTTGTTGCCGTGGCGGCCGGCCAGCTTGTCGCCCTCGCTGATCTTTCGCTGCTGGGCAACATAGACCCGGACCAGCTCGTTGACGCCCGGCGGCAGGTCAAAGCCTTCGGAGCGCTTGAAGACCTTGACGGCGATGACCTTTCCGGCCTCTCCGTGTGGAACCTTCAGCGAGGTGTCACGGACCTCACGAGCCTTTTCGCCGAAGATCGCCCTCAGCAGTCTCTCTTCAGGAGTCAGCTCGGTCTCGCCCTTCGGGGTCACCTTGCCGACGAGGTAGTCACCGGGACCGACCTCGGCTCCGATCCGGATGATGCCGTCGTCGTCGAGGTCGGCCAGGACCTCATCGGCGACGTTGGGAATGTCACGCGTGATCTCCTCGGCACCGAGCTTGGTGTCGCGGGCATCGATCTCGTGCTCCTCGATATGGATCGAGGTCAGGATGTCCTCTTTGACCAGACGCTCCGACAGGATGATCGCATCCTCGAAGTTGTGCCCGTTCCACGGCATGAACGCCACCATCAGGTTGCGCCCGAGGGCCAGCTCACCACTCTCGGTCGAAGGACCGTCGGCGAGCACGTCACCTACGACGACCTTGTCACCCTCGCGAACCAGAGGCTTCTGGTTCATGCAGGTGCCCTGGTTGGATCGCTCGAACTTGTCGAGGACGAAGGTGTGCTTCTTGTTGGTGCCCTTCTCCTTGACGACGACCTCTTCTCCGGTCACCTCGACGACCTCACCCTCGACACTCGAGATGACCATGTCACCGGAGTCCTGGGCGGCCCGACGCTCGACACCGGTGCCCACCAGCGGGGCGTCGGCGCTGAGAAGCGGCACGGCCTGACGCTGCATGTTCGAGCCCATCAGCGCCCGGTTGGCGTCGTCGTGCTCGAGGAAGGGGATCAGCGCGGTGGAGACGGAGACGAGCTGCTTGGGCGAGACGTCCATGTAATCCACCTCGTCGGGGACGACGAAGTCGACCTCTCCGCCCGCCCGACGCACCAGCACCCGGTCGTTCTGGAACGAGCCGTTGGTGTTGAGTGGGGCATTGGCCTGGGCGATGACGAACCGCTCCTCCTCGGTGGCGGTGAGGTAGTCGATCCGTTCAGTGACCTTGCCCTTCTCCACCTTCCGGTACGGCGTCTCGATGAACCCGAACCGGTTGACGCGGGCGTACGAGGCCAGCGACCCGATCAGACCGATGTTCGGGCCCTCCGGGGTCTCGATCGGGCACATGCGCCCGTAGTGGGACGGATGAACGTCACGGACCTCGAACCCCGCCCGTTCCCGGCTCAGACCGCCAGGGCCGAGCGCCGACAGTCGGCGCCGGTGGGTGAGCCCGGCCAGCGGGTTGGGCTGATCCATGAACTGGCTCAGCTGCGACGTCCCGAAGAACTCCTTGATGGAAGCGGTGACCGGGCGAATGTTGATCAGGGTCTGCGGGGTGATGCCCTCGGGATCCTGAGTGGTCATCCGCTCCTTGACCACGCGCTCGAGCCGGGTGAGCCCGACCCGGATCTGGTTCTGGATCAGTTCACCCACGGTCCGGATTCGGCGGTTGCCGAAATGGTCGATGTCGTCGGTGCTGACCGGAACCTCGACGCCGGTGTGGGTGGTCATGGTCGTCTTTCCGGCGTGCATCCAGACGAGGTACTTGATGGCGTCCACGATGTCCTCGTCGCGCAGCATCTGGAGACCCTCGGCCCGGTAGTCGTCGGGGATGGCGTCGTTGAACTTCTGGCTGACCTTGTAGCGACCGACCCGGGTGAGGTCGTAACGCTTCGGGTTGCGGAACAGCGTCTGGATCAGGTTGCGCGCCGACTCCACGGTCGTGGGCTCGCCCGGGCGCAGTTTGCGATACAGATCGACGAGCGCCTCTTCCTTGGTGTGGGCGGTGTCGCGCTCGAGGGTGTTGCGGATCGACTCGGCCCCGTCGAACAGGTCGAGGATCTCCTCGTCGGTCTCGGCGATGCCGAGCGCCCGCAGGAAGGCCGAGATGTACTGACGGCGTTTGCGATCGACCCGGACACCGATCGTGTCACGCTTGTCGGTGTCGAGCTCGAGCCAGGCACCGCGGCCGGGGATGATCTTGCCGGAGTAGATCACCCGATCCGAGCCCTTGTCGGGGGTGGCGTCGAAATACACGCCGGGGGAACGGACGAGCTGCGAAACGACCACCCGCTCGGTGCCGTTGATGATGAACACCCCGTTGTCGGTCATCATCGGGAAGTCGCCGAGGAAGACCTGCTGCTCCTTGATCTCACCGGTCTGACGATTGATGAACCGCGCGGTCACGAACAACGGGCGGGCGTAGTTGGAGTCACGCTCCTTGCACTCCTCGATCGACATCGGAGCATCACCGAAGCGATGGTCGGTCAGTTCGAGGGCAAGCGAGCCGGTGAAGTCTTCGATCGGGGAGATCTCGGAGAAGATCTCACCCAGGCCCTCGTCGAGGAACCACGTGAAGCTTTCGTGTTGGACTGCGAGAAGATCGGGAAGAGAGAGAACCTCAGGGATTTTTCCAAATGAGAAGCGCTCGGCGACGCGCGAGGACAAGACATGCCTCCTTGGGGGTCCGGACAACCAGAGCGGGACATTACCAGTCATGGCAATGCCAGACAAATGCTCGGGACAGGCCTCATAGCCCCCCGAAACAACCCCGGAACCGGATCCGACCGGTGTCACCCGGAGCTTCGATTGTCCGCAGGCCTCGGCCTTCCCGAAGATCGCTCTCGAGCCGGACCCGACGGGTCGCCGATCCCTGGCAACTGGCGTGGAATCTAAGCGATGGAGGAGGGTGATGTCAACGGTTCTCGCGGCCTATCGGCTTCGAGAACCGGCAACCGGCTACCAGTCGCCGGCTGCCAGCTTCCCATCCAAACGCCGTCGGGTCAGAAAGAAGCTGGAGGCGGGCAGCTGGAGGCGGGCAGCTGGAAGCTGGAGGCTGGCAGCTGGAAGCTGGCGGCAGCCTTCGGCCGCCAGCCGCACGCCCTACAGCCCGTTCCGCTCGATCACACCCCGGTACCAGTCGTAGCTCGCCTTGGGTATCCGGGCCTGGTTCTCGTAGTCGGTACGAACGATCCCGAATCGTTTCGAGTAGCCAAACGCCCACTCGAAGTTGTCCAAGAGCGACCACAAGAAATACCCGCGGAGATCGACACCCCGCTCGATCGCCTTCCGGGCGGCGCGTAGATGTCGGTCCAAATACGAGATTCGGTCCTGGTCGTCGACTCTGCCCCCGGCGCCGATCGTGTCGGGGTACGCCGCCCCGTTCTCTGTGACATAGATCGGTCCGTCGTAGGCGGCGGACAGCCGCACGAGCATCTCGGTCATTCCGTCGGGCTGAACCTCCCAGCCCATCTCCGTGAATTCCGGCCCTGGCATGATCGCGTCCGACCTGTCGCTCTCGTCGATCAGGTGCGAACGCACAAGCTCGCGGGTGTAGTAGTTGAGGCCGATGAAATCGACCGGTCCCGAGATCACCTCCAGATCTCCATCGAGCACCGGACCCCTATCCCATCCGTAGGCCTCGACTGCCGCTTCGGGATAATCCCCGCCAAGCACCGGGTCCATGAACCACCGGTTCATCTGCTGGTCGCTCAGCTGAGCGGCAGCTACATCGGACGGATGATCGGACGCCTCCACCATCCAGTTCTGGTTGAGCACGATGCCCAACGAGATCCCATGCTCTCGAACCCGCCCCACCGTCAGTCCGTGAGCGAGCAGCAAATGGTGAGCGGCGGCCAGACCTTCTGGGACCGACCTGCGGCCGGGCGCGTGGTGTCCGGCCATGTAACCAAGGACCGAGGAGCACCAGGGCTCATTGAGTGTCATCCAGTTGGCAACCCGGTCGCCCAACTCGCCAATCACCAGATCGGCGTACTCGACGAACGCCTCAGCCGTCGACCTCACGGTCCAGCCTCCCTCGTTCTCCAGGGCCTGGGGAAGATCCCAGTGGTACAGAGTTGGGTACGGCTCGATGCCGAGCTCCAGCAGCCGGTCGACGATCCGGTCGTAGAACTCGAGGCCCTCGTGGTTCACCTCCCCCCGGCCATACGGCATCACCCGCGGCCAGGCGATCGAGAACCGGTAGGCCTTCACGCCGAGGTCCGCCATGAGCTCCAGGTCTTCCTCCCACCGGTGCAAGTGGTCGCAGGCGAGGTCACCGGTGTCGCCGTTCTCGACCATCCCCGGGGTGTGGCTGAAACGATCCCAGATCGACTCGCCCCGGCCGCCTTCGGACACGGCTCCTTCGATCTGATACGAAGCGGTGGCGGTCCCCCACAGGAACCCCTCTGGAAACTGCAATGTCATGACCGCACGCTATATGCGATAAGTGGCGACCGCGCTCTCCGGGTCGAACAGCCGAGGCTCGTCGCCGAAACCGAGCTCGTCGGCATACACGTAGGCGAGGGCGGCCAGTATGAGAGCAATGATCAGCCCCACCAGCCACTCGGGCGGACGATCTCGCCGTGCCATGCGGACAGGCTAACTCCCGGGCCGGTCGCCGCCTGCCGGGTACTCGACCCTGAGCAGATCAGGCAGGAAGGTGCGGACGGTCGGGTAGGCCAGCTCGACACTTGGGTTGGCTTCGAGCGCCGTCAAGAGTGCCCGCCACATGTTCTGCTTTACCCCGCGCCGTTCCCGCACCGGAACCAGGTATCTCCCGGCGATGAGGACGCCCGAATCCTCGACGCTCGTGTAGGTCGTCGGATCGAGATGCGTGTAGCGAATGAAGTACTCCTGGGCGGCCCGCCGGATCTGCTCGGCGTAGCGGGACGCCTTGACATCGGGGGCGTGCTCGGTGACGACCTCCAGCACGATCTCCTCGGCACGCCGCCAGTCCGACTCGAAGGTCACGAGCACCGGAAGTTCGTCCCACAGGAACGGGAAGCCTTCGGTGTAGTTGGCCACGGCCTCCGTGAAAAGAGAGCCATTGGGGACATGGACCAGGCGTCCGGTCGATTGATCGGCCTTGACCCAATTCCCGATCTCGAGCATCGTGAACCGGAACACCCTGATGTCCACGACATCGCCTGCTCGACCTGCGATCTCCACCCGGTCGCCGACGCGGAATGGTCGCCGGGCGAGGATGTAGGCCCAACCGGCCAGGTTCTTCAGGACGTCGGCCAGCGCGATGGCCACACCGGCGGACACGATGCCGATGTAGGTGAGGACCCCTCCCACCCCGCCGAGCCACAACTGAACAAACGACAGCAGGATCACCACGAAGGCGGCGTAGGTCGAATACTTCCTGGTTCGGAACCAGACCTGGGCGTCCTCGATGCGGCGATGGACGATGGCCAGGACCACCCAACGGACCAGCAGCACGCCGAGAAGCACCAGGACGGTCTGAATCAGTCGCGCCTGGGCGGCGGTCATTTCGAATTGCTCGGTCAGCCAGTCCACGGGCCGAGGTTAGAGGAGGAGGTCGACCCTCGTCTGTGCTACAAACCACGAATGCCACCGGTAGCCAAGAAGCTCCCCGTGCAGTCCTCGCTGCATGGAACCACTCGCATCGACCCCTACGCCTGGCTCAGGGACCGCGACGACCCTGACACCATCGCCTACCTCGAGGCCGAGAACGCCTACACCGAGCAGGAGACCCGGCATCTCGAGCCGCTTCGGGAGGAAATCTTCGGTGAGATCAAGGCTCGAACCCAGGAGACCGACCTGTCGGCACCTGCCCGAAGGGGAGATTGGTGGTACGCCGGCAGGACCGAGGAAGGCAAGCAATACCCGATCATGGTCCGCCGGAAGGGAAACCCGGAGGGACCGGAGCAGGTGCTGCTCGATCTGAACGAGATCGCCGAGGGTCACGAATACCTGCAGTTGGGCGTCTTCTCGGTCTCACCAGACCACAACCGGCTGGCATGGTCGATCGACACAAACGGGAGTGAGCTGTTCGAGCTGAGGATCCGGAACCTCGAGACCGGACTCGACCTCGACGACGTCCTCGTCGAGACCTACTACTCGGCGGCGTGGTCGTCCGATTCGACCCGGCTGTTCTACACGACGGTCGACGACGCCCACCGGCCCGACCGGGTGTGGCGGCACAGCTTGGGCAGCGCCCAATCCGAGGACGTCCAGGCGTTCCACGAAGCCGACGAGCGGATGTTCGTCGGCATCGGAACGACCCAGGACGACCGATACCTGATCGTCTCGACCGGTAGCCAGGTCACGGCCGGCGCCTATGCCCTGGCTGCCGACCATTCCGACGATTCGTTCGAACCCGTCCTCCCGATCACCCACGGAATTCAGTACTCCGTCGACCACAAGGGCGGACGCTGGATCGTGGTAACCGAAGACCAGGCCCCCAACGGAAGACTGCTGTCGATCGCGGTCGACGACCCGGCGGATGTCGAAGAGCTCTTACCCCCTGATCCCGCCCGAAAGGTCGCCGGTGCGATGGCGCTCGCCGGTCACATCGTCGTTGCCGGTCGAACGGATGCCCTGACTTCGATCACCGTGCTTCCCGACAGCGGAGACCCGTACGTGTTGCCGTTCGACGAGGAGGTGTACAGCGTCGGACCGGGGCGGAACCTGGAGTACGACACATCGGTCCTCCGGGTCGCCTATCAGTCGCTGACCACCCCGCCGCAGGTGATCGACATCGACCTCGCCAGCGGGGAACGGACGCTCGTCAAGGAGACTCCGGTGCTGGGGGGTTACGACCCCGGCGAGTACGAGGCGTGGCGCGACTGGGCCGTTGCAGCCGACGGAACCCGGATCCCGATCTCACTCGTCCGCAAGCAAGGAACCGCCACCCCTTCCCCCACCCTCCTGTACGCCTACGGGTCGTACGAGATCCCCACCGACCCGTGGTTCTCGGTGGCCCGCCTCTCCCTGCTCGATCGGGGAGTCGTGTTCGCCGTCGCCCACATCCGCGGCGGAGGCGAACTCGGCAAACCGTGGTATCACGCGGGGAAGCTCGAGCACAAGCAGAACACGTTCAGTGATTTCATCGCCGCTGCCGACCACCTCATCTCGTCAGGTTTGACCACTCCCGACCGGCTCGCCGCCCGGGGCGGATCGGCCGGCGGACTGTTGATGGGGGCCGTGGCCACCCAGGCCCCGGACCGTTTCGCCGCCGTCGTGGCCGAGGTGCCGTTCGTCGACGTCATCAACACGATGCTGGACGCTTCGCTCCCGCTGACCGTGATCGAGTGGGAGGAGTGGGGCGATCCGCGGCGACCCGAGGACTTCGTGTGGATGAGCGCCTACTCGCCCTATGACAACGTCATCGACCAGGAGTATCCGGCGATGTTGGTCACGGCCGGGTTGAACGACCCCCGGGTCGCCTACTGGGAACCGGCGAAGTGGGTGGCGAAGCTGAGGGCCGGCGCCCGCGCCCGCGGGCCGCTGCTCCTCAAGACAGAGCTGGGTGCAGGTCACGCCGGTCCCACCGGGCGCTACCGGGTTTGGCGAGACGAGGCGTTCGTGTTGTCGTTCGTGCTGGACCAGATCACATAGCTCGGCCGCGGGCCGAGCGCTTCCAGCCTCCAGCCTCCAGCCTCCGAGTTTGTCCGACCCTGGTTGCCGGTAGCTGGCAGCCGGTAGCTGGCGCCCGATGTATGCTCCGCGCGTGGCCGAGACCCCGCATCGATGGGTTGGTTGGGTGACGATCGTGCTCTACCTCGCCGCCGGGGTCTTCCCGTATCTCGCCTCGGGTCTCATGGTCCCCTTCTTCCCCTGGTACCTCCTCCTGATGCTCCTGTACGGCATCGGCCTGGTGTTCGTGATCCGCTTCGCTCGACGGAAGCCGGTCCTGTCACTCGTCTCGATCCCGATCGCAATCTTGTTTTGGTGGCTGTACCTGACCATGGGTGAGATGCTCCTAGGGTGGACCGCCTGAACGCCTGAAGGCGAGCCCTCACGAGCCGACGCGAAAGAGGCCGGTGCGAAAAGAGCCGGCACGAGATGGGACACACATGACCACTCCGACGAAGACGCAGCATCCGGTCTCCGCATCGATGCCGACCACCGCCCGGCAGGACACCGTCACCGGGCTGCTCGGCATCTGGCTGCTCATCGGCCTCTTCGTCGATGGGTGGGCACACACCAACTTGGAGGAGTTGGAGACCTTCTTCACTCCGTGGCATGCGCTGTTCTATTCGGGCTTCGCCGCGGGCGCATCCTGGATGGTATGGCTGACGATCCGGAGACTGGCTCCTGATCGCTCATTCCGCCAGGCGATCCCTCCAGGCTATGAGCTCGGAATGCTCGGGCTCCTGGTCTTCAGCGCAGGCGGGGTCGCGGACATGCTCTGGCACACGGTGTTCGGAATCGAGACCACGTTCCGGGCACTCCTCAGTCCCCCTCACCTGGTGCTCTTCACTGGAGGCATCCTGGCGATCACGAGCCCGATCCGGGCAGTCGCCCACCGCCACCCGGGTCGGCGCATCTCGCCCGCAGACGCGGTTGCGGCCACGCTCTCGCTTCTCCTCCTCACCGGAGCAATTGCGTTCTTCATGCTGTACGCCTGGGGACCGACGTCCGATGCCGTCAAGATCGCCTATGACGAGTCCCCCGGTGCGGCGGTGTTCGGAACCCTGGAGATACTGATCACCACGCTCGTGCTCCTGGGGCCGGCCACGTATGCCATCCGCAGGTTCGAGCTGCCCCCCGGCTCGTTCACCCTCGCGATGGGTGGGACCGGGGTGCTGATGGCCGGGATCGTGGCATTCGACCGGCCGTGGGAGGTCATCGCCCCATTCGCGGCCGGAATGGTGCTCGACGGATTCGGGGCCCGAAAGGGGTTGGGTCCGACGTCGATCGGGCCGACTCGCCTGGCCTTCGCGCTTGCTCCGATCGCGATGTGGACGGTCCACATGTCGTTGGGAGCCGTAACCGGGACGATTGGATGGCCCGTCGAGGTGTGGACCGGGGCGATCTTCTTCAGCGGTCTTCTCGGAGTCGGCCTGAGCCTGATCGCCTTCCCGGGCGGTCCGGCGACGGATCAGGTCAACTCTCGCTGAGCCAATCCGCCAGAACTGCGGCGCAGGTGTAGACCTGCTCGAGCGGAACGAACTCGTTGGCCGTGTGTGCCTGCGTCGCGTGTCCTGGCCCATACATCACGGTTGGCGTATGGCCCTGGTTGATCAGGAGCCGCATGTCGGCGCCGTATGGTGCCCCGAGGAACTCCGGCGTCTCACCCGTCAACCGCTGGTGGGCCGCCGCCACCGACTGCGGGAGCGGTGAGTCAGCCGGAACCGAGCACGAATCGAACCGCCCACCCCAGACGTCGAGATCGAGCGGATGTCCGGCGAGAAACGGGTCGCCCGACCAGGCCTTCTCCACCGCCGCCCGCAGATCGAGTTCCGCCTCTGCGGCCGTCTGCCCCAACCGAACCCCGTAACGCCCATCCACCTCGACGGCATCCATCACGGTCGAAGCCCACGACCCTCCCTCGATCATGCCGATGATCGTCGGGTACGGGAGGCCGAGCGCCTTCATCAGCGGGTGCTCCTCCAACTCGTTACGCGTCCGTTCATCCGCTTCGAGGGCGTCGAGAACCACCCTGAGCTTGTCGAGCGCGGACACCCCGGCGAGACGCGTGGACGCATGGGCAGCCTTGCCCGGCACCCGGATCGTGAAGGTGATGGCTCCGGCGTGGGCGACAACCACGTCGAGGCCGGTGGGCTCGGGAATCACGGCCATGTCCGCGGTGCACCCGGCCCGGATGGCCGCCAGCGCGCCCGAGCCGCCGTCCTCCTCGGCGGGAACGGTCACGACTACGAGATCTCCGTTGAGGTCCGAGCCGCTCTCGAGCACGACCCTCACCGCCTCGAGCATC